>CAZMOU010000121.1:0-6773 GCA_964567835.1 uncultured Chitinophaga sp. | reverse complement strand
AAACTCGTCGTGGCCCTCATCGACGGCACGATCGTGCTGGCGCGGGCCGACGCGCGGAAGTACGCCGAGCTGGCCCGGGCGAAGCCTCTGGGGCTCAACGTGCGGGCCCTGCCGGCGCTCGCCGGGGGGCGACTCTTCGTCCGCGACGACGGGGCGCTTGTGTGTCTCGATCTTTCGGTGCGCTAGGGTCGCGCCGCGGTCGGGGTCGCCCCTGCCCGGGTCGCCGGACGCTCGCTTCGGCCATCCATGGCCTTTCGCTCGCTCGACGTCGTCTGCGCTCCGCCATCCTGGCGTCGCTTGCCGACGACGCCGCCTCCCCGGACAGGGGCGACCCCTCCTTCGAGCCCCTCCCCGGACCGGTCCCTGACCTCATCGGTGGGTTGGCGGTGAGTGTGGAGCGGGGCGCCGTTCGCAGCCGTCTCAGGAAAGGTTTTCCACTTCGAAACCCTTCCGGTACCTGCGGCGCAGGAGGGCGTCGGCCTTGTCGTGGTTGGGGATCGTCATCGCCTCCGGCTGCCAGCGGAGCTCGTCGCCGGGGAAGCGGTTGGCGAGGGTGCCGAGGAGCACCGTCTCCGTGAGGGGGCCGGCGTAGTCGAAGCCGCAGGTGGTCGGGGCGCCACCCAGACAGGCGTCGACGAAGAGGTGGTAGTGATTGCCGTCGGGGGCGGCGTCGATCTTGGTCTTGCCGAACTTCGTGAGCGGCAGCAGCTGCGGCATCGCCACGTGCGGGAGGAGGATCGCCCCCTCCTCGCCGAGGAAGATCGATCCTTGGTCAGGGAGGCCGAGACGCTGGCCGTCGCCGGCGTCGAGCGGCCAGGCGGAGGTGTCGGGCATCCGGCCCCCGTCGAACCAGGTGAGCGCGAATCCCTCGGTCGTGTACTTCCCCGCCGGGAAGACGAAGCGGGTCTCGTTCTGCATGCCGAAGGAGTCGGGGGGCGCGGCGGAGCTCTTCGAGAGCAGGCTCCGCGCGGGCCCGAGTTCCAAGGCGCTGAAGACGGGATCGAGGATGTGGATCGCCATGTCCCCCATCGTGCCGCCGCCGAAGTCGTAATAGCGTCTCCAGTTGCCCGGGTGGTAGTGATTCGGGGCGTAGGGGCGCTCGGCGGCGGTGCCGAGCCAGAGGTTCCAGTCGAGCGTGGCGGGCACGGGGCCCGTCTCCGGCTTGGGCCCGTCGTAGCCCCAGGTCTTGCCGCTCCAGGAGCAGACCTCGCGCACCTTGCCGATGATCCCGCTCTGCACGAGCTTCACCGCGGTGCGGTACTGGGTGTTCGAGTGGATCTGCGTCCCCATCTGGGTGACGAGCTTCGGGTTCGCGGCCGCCACCGCCCGCAGTTGGCGCGACTCGTGCACGTCGTGCGTGAGCGGCTTCTGGCAGTAGACGTGCTTGCCATGATTGAGCGCCGTCATCGCCGCCGGGGCGTGGGTATGGTCGGGGGTGGAGACGTGGACGGCGTCGATGGATCCGTGAAACTCGTCGAACATCCTCCGGAAGTCGGCGAATCGCTTGGCGGAGGGATGCTTCTCGCCGGCTGCGGCCAGGTTCCCCGAGTCGACGTCGCACAGCGCCACCACCTCGACGTGCGGGTGGGAGGCGAGCGAGGCCAGGTCGGCGCCCCCCATGCCGCCGACGCCGATGCCGGCCAGCCGGAGCCGGTCGTTGGCGGCGGCGCGGAGGATCCGGGGCGAGCCGACCAGCGGCAGGGCGATGCCGGTGAGCGTGGCATGGCGGAGGAGCGAGCGGCGCGAGATCCGGGGCATGGGACGGTTCCTCGAGGGGTGCGGAGGCGGGAAGGATCAGTCGAGTTCGGGGGGGAGGTTGCCGTAGCTCCAGGGCTGGCCCTGGAAGGGGGGCGCGGGCGCGGCGATGGGCACGACTCCCGGCTTCAGTCCGGCGGCGAGTTCCTTGAGGGCGTCGCAGATCGTGCGCCCCGCGGAGGGGACGAGGTTCGAGTAGCTCGTGAGACGCGTCTCGTAGCCACCGCCGCGGGGACCGAGGGCGTCCTCGGTGGGGACGTACCCCACGCAATCGTTGGCCAGCGACACCGGGAAGGTGACCGGGAACGGCCCGGCGGCCTTGAGTTCGAGGCCGTAGTCGACGAAGTACTCCGCCGGACAGGAGAGGAACACCGCCGGCCCGATCTGGAGGGCCTGCACCTCGACCGGCGCCACCGGCTCGCGCGCGAGCCGGGCGTCGAGGAGGACGAGTTCCTTGGCGAAGGTCCACTCCGTGGGGTCGACCTTCGCGTCGGCCGGGAGCTCGACGAGGGCCCGCGCCTTGGCGACGCGCTCCGGCTTCGGCACGCGGCGCGGGATCTCGAGCGTCCTCCCCGCCGCGGCCAGCGGCACGAGCGCCCCGGCGGAGGGCTCGAGTTGGAGAAGGGCCCTCGCGGCCGCCGCCCCCACCGCCGCACCGAGCCGCCGCGCGGCCGGGTCGCCGAACTGCGGATGGGCGAAGCGGCTCCGGTTGTCGACCTGCGTGACGTCGCCCGCCATCCCCGCGGTGAAGACGACGATGCACCGGTCGCCGAGGGCACCCCGGAGCGTGCGCTCGAGATGGTGGACGTAGTCGGCCGAGATCCCCCCGGGCCCGGTGGTGGCGTGGCAGGCGAAGTTGACGACGACGCCCTCGCACTCCCCCGCGGCGTTCCAGCTCCCCAGCACCCCCACCTGGGGATCGACGCCGCCGGCGACCGAGACGATGTCGGGATTGCCCACGCCCGGATGGGTCATCGTGAAGCCGTTCCGCATCCGGAAGCGCCGGTTGAAGGCCACCCCCTCGGCGAGGCCGTAGCCCGCGGCGGCCCGGGCGTCCGCCCGGCGCTCGAAGGCCTCGGTGACGGCCGCGGCGATCCCCTCGATCACCTTCTCGAGGTATTCGGGGTTCGCGGTGACGGTCTTGTCGTAGGCGAGCGACCGCACGAGCTCCGAATCGCCGTCGAACTCCCCCGGCAGGATCATCCCGGTCGGTCCGGCGGAGTGGGAGTGGGAGGCGGCGATCATGACGCGATCGGGCGCGATCCCGGTGCGCTCGGCGATCCGTCTCCGCGCCTCGGCCACGGTCGGTTTGCGGATGAGGAGCGCGTCGAGACCGACGATCGCCACCACCGTGACGCCGTCGTCGAACACCGCCGCCCGCGCCTTGCAGGGATCGTGGAAGGCGGCGTGCCGCGACTTGCCGTAGCCTCCGGGCGCCTCGTCCCCCACCGCCGGGCTGACGTCCCGCTCCGCGAATCCGGCCCGGAACGTCGGCGCGCCGTCGGCCGCGATCGCGCCGGGCGCGGCGCCGAGCAGGGCGGCGGCCAGCAGGGCGGCCACGGCGGCAGGACGGAGCCGGTCGGCTCGTTGGGTGTTCATGCGGTGGCCCTCCTGCGCGTTCCCCCGGGTCCCGAAGTGGGTCAGGATACGCGGAGCGGGGCCCTGTCCGCCACCGGAGGCGGCAGGCGCGCGGGCGTGAACCGCTACACTCGCACCACCCCGACCCCGACCCGTGCCCGGCAGGACGACGGATCGCGTGAAACCCTGGACCGTCTACATGCTGCGCTGCCGCGACGGCTCGCTCTACACCGGGATCACCGTCGACCTCGACCGGCGCCTCGCCGCGCACGCCGCCGGCACCGCGTCGCGCTACACGCGGAGCCGGTTGCCGGTGCAGCTCGTCCATCGGGAGCCGGCCGGGTCGCACGGCGCGGCGCTTTCCCGCGAGGCCGCGATCAAGCGTCTCGATCGGCGCGGCAAGCTCGCGCTCTGCGGGCACAAGGGACGGAAGCGCCGATGAAACCGACCCGCCTCCTCGCCGCCACGACCACGCCCGACGGCACGCGCCTCGAACTCCTCGCCCACGATCACGACCGGATCATCCGCGTGGCGGGGCAGGAGCTGATGTCGACGCGCCAGCACCGCTCGGAGGAGCGGCTCGGCGAGGTCGCCGTCGCCGCGCTCGCGGGCATGCCGAGGCCACGCGTGCTCGTCGGCGGGCTGGGGATGGGCTTCACGCTGCGCGCGGTTCTCGCGGGTCTTCCTCCGGGCGCGCTTGTCACGGTGGCCGAGCTCCTCCCGGCAGTGGTGGCCTGGAACCGCGACCCCGCCCTCGGCCTCGCCGCCGACTGCCTCGCCGATCCCCGCGTGACGGTCTTCGAGGGTGACGTGGGCGACCTCCTGGCACGGCCGCGCGTCGCGTTCGACGCGGTGCTCATGGACGTCGACAACGGCACCGACGCGCTCACGGTGGGGAGCAACGAACGGCTCTACCGTTCCGCCGGCGTGGGGCTGGTGCGGCGGGCCCTCGCCCGGGACGGCATGGCCGTCTGGTGGTCGGCGCACCAGGATCGGGCCTTCGCGGCGCTCCTTGCCGACTCCGGCTTCGCCGTGGAGGTGGAGCGGGTCGTGCCCCATGCCCGCGCCAAGCAGGCCACGCACGTGCTGTTCATCGGGCGGCCCGCCCCGTCGCGTCCCTCCGGGGCGGCCGCGGCGCCGCGCCGGGCCTCCCCCGGCGCGGAGGCCCGGCGGCGATGAGGCTCCTCGACACGCTCGCCAACGCCTTTCCCCTCTGGGTGCTCGGCGCCTGCGGGCTCGCGCTGGTCGAGCCGGCACTGTTCACCTGGTTCCGCGGCGACGCGATCGTGGCCGGGCTCGCGATCATCATGCTCGGCATGGGGATCGGGCTCTCTCTCGACGACTTCCGTCGCGTCGCCTCCCGTCCCGGGGCCGTCGTGGCGGGCTTCCTCGGCCAGTTCGTCATCATGCCGACGGCGGGATGGCTCGTGGCGACGCTCCTCGGGCTCGAGACACCCTTCGCGGTGGGGCTGATCCTCGTCGCCTGCTGTCCCGGCGGAACCGCCTCCAACGTCGTCACCTACATCGCCCGTGCCGACGTGGCCCTCTCGGTGGTGATGACGACCTGCACGACGCTCGCCGCGGTGATCCTCACGCCGCTGCTCACGAAGCTCCTCGCCGGCAGGCTCGTCGAGGTCGATGCCTTCGGCCTCTTCCTCTCCACGCTCCAGGTGGTGGTCCTCCCGGTGGCCGCCGGGGTGGCGGTGAACCGCTGGCTGCCCGGGGTGGTGCGCCGGGTGCAGCCGATCGCCCCCCTCGTGAGCGTGGTCACGATCGCGCTGGTCTGTGCGAGCGTGATCGGCCAGAACGCCGTGGCGGTGCGCTCCGCCGGCCCGCGCCTCCTCGCGGCGGTGGTCCTCGTCCATGCGATCGGGTTCGCGGTGGGATGGGCCTGGGCACGGGGCTTCGGATTCGACGAGACGGTCGCCAGGACGATCTCGATCGAGGTGGGGATGCAGAACTCGGGCCTGGGCGTGGTCCTCGCCCAGAAGCACTTTCCCGCCGAGCCGCTCGCCGCGGTCCCCTGCGCGATCTCGAGCGTGGTCCATTCCTGCATCGGGAGCCTGCTCGCCGGTTGGTGGCGGCTGCGGCCGGCGGGGGGCGTGGCGGCCCGGGTGGAGCCCGTCGACGGGGCCGTTCGCCCCTGACCCCCGCGGGGGGGCGTCCATGAATCCCGCCCCCCTCGTGTCACGATTCCCCCGGGGCGGATAAGACAAGGGGACAGCCCCTCCGTCCCCGCGCCGACCGGATGCCCGATGGACGAACGCCTGCGACAGGTGACGCGCCAGTGGACCCTGGCCCAGCCGGCGGTGGCGGCGTTCCTCACGGCGGTCGTCCGCGATTTCCGGGAACGTGACGACCTCCTCCAGGATGTGGCCGTGGCGGTGATCGAGTCGTACGACCGCTACGACGCCGCGCGCCCGTTCGTGCCCTGGGCGTTGGGGATCGCCCGCAACCGCGTCGGCCTCTGGCTGCGGTCGCGGCGGCGATCCTGCCTGACCTTCGACACCGCCACCGTGGAGAGCCTGGCGCTGGCCTTCGCCGAGATCCCCGCCGCCGAACACCGGCGCCTCGACCGCCTCGTGGAGTGTCTGGCGAAGCTCGAGGGGCGTGCCCGGGAACTGTGCGATCTCCGCTACCGGGAGGATCTCAAGCCGGCGGCGATCGGCGCGCCAGCGCCATGTCGAGGGCTTTCAACGTGAGGTGGCGATCATTGACCGCGCTGACGGCCCAGCCCACGACGAATCGCGAACAGAGATCGAGCAGCGCGGCGAAGTAAAGCTTGCTGCTGCCGATCGGGAACTCTGTCGTGTCGCCGACCCAGCGCCGATTCGGTGTGGCCGCCTCGAACTGCTGCGCGAGCACATTGGGAGCGATGGGCTGGTCGTGTTCGCTCATCGTCGTGCTGCGATACCGCTTGCGCACGCGCGCCACCAGGCCGTCCGCTTGCATTAAACGGACGACGCGCTTGCGGCTCACGGCGAAGCCTTCGTCGCGCAGGTCGAGCTGAATCCGCGGGCTGCCGTACGCCTGTCGGCTGCTCGTAAACGACGCCTGCACGCGCACCCGCAACTGCTGGTCGCGACACTGATGGGCGGATGGCGGGCGCGTTTGCCACGCGTAGAAGCCACTGCGCGTCACCCCGAGATTGCGGCACAACGCCGGCACGGGAAAGTGGGCCTTCTCCGTCAGAATCCAGGCGAACTTTAGTCCTGGTCTTTCACGAAGAAGGCCGCGGCTTTTTTTAGGATCTCGCGATCCATGCGCAATTGCCGATTTTCTTTGCGCAGCCGCTGCAACTCCTCGCGCTCGGCCGTGGTGAGCCCGGTCTTGCCTTGCATGCGATCGGCACGCGCGCGATCCACCCACAACCGGAGGGAATTGGCGGTCAGATCGAGATCGCGCGCCACGCCACTGATCGTCTGGCCGTCATCCAAGAC
>CAZMOU010000120.1:0-14892 GCA_964567835.1 uncultured Chitinophaga sp. | reverse complement strand
GCGACGGCGCGGTCTACCGCGTCACCGCCGTCGACATCGACGGCGGGATCACGAGCGCCGTCGTCTACCGGGCCGGCTCCGGATACACCACCCGCCCCAGCGCCGTCGTCGGCGGCAGCGGGTCGGGCGCCGTGCCGACGTTCGTCGACACGCGCTACACCGTCGTCGGCTACCGCGCGGTCCAGCCGGGCTCCGGCTACACGACCGCCACGGTGACCGTCAACGACACCACCGGAACCGGTGCCGTCGTCAGCGGGGGGGTGGAGCAACTCGTCGACCGGATCGTCGTCGACGTGCCCGGCACCGACTACGATCCCGCCACCACGACCGTCTCGCTCGTGCCGGTGGCATCCGGCGGCGGGGCCACCTCGAGCGCCGTCTCGGTGGACGGTCTGGGGGCGATCACCTCGGTCAACCTGTCGACGCACGGGCGGGGCTACGTCAAGGAGCCCACCGTCACGATCGTCGACCGCTCCGGCTCGGGCAAGGGCGCCCAGGCCCTCGCCACCACCTCGCAGGGGGTGACGACGATCACGCTCGCCAGCGCCGGCAGCGGCTACACGTCGGCCCCGACCGTGACGATCTCGGGCGGCGGTGGCAGCGGTGCCAAGGCCGTCGCCACCGTCGACAACGGCTTCGTCACCGGCGTCACGATCCTCGAACCCGGTTCCGGCTACACCGGGACCCCGACGGTGACCTTCACCGGCGGCGGCGCATCGCAGCAGGCCACGGCGACCGCCGCCACGACCTTCGTCGTCACCGGGATCACGCTCACGAGCAGCGGTTCGGGCTACAACCCGGCCACCACGGACGTCATCCTCTCCCCCGTCGGGTCCGGCGCGACCGGCGTGGCGAACCTCGACCCGGTCACGGGAGCCGTGTCGAGCATCCGCATCACCGACAACGGCTCCGGTTACAGCGCCACCACGCCGCCGACGGTGACGATCGTCCCCTTCGGCACCGGTGCCCTCGCCACCTCGACCCTCGCCGGCGGCGGCGTCGGGGCGGTGACGGTGACCAATCCGGGGGCCGGGTACGCCGTGGCGCCGGAGGTTGTCTTCACGCCGAACCTCGGCGGCACGACCGCCGTGGCCACGATCGGCGGCGTCGCCCAGCTCTCCGCGAAGCGCGGCCTGGATGATCAGGCTTTTAAGCCCCTCACCGCCCTCCTCGACCAGTTCTCGGTGGCCGCCATCACCCTCACCGGTGCCGGCGACCTTTCGATCGACCGTCCCTCGAGCGATCTCACGCTCGAGGGGGCCGTCACGAAGGACGGCTCGGTGTTCGTGACGGCCCAGAAGCTGACCGTCACCGGTCCGGTGACGGCCGGCGACTTCAACTCCAGCCGCACCGAGACGGTGAGCCTCGTCGCCACCGGTGCCGACCTGATCCTCAACTCCCCGGTCACCGCCCCGGCCGCGGTGTCGCTCTCGGCCGAGGCCGGGGCGATCATTGGCTCCGCCGCGGGGCTGGTGACGACGAAGGCCCTCGACGTCCACGCCCTCAACGGCGCCACCGTGACCACGAAGGTCGAGACGGTCTCGGGCAAGGTCACCGGCGCCGGTGCCCCGATCACGATCAACGAGACCGACGACCTCACCGTCGGCACCGCGACCACACCCCTCTCCGCCAACAACGGACCCGTCTCCGTGACCGCCGGCGGCGCCATGGCGGTGAATCTGGTCAACGCCGGCCCGGGGGGCTCGGTGACGCTCGTGGCCGGTTCCAACCTCACGCAGGCCGTCTCCGGCGACGCGGCGGAGGTGGTGGCCGCCACGGCCAACCTCACCTCGAAGCAGGGCCGCATCGACCTCGACACGAACGTCCAGACGCTCTCCGCCTCGGCGACGTCGTCCACGATCGACATCGACAACGTCTCGACGCTCCCCGTCACCCTGCAGAACGTTGTCGCCGCCAACAACGTCCGCATCACCGCCTCCTCGGCGATGACGGCGCAGAGCGTGACGTCGAACCTGAGCGACGTCACGCTGACGACGATCACGCCGACCGGCACGACCGCCACCAATCCGATCCGCGTCGGCACGGTGTCGGCGCTGAAGGGGGTGGCCACGTTCACCGCGACCGGCGACGTCCTCTCCGCGGATCCGGCCGGGACCTCCCCGAACGTCCTCGCCACCACCGCCCGCGTCTCCGCCGTCTCCAAGAGCGACGGCCTGATCAACCTCCGCACCGCGGTGGGCACGCTCGGCGCCCAGGCGAACGCCAACATCACCATCAACGAACTCGACGCGATCACCCTCGGCGAGCCCTCCGCCCCGGCCGGGTTCCAGTCGGTGAAGTCGGTGAAGGGGAGTGTGTTCGTCACCGCCGGCGGCACGATCACCGCCACCGACGTCCAGGCGACGGCGAGCAAGCAGTCGGTCCAGCTGACGAGCACCGGCGGCGGGATCCAGCTCGCCAGCATCCTCACGAGCCCGACGACCGGCCAGGTGACGCTCGCGGCGAACAAGTCGATCACCGACGTCGACGCCACCCTCGACGTCACGGCGAAGAACGTCTCCATGACGTCGACCACCGGCTCGATCGGCGCGATCGACGCGCCGGTCCAGCTCTCGGTGGCGACGGTCACCGCCTCCGCCCCGAACGACCTCTACTTCACCAACGACAAGGCGATCTCGCTGACGTCGATCACCGGCGGCAAGGTGGGCATCGGGGCGGCGGGGGCCATCACCCAGACCGGTCCGATCACGGCCGGGTCGCTGATGGTGACCGGCAACGGCGCGCCGATCACGCTCGACACGCAGGCCAACAAGCTCGGCGCCTTCGGCGCCACGAATCTCCCCGGCGCCGGCGGCGCGGGCAACGTCGTCGTCAAGGACACCGAGGGGAGCCTCGACATCCTCGAGACCGAGGTCTCGTCCCTGGTCATCACGGCCGCCGGCCCGGTGACGCAGTCCGCGCCCATCACCGCCGCGACGCTGACCGTCGCCGGCACCGGCAAGGACGCCATCGCCCTCGACACCCAGCCGAACTCGATCGGCACCTTCGCGGCGAGCAACGGATCGGCCGGGGTCGGCATCAAGGACGCCGTCGGCGACCTCGACATCGCCTTCATCGCGGGCGGTCCGGTGAACATCGTCGCCGGGGGCACGCTCACGCAGTCGGGCTTCATCACCGCCACCAACCTGGCGGTGACGGGGAACGGCGCGCCGATCATCCTCACGACGCAGAAGAACACCGTCGACTCCTTCCAGGCCACCAATCCCGGCGGCAGCGTCTCCTTCACCGACTCGAGCGGCGGCCTGGTGCTCGGGAAGTCGACCGTCGGCGCCATGACGATCACCGCCGTCGGCCCCGTGACCCAGTCGGGGGCGATCGTGGCCGACAATCTCACGATCTCCGGCAACGGCACCGACCCGATCACGCTCGACACCCAGGACAACGACATCGGCCTGTTCGCGGCGAGCAACTCGACGGCGCCGGTGTCGGTGAAGGACGCCTTCGGCGACCTCGACATCGGGTTCATCCAGGGTGGTCCGGTGAGCATCTCGGTCGCCGGCGGCTTGACGCAGTCGGGCTTCATCAACGGCACCGATCTGGTGGTGAAGGGCACGGGCGCGGGCCCGATCGTCCTCAACACGCAGCCCAACGTGGTGAAGACGTTCCAGGGCTCCAACGGCATCGGCGACATCTCCTTCGCCAACTCCAAGGGCGACCTGGTGATCACCGGCCTCGACGGCAAGGCGATGTCGATCTCCTCGCCCGGCGACATCACCCAGACCGCGGCGATCACCGGCGATTCCCTCGACGTCGTGTCGACGACCGGCGGGGTGAACCTGCCGCTCGAGACGAACATCGTGAACGCCGTGAGCGGGTCGGCGGTGAAGGACTTCGTGTTCACCAACTTCACCACCTTCGACGCCGGGCCGATCACGGTCACCGGCACCAACGCGAACATCATCCTCACGAGCGTCTCGGGTGACATCGACGTCGTCGACAACCTGACGGCACCGAACCTGGTGTCGCTCAACGCCCCGAACGGCACCTTCACGCTCGTGCCCCCGGCGGTGATCTCGGCGAGCATCCTCTCCTACTCCACCCTCACGCCGCCGACCTACGACTCGGCCGACGTGCCCGACACCATCGCCGTCAACGGCAACCTGACCATCAACAAGCCGGGCGAGGCGGTGACCTTCGGCAACTTCGTCACCACGGGCGACATCTCGATCACCGCCGACTCGATCACGGTGAACGGCCCGCTCGTCACCACGGGCGCGGGCAAGTCGGTGTCGCTCACCGCGCTCACCGGCGGGGTGTCGCTCGTCGGTACCGGCTCCGCGGAGAGCCGCGGCACCCCGGGCACGACGACGATCAACGCGGCCGGTCCGGTGACGGGCACCGCCACCAACCCCGTCACCGGCACCACGGTGACGATCGTCTCCGGCGGCGCTGTCAGCCTCCCGGGCGTCGTCACCGCCGGCCTCCTCGACGTCAGCTCGACCGGCGGCGCGATCACCCTCGACAACGCCAAGAACACGATCGACACGCTGAAGATCGCCAACGGCGACCGCGACGTGACGATCGTCGATTCCAAGGGCCTGTCGATCACCTCGGTGACCGGCGGCAACGTCTCGCTCTCGCTCGGCGGCCACCTCACGCAGACCGGCCCGCTGGTGGCGACCGCCGCGACGCTCAAGAGCACCTTCGGCAACATGATCCTCACCAACGCGGGCAACGACGTGGGGACGCTGTCGATCGACAACGGCAACCGCGTCGTGTCGTTCACCGACAAGAGCGGCCTGGTGGTGAACGGCATCAAGGCAGGGACGCTCACCCTTGCCACCGCCGGCACCGTGACGCAGTCGGCCGCCGGCCCGATCACCGCCTCGACGGCGACGATCACCAACACGGCCGGCACCGTGACGCTCAACGCCAACGGCAACGACTTCGGGTCGCTGAAGATCTCCAACGGCAACCGCAACGTGACCGTCGTCGACAAGAGCGACCTGGCGCTCGCCGGCGTGACCAGCGGCTTCTTCACGCTCGCCACGGTGGGGAACGTGACGCAGACCGCCCCGATCACGGCCACCGGCTGCGTGGTTGCCACCGTGACCGGCACGGTGACGCTGACCGACGCCGGCAACGACGCCGACGTCCTCCAGATCGCCACCGGCACGCGGGCCGCGTCCTTCACCGACAAGGACGACCTCTTCCTGTCGACGATCCAGGCCGGGGCGTTCACGCTCAAGACCGGCGGGGCGGTGTCGCAGGGGCAGCCGGCCACGACGACGAGCTTCGACGTCACCACCACCAACGGGGGCGTGTCGCTCGCCAACGCCGGCAACAAGCTCGGCACGCTCTCGGCGAACCTCTCCGCCGCCGGGGCCCCGCTGACGGTCGTCAACGACGGCTTCCTGCAGATCGCCCAGGTCTCGACGCAGGGTCCGGTGACCGTGTCGACGCTCAACGGCGGCAACGTCAGCATCGGCCCGGCCGGCACGCCGACCCCGAAGCTGCAGACGACGAGCAGCGTGAACTTCAGCGGTGTCAGCGGCGGCGTCTTCCTGCGGAACAACGGGACGATCGTCGCCCCGGGCGGGGTCACCGTGGCATCCGGCAAGCGGCTGCAGTGGGTCCTCGCGAGCAACGCCGACTCGGGCGCCGGCTCGCTCCGCGACACGATCCAGTCGATCAACACGCTGAAGGCCCCGTCGCAGGTGAGCTACTCGTCCCCGACGACGATCAAGCTCGCGTCGGCGCTGCCCACCGTGCTCGTGCCCCTCGCGGTCGTCGGCAACGGCAACCTGACCCTCGACGGCACCTCCGCCGGATCGACGGCGAGCGGCCTGGCCTTCGCCGCCGGGGCGGCGGGGAGCTCGGTGAGGGGTGTGACGCTGCAGAACTTCGGCCAGGCCGGCGTCTGGCTCTCCGGCGCCGCCGGATCGACGGTGTCGGGGATCACGGTGACCAACAGCCTCTACGGGCTCCTCGCCTCCGGGGCACTCGCCGCCGGCTCGACCAGCTCCGTCGTCACCAACTCGATGTTCATCGGGAACGGCCAGGGAGCCCTCATCCAGTCGAGCGGCATGACCTTCGGTGTCCCCGGCCAGGGCAACGTGATCACCGGGTCGTCGCGGTCGAGCGCCGGCATCACGCTCAGCGGTGCCACGACCAACACGCTCGTCCAGGGCAACGCGGTGAGCGGCGTTCCGACCGGGATCTTCATCTCCTCGGCGACCGGCGCCACGATCGGCGGCACCGGGAGCGGCCAGTTCAACTCGGTGTCGTACGCCACCAACGGCGTCTTCGGCACCGGGACCTGCACCGGCACGTCGGTGATCAAGACCTCCTTCGGCCTGGGCGTGACCACGAAGTACAACACGAGCGCCGCCCGCGGCCTGACGGTCATCCCCTGAGCCGACGACCGGGCAGGCACCTGAACCTGGAAAAGGGGCCCGGCGGACGAAGCATCCGCCGGGCCCCGACGTTTTCCCGGGCGACGCCGACCGCGTCAGCCGGCCCGCTCGACCACCTCGTGGCCACCGTCCTTGGTGCGCTTGCTGAAGAGGATGTTCAGCGTCCGCAGGAAGGTGTGCAGACCGGCGTCCTGGATGGGGAGGATGTGCGCCGGCTGGCCCGACTCGTTGTGGTGCGAGTGCCACAGTCCCGGCGGGGTGACGAAGGCCGAATGGGGCTTCCAATCGACGCGCTGGCCGTCCTCGATCATGCCGTCGCGGCCGAGCTTCCGCCCCACCATCGTGTAGCAGCCGGGCCGGGCGTCGACGACGAGGTCGAGGGCCACCGACTGGTGGCGGTGGGGAGCCTGCACCGCGTTCACCGGGAGGAGCCCGAACATCGCCCACACGACGTGCGTCACCGTCATCGTCCGGGGGAAGAGCCGGTTGCCGAGGAGGACGCTGAGGCGGTTGGCGGTGGCACTCGAGGGATCGTGGAGCACGGCCTGGAGGGCCTCGTGGATCGCCTCGCGCCGGTAGAGGGTGGGGGTGAACTGGCGGACGGTCGCCTCCGCCCCCAGATACCGCATGAGCGGCTCGTCGTGCACCCAGTAGAGCGCGGCGTCGTCGGTGGCGGCGTGCAGCATGCGGCTCCGCGCCGGAAGCGTGAACAGGTCCCCCGCCTGCCAGGGGATGGCGGGCCCCCCGCCTTCCCCCTCCGGCTCGCTCGTGCCGTGGCCCCGCATCACGAAGAACAGCTGGCTCGTGGCGTTGGCGTCGGTGAGCACCGCCTCGCCCGCGCGGACGCGCACGAAGTTCGCGCACAGCCCGGGGCTCGTCGCCGGACCGACACATCCGAGCGCCGCGGCGTTGTCGAGCGGGAGGACGCGCGTCCCGCCGTGCAGATGGAGCTCCGCGTCGAAGGTCACGAGGGGGATCTCACCGGTCGCCCCCTCGGCGAGCGGGTTGGAAGCGTAGCGGTAGTCGTGGTAGCGGGCCGACGAGGTCAGCGTCTCGAGCACGCGGGGATCGGCGGGCCGGGGGCCGGCGCCGGCGTCGGATGGGGACATGGGAATCTCCCGGTGGACCCCGGGTCACGGGGCGGACGGATCGGGTGCGTCAGCGGTAGTCGGCGGGGGAAAGCCCCTTCTTCGCGCCGTTGAAGCCGAAGGGGGTCGGATCGAAGGTGCCGACGACGTCGACGTTCGACTTCTCCGGGATCCTGTCCTCGAGGCCGGTCGCCCAGTAGCAGGCGTTGACGAGCATCCGCCGCGTCCCCTCGGCGGCCAGATCGGTGGCGGCGCCCATGGTGGTGGTGAAGGAGCGCCCCTTCGGGCCCCCGTCGATGGAGTAGCTCTTTGTCCAGGCGACCGGCATCATCGGCTCGTTCTTGGCCCCCTGCACCGGCTCGGCGTCGGGCTGCATGCCGGCGAGCACCGCGCCGAGGACGATCGGCTTGGAATCCCCCGGCAACGGCAGCCGCACGCCGTAGACGTCGGTCGGGCCCCAGATCGAACCGGGGGCGATGCCGCGCAGGATCGGATGGCCCTCGGCTCCGGGAGCCGCCATCCCCCGCGTGCTCTCGCTGCCGTGCCCGCCGTGGTGGCTGATCCAGGTCTCCCCGAGGACCTGCCGGCCGAAGCCCTGCGTGAAGCCATCGCCGGGATGGTCCCAGCTCCAGCGCCGATAGGTGCGTCCCTCGGGGATGTTGAAGGCGTGGGTCGCCGTGCGCATCGCCACCACCGGCTTGCCCCCCTTCAGATAGGCGTCGATGTGGCGCATCTGCTCGTCGGGGAGGTTGCGGAAGCGGGTGGCGATCACCATCAGGTCGGCGGTCCCGAGCTTCTCGAGGCCGGGGATGTTGTCGTTCTTGTTGGGGTCGATCTTCCCGGTGTCCGGGTCGATGGCGTAGAGGACGGTGCAGTCGAAACCGTGACGCACCCCGAGGATCTTCGCCAGTTGCGAGAGCGCCTCCTCGCTGCGGTACTCCTCGTCGCCGCTGACGAGCACGACTTTCTTCCCCTTCCCGGGCCCCTCGCCGCCGCGGACCTCGAGCCAGGGATCGGCGGCCCGGACGGGCAGGGCGAAGGCGAGCGCGAGACAGACGACGAGCAGGCGGCGCATGGGCTGTGGTCCCCCTCCGGCGAACCGGCTTCCGGGCGCGAGAGCGCCAACGGGCGAGCCGGGATGATCGTTCACGGCCGCGGGAGCGGCCGACGCGTCACGACAGGATAGCGTGGACCACCCGGCCATGCACGTCGGTGAGGCGGAAGTCGCGGCCGGCGTGGCGGAACGTCAGGCGCTCGTGGTCGAGCCCCAGGCAATGGAGGATCGTGGCCTGGAGGTCGTGGACGTGGACCTCGTCGGCGGCGACGTGGAAGCCGAGTTCGTCGGTGCACCCGTGCGTGATCCCGCCGCGCACGCCGCCGCCGGCGAGCCACATCGTGAAGGCGCCGGGGTGGTGGTCGCGCCCCTTCGAGCGGCCGAGGACGGCGCTCGCCTCGACCATCGGCGTGCGGCCGAACTCCCCCCCCCAGACGACGAGCGTCGAGTCGAGCATGCCGCGGCGCTTGAGATCGGCGACGAGCGCCGCCGAGGCCCGGTCGGTCTTCTGGCAATTGCCGCGGACGTTTCCCGCCACGTCGGAATGGCCGTCCCAGCCCTCGTGATAGATGGTCACGAAGCGCACGCCGCGTTCCACGAGCCGCCGGGCCACGAGGCAGGCGCGGGCGAAGCTCGCCTCGCCGGCCGAGCAGCCGTAGAGGTCGAGCGTCTCCTGCGTCTCGCTCGCCAGATCCATCAGCTCCGGGGCCGACGTCTGGAGTCGGTGGGCCATCTCGTAGGAGGCGATGCGCGTGGCGATCTCCGGGTCGCCGTCGGCGGCGAGACGGGAGCGGTTGAGGCGTGAGACGAGGGCCAGCGTGTCGTCGGCGAGACGGGCGTCGGCTCCGGCCGGCTGGCCGACGTTGAGGATCGGGTCGCCCGAGTTGCGGAAGCGGGTGCCGGCGTGGAGCGTGGGGAGGAAGCCGCTCGACCAGTTGGCGCTGCCGCCGCTGATCCCGGCACCGGTGCTCATCACGACGAAGGCGGGCAACTCGTCGCTCTCGCACCCCAGGCCGTAGGTGACCCACGCCCCCATGCTCGGCCGCCCCGGCTGGGCGAAGCCGCAGTTCATGAAGATCTGCGCCGGGGCGTGGTTGAACTGGTCGGTGCGGCAACTGCGGACGATGGCGATCTCGTCCACCACCCCGGCCAGGTGCGGGAGCATCTCGGAGAGTTCGGCGCCGCACTGGCCGTGGCGGGCGAAGGTGAACTGCGGCCCGAGCACCGCGGCGTCGGGGCGGATGAAGGCGTAGCGCTGCCCGCCGATCACCTCCGGCGGGATCGGCTTCCCCTCGATCTCGGCCAGCTTCGGCTTGTGGTCGAAGAGTTCGAGTTGGCTGGGGGCGCCGGCCATGAAGAGCTGGATCACCGCCTTCGCCTTCCCCGGGAAGTGCGGCGGACGGGGGAGGAGCGCCCGCGGCGCGGCCTCCCCGGCGCCAGCGCACTCGCGCGCGAGCAATCCCGCGAGCGCCATCTTCCCCACGCCGATGCCGCACTCGGCGAAGAAATGGCGGCGCGTGGCGCCGAGCCGCGGATCACCCGGGACACCCGTCGTCTGGGAATCGTCCTTCATCGCTTCACCACCGTCTCGTCGAGGTTCATCACCGCCCGGGCCACGAGCATCCACGCCGCCCGCTCGTTCACGTCCCCCTCCCCTTCGCCGGCGAGCGCCTTCGCGTCGAGTTCCCCCGAGGCGAGACGCTCCCGCTGTGCGGCGAGGTAGCCGGCGAGCACCTGCTCCTCGTCGGCGTCGAACGGCCGGGCGAGGAAGCGGAGGCCGAGGTCGCGGAGCCTCGCGGCGTCGCCCCCGCCGAGCCCGGCGAGCCGGTTGCCGAGCGCCCGGGCCGCCTCGAGGAACATCGGGTCGTTCAAGAGGGTGAGCGCCTGGAGAGCGGAGTTGGAGACGTCGCGCCGCGGCAGGCAACTCTCGCCCGTGGGGCCGTCGAAGGTGGTTACCATGGCGAAGGGCGCCGTGCGCTTGATGAAGGTGTAGACGCTGCGGCGGTGACGGTCCTCGCCCGGGCTCGGATCCCAGGCCCCGCCCCCGTAAGCCACCTCGGTCACCCCCGGCGGCTGCGGCGGCCGCACGCCCGGTCCCCCCATCTTCTCCGAGAGCAGGCCCGCCGCCCGGAGCACGCCGTCGCGGATCTGCTCCGCCTCCAGCCGCACCCGCGGGCCGCGCGCGAGGAGCACGTTGCCGGGGTCGGCGGCGAGCTGTGCCGGCCCCGCCACCGAGGCCTGCCGATAGGTGGCACTGGTGACGATGAGGCGGTGGAGCGATTTCAGCGACCAGCCCAGATCGTCGACGAAGGTCGTGGCGAGCCAGTCGAGCAGTTCCGGATGCGACGGTGGGGAGCCCTGCAGGCCGAAGTCCTCGAGCGTCGGCACGATCCCGCGGCCGAAGAAGGCCTGCCACTGCCGGTTCACCGTGACGCGCGCCGTGAGCGGGTTGTCGCGGGAGACGAGCCATTCGGCCAGCGCCCGCCGATCGACCGGCTTCCCCGCGGCGGTCGCCCCGAGGAACGGGGGCACCGCCGGCCCAACCTCCTGGCGTGGCTGGGTGTACTCCCCGCGGTGACGCAGGAAGGTCTTCCGCGGATTGCCGGCGGGGCGTTCGCGGAGGACGAGCGTCGTCTCCCCGCCACGGAGCCGGTTCTCGAGCGCGCGGATTTCCTTGATCGGCTCGGCGAGTTCCGGGGCCGCGGCGAGGAAGCGCCGACGGACCGTCTCGCGCTCGGCCTCGTCCCTTTCGGCGGCGGGTTTCCGCAGGGCAGCCTCCTCCGCCGCCGTGTGACCGCGGGCCCTGGCCGGGGAGTCGGCGAGGGAGAGACGGAAACACCCGAGCGGACAGGCGTAGTGGCGCTCGAACCGCATCACCACGCGGATCGGCGTTCCGGCGGGGACCGGCTCGGCGAGGACGAACACCGCCGCGTGTGGCCGGCCCTGGTCACCGTTGGTGCTCCATCCGCTCGACATGTCGCCGTCGAGCGCCGAGGCCGCCGTGCTCTTCGAGCCGGAGAAGGCCGCGGTGCCGCCGAAGGAATCGGTCGCCTCCGCCACGGCCAGGCGCTCGTCCCCCGCGGAGAACTCGATCTCCGACAGGAAGAAGTCCCCCTTCGGCCCCTCGTACCAGGCCATGCCGGGGCCGTGGGCCGGGAGGCTCGGGTCGGGGAGGACCTCGAGGCGGATCGCCCGCACCGGCTCGTCCGACGGCGCGAGGGCGAGTTCGTAGCGATCACTCTTGGTGACGTCGCCGCCGGCGAGGACCGTGCCGTCGCCACGCACCGAAAGATGCGGCATCGAGGTCTGCCACGTCGCGGGCACCACGACCCGCCAGTCGGTCGCCTGCGCCCCCTCCTCGCGTTCCCAGGTGGCGAACCGTTCCTCGAGCGGCGCGGGGGCCGGCTGCCCCTCGGCGGCCGGAGCGACGGGCCACTTCCCCGGCAGATCGGCCCAGGCCTTCGCGAGCGCCCCGGTTGTCTCCTCCACCATCCGCGTCCGATCGGCGTCGGGGATCACCCATTCCGGCTCGTCGGCGTTGTCGAGACAGGCGAAGAGTGCGTAGTAGTCGGTCTGGGTGAGCGGGTCGTACTTGTGGTTGTGGCACTGGGCGCAGCCGGTCGTCAGCCCGAGCCAGACGGCGCCGGTGGTGTGCACCCGGTCGACCATGGCGAGGTAGCGGAACTCGAGCGGGTCGATCCCCCCCTCTTCGTTGATCATCGTGTTGCGGTGGAAGCCGGTGGCGACGATGTCGTCGACGGTGGCGCCGGGGAGCAGGTCGCCGGCCAGTTGCCGCACCGTGAACCGGTCGAAGGGCATGTCGTCGTTGAGCGCCCGGATCACCCAGTCGCGCCACGGCCAGATGCGCCGCTCGCGGTCCTTCTCGTAGCCGTTGGTGTCGGCGTAGCGGGCCAGATCGAGCCAGCGCCGCGCCCAGCGCTCGCCGTAGCGCGGGCTGGCGAGGAGCCGCTCGACGAGCTTCTCGTAGGCGTCGGGGGCGGCGTCGGCGACGAAGGCGTCGAGCTCCGCTGGCGTCGGCGGCAGGCCGACGAGGTCGTAGTGGACACGGCGGCAGAGCGTCGCCTTGTCGGCCTCCGGGGCGGGCGTGAGCCCCTCGCGGGCGAGCCGGGCGCGGACGAAGAAGTCGATCGGGTTGGCGGGGGGGGCGGCACCGGCCGCGTCGGCGACCGCGGGCACCGGCGGCCGCACCGGCTTCTGGAAGGCCCAGTGCTCGGTGTAGGGGGCCCCGGCGGCGATCCATGGCCCGAGGATCCGCGTCTCGTCGGGCGTGAGCGCCGCCGTGGGGTGGGGCGGGGGCATGACGACGGCGGGAGCAGTGCTTGCGATCCGCCCCACGAGTTGGCTGTCCTCGGGATGGCCGGGGACGATCGCCCGCTCCCCCGAATCGGCCTCGGCGAGCGCCTCCTCGCGCCGGTCGAGCCTCAAGCCCCCGGATCGGGTGGCCTCGTCGGGGCCGTGGCACTTGAAGCAGCGGTTGGCGAGGATCGGCCGCACGTCGCGGCCGAAGTCGGGCCCGTCGCCGCGGGCGGGCCCGGCGGCGACGACACAGCCGACGAGGACGACGACACCGGTGAGGAAGCGATGGGTGGTGCGCATGACTCCATTCTTTCACGTCCCCCCCCGGCGGCCAACAGCGCCGGCCGCATCCTCGATCCGAGTGTCGCCCGGAGTTCGATGCGTGCCGTCGGATCTGGCATCAGGGGCCCGCATGCCGACGGACCGCGTACACTGTGCCGTCATGAACACCATCGCTTTTCGTCCACTTCGCTCCCGTTCCGCGTTGCACGTTGCCGCGGTGCTGCTCGCCGGCGTGGCCGTCGGCGGAGCTCTGGTCAGCTCCGCCGCCGAGCCGGCACCGGCGCCGACGAAAAACCTCCTCCTCCCCGGCGAGGTCTTTTCGGTCGACGGCCACACGGCGTTCCTCTTCACCCCCGCCGAAGGCGAGGCCCTCCCCGCCGGCTCGGCGAAGCCCTGGATCCTCTACGCCCCCACGCTGCCCCCCTACCCCGACGAGGCGGAACGCTGGATGCACGAGCGCTTCACGAAGGCGGGCGTCGCGGTCGCGGGGATCGACACCGGCGAGTCGTACGGCAGCCCGGCGGCCGTGAAGACGACCGAAAAGCTCCACGCCGAGATGGTGCGGCGCGGCTACTCCCCCCGCCCCGCCCTCCTCGGCCGCAGCCGCGGCGGACTGTGGGCCTCCGCATGGGCGATCGCGCACCCCGAACTCACCGCCGGCCTGGGGGGGATCTATCCGGTCTACGACTGGCGCACTTACCCCGGCGCCGACAAGGCGGCCGCCGCCTACGGGCTCTCCCCCGAAGCGCTCCTGGCGCGGGCCGCCGAACTCTGCCCGATCGAGCGGATCGACGTGGCCGCCAAGGCCGGGGTGCCGGTCTGCATCATCCACGGCGACGTCGATGAGGTCGTGCCGCTCGGGCCCAACTCGGGGCGGCTCGAGTCCCGCTACGAGGAGACGGGCAAAGGGGATCTCGTCCGCCTGATCGTGGCGGAAGGCCAGGGCCACAACTTCTGGGAGGGCTTCTTCCGCTGCCAGGAATTGGTCGACTTCCTCGTGGAACGGGCCCGGGCCGGGGCTGCCGCCGACCGCTGACCCCCGGCGGAATCCGCCAGACCGGCCGTTTGCATCGGCGGTGAATCCGATCAGGATGGAGGGATCCCACCACCGCCCCCTCCGGCTCACGCATGGCCCGCCAGCCAGACTTCCGTCTCCCGCCCCCCTTCCACAACCTCCCCGCCGCCGGCGGGTGGCTCGTGCCCCTGGTGGCGCTCGCCTTCTTCGTGATGGCCAGCGGCCTCTTCGGCATGGTCTACACGGTCGGGCCGGAGAGCGTCGGCGTCGTCCAGCGCTTCGGTCGCTCGATCGGCACCGTCGACCCCGGCCTGCGCTTCAAGCTCCCCTTCGGCATCGACCGGGTGACGATCGTGCCGGTGAAGCGGCAGTTGAAGATGGAGTTCGGCTTCGGCAGCCCCGGCGCCAGCAACGCCGACCAGGTCTCGGGCGAGCAGGCGCGCGAGAGCGAGATGGTGACCGGCGACCTGAACGCGGCCCACGTGGAGTGGGTCGTGCAGTACGAGATCGCCGACCCGCAACAGTGGCTGTTCAACAACCGCGAGCCGGGCCCGACGCTCCGCGACCTCGCCGAGAGCGTGATGCGCGAGGTGGTCGGCGACCGCACGGTGGACGAGGTGCTCACGATCGGCCGCCAGGGGATCGAGAACGACGCCATCGCAAAGCTCACAGCGCTGGTGCAGGAGCTGAAGATGGGGCTCCGTGTCCAGCAGGTGCAGCTCAAGAACGTGCATCCGCCGACGCCGGTGCAGCGGTCGT
>CAZMOU010000119.1:0-14918 GCA_964567835.1 uncultured Chitinophaga sp. | reverse complement strand
CGAGGCGGGGGTGCGCTGCGTGACGTTGAGCTACAGCTTCTGGGACTACCACGGCGCCAACTTCGCCAACTGCCGCGAGAACGTCCCCCAGCTCGACCAGGGGGTCTCGGCGCTGGTCAACGACATCCACCGCCGCGGCCTCGACAAGGACGTGACGGTGGTGGTGTGGGGTGAGTTCGGGCGGACGCCGAAGATCAACAAGGACGCCGGCCGCGACCATTGGCCCAACGTCTCCTGTGCGCTCCTGGCCGGGGGCGGGCTGCGCACCGGGCAGGTGATCGGCTCGACCGACCGGGTAGCCGGCGAGGTGAAGGACCGGCCGGTGCGCTTCGAGGAGGTCCACGCCACGCTCTACCACCGCCTCGGCATCGACCACCTCACGACCGTCACCGATCTCTCCGGCCGCCCCCAGTACATCACCGATCATCACGCCCCGCTCCCCGAGCTGATCTGATCCCCACCGGGCCCTCCCGGGGCGTGCGTCCCTTCCTCTCCCCCGAGGTATCCCATGCGCGGGCCACGTGTCGTCGCGGCGCTTCTCCTCTCCGGCACCAGCCTCGCCGCGGGCGGCGCCGAGCCGGCCTTCCAGGCGCGCGTCCTCGATCCCCATCCGGGCGAGATCTGTTACGCCGTGACCCTCGCCGACGTCGACGGCGACGCCCGGCAGGACGTCGTCGTGGTCACCGAGAACGCCGTCCTCTGGTACGGCAATCCCGCCGACGCGGATGGCGAATGGAGGAAGCACACCGTGATCCGCGACCAGACGCCGCGCGACAACGTCTGCATCGCGCCGCACGACATCGACGGCGACGGCAAGGTCGACTTCGCGCTTGGCGCCTCCTGGCCGAAGACCGGGAGCCTCCACTGGCTCCGCCGCGGCGCCTCGCTCGACGCGCCCTGGCAGGTGCACGACCTCGGGCCGCTCCACTCGACCCACCGGATGCGCTTCGCCGACGTCCTCGGCTCCGGTTCGGCGCAGCTGGTCGTCTCGCCCCTGGCGGCCCCCGAGGGGAAGCCGGGGGTGGCCCTCACGGCGCTGTCGATCCCGGCCGACCCCGTGAAGGACCGCTGGCCGGCGACGATCCTCGATGGCACCCTCAACCGGATGCACAACCACGCCCACGCCGACGTCGACGGGGACGGCCGGATCGACACGCTCACCGCGAGCCGCGAAGGGGTTCATCTGGTCCGAAAGATCGCGGACGGCTTCACCAAGGCGACGCTCGCCACGGGAATGCCCGGCAGCGCGCCCAACTCGGACGGCTCGGGGGAGATCAAGGCCGGGTCACTCGCGAGCGGCCGCGAGTTCCTCGTCACCGTCGAGCCGATGCACGGCACCGCCGTGGCCGTCTACCATCCGTCGGCCGACGGTCCGGCGGCCCCCTGGCGGCGGACGGTGATCGACACGGGCTACGTGCGCGGCCACGCCCTGGCGACGGTCGATCTCGACGGCGACGGCGGCGACGAGATCGTCTTCGGTTCGAGCGACGCGTCGGCCGTCGAGGGGCATGGGCCGACGCTCGCCCTCTACCGGGCCAACGCCGACGGCTCGGCCTGGACGCGCGAGGTGATCGACGCGGGTGGCGTGGCGGTCGAGGATCTCGTCGCCGCCGACCTCACCGGCGACGGCAACCCCGACATCGTCGCCGTCGGCCGCGCCACCCACAACGTGAAGCTCTACGTGAACGCCCGCCCGCCGCGTCAGCCGTAGAGCGCCTGCTCCATCTGCTTGCGCACGGTCGTGAGGCGGGCCACGTCGCCGCCGCCCACCTCGGCCGTCGCCCAGCCGGCGAAGCCGATCTCGGCGAGCGCCTCGCGGACCTCGCCCCACGGCACGTCGTCGTCGGCGCTGACGATGTCGACGAAGGCGTTCTTCTTCCGGCTGAAGCCCTTGATGTCGAGCTTCACGCAGCGGTGGCCGAACTTCCGGATCCACTCCTTCGGCTGGCCGTACTTCCAGTGGTTGCCGACGTCGTAGTACATCCCCACCCAGGGGCTCTTGAAACTGTCGACGAAGGCGATGAACCGCTCCGGCCCCTGCTCGGGGGGCGCGTCGTGGTCGTACATCATCCTGTTCCACACGTTCTCGACGAGGATCGGCTGGCCGAGCGAGGCGGCCAGCGGCAGCACCTTCTTGATCTCGCTCCGGCAGCGCTCCTCGATCTCCGCCTCCGGGCCATCCCCCCCCTGCCCGACGACGATCAGCACGCCGCTGCCGCCGGCGGCATGGGAGACGCGCAGGCAGTGCTCGAGGTTGGCGACGGCGGTGGCCCGGTCGTCGGGATTCGGGCTCGTGAGGCGCTTGCCCCAGTGCTCGTGATTGATGGCGTTGTGGACGAAGACGCCGCTTTCGCGCACCGCCGAGCGGGCCTCGCTCGTCGTGATCCCGCCGGCCTGGTCGAGATCGACGCCGTCGAAGCCGGCCTCCGCCGCCATCTTCAAGCGCTCCACGAGCGAGAGCGGCTTGCCCGCCGCCTCGCCGGCGATCATGCCGAGCTTGCAGGAGAGGAGGATCCGCTTCCCGGCGGGGGGCTCGACGAGCGTGTCGGAGGGTGCCGCGTCGGCGGCCCGGACGGCCGCGGTGCCGGAGCCCGCGAGCACGGCGGCGGCGAGGAGGCGACGGCGGGAGAACGGCGAGGAATCGGTCGGCATGGGAGCGGCTCCGGAGGACGAAGGACGGAGATGAAGGGGATCGACGCGCATGCCTACCGCCCGTCGGGGCGGAGGGGCGGGAGATCGAGGCGGCGGATGTGGCGGCTGCGGAAGTCGGTGAACCGGGCGTCGATCGTACCTTGGGCCTTCATCGTCGCGGCACCGACGCGGATCGCCTGCAGGATCGCCCCCTCGTCGACGACGCCGAGCCCCCGGATCGTCTGCAGGATCCCACCGATCCGCTCGTCGGCGGTGATGCGCTCGACGGCCGCCTCGTCGGCGGTGTTCGCGTCGGCCGCCTCCACGTCGCGCCACACCGTCTCCCACGAGCCGTCGGGCAAGCGGGCCTGGAACACCGTCTCCACCTCGGCCCGGCCGGCGGCCGGATCGAGCTTCACGCGCGTCGCCCGGAAGCGGCCGGCGTCGGCGGCCTGCGCTCGTGCCGCGGCGAGCCAGCGCTCCCCGGCCGGTCCCGCGGCGTCGCCGGGCGGAGGGCGCGGCAGGTTCGGCACGCCGGGCAGGCCGCCGTCCCCGAGGCCGCGGAGGATGTCGCCCAAGCCGTCGACGCCCGCACCCGGCCCGATGAGCTGCATCAACTGCGGGAGGATCCCGGCGAGCCCTTCGCCCACCTCCCCCGACTTCACCACCGTGTCGCCGATCCCCTGGAAGGCGACGGAATCGCCGAGGGCGTCCTCGACCAGCGCCATCCGCGCGGCCCACTCGCGGTCGTCCTGCGGCAGGGGAGGAAGCCGGTCGCCGAGCGGCGGCGGCGGTGCGGTGGGATCGATCCCGCGGGCCTTCAGTTCCTTCGTGAGGTCGGCCGCGGAGCGCCCCTCCACGTCGGCCAGCCGCTCGCTCCAGGCCCAACGGGCGATGCGCTGCGCCGCCTGCCCGGACGAACGCACCCGCACCACGCGCTTGGGCGCGATGCGGAGGAGCGCGAACTGCGATTCGTCGCGCCGTGCCCCCGGCCGGCGGGCGGGGCGGGGGACGTCGCTGCCGTCGTCGCCACCGGCCGCCGCACGGGCGGCGTCGGCCTCCTCGCGATCCTTGCGGGCGTCGTCGGCCGCGATCCAGGCGTCGACGCGGTCGGCTTCGCGGCGCAAGAGCGCGAGGACCCGCGAGCGGCTCTCGGGCATGTCGGCGATCGCCTTCGCCAGCCGCGTGGCGAGCGACTCCATCACGCTGCGCGTCTGCCGGCGCTCCTCGGCGACGAGCGCCGCGGCCGCCTCGGGGGCGTGGGCGTCGAGCCACTCGCGCTGCACGGCGACGTCGAGCGAGCCGTCGGGCAACTTCTTGATCACGGCGCCGCGGATCTCCCCGCCACCGGCGACCGTGATCGCGTCGGTGACCCCCTGCGGCGCGGCCTTCTCCCCTTTCGCGCGATCGGCCGGCTGAGCACGGACGGTGGCGACGAGCAGGGCCAGGGCGAGCGGCAGAGCGAGGCTGGCCGGGCGACGAAGGATAACCGTGGGTTGCATCGGACCGCGCTCCTCGTTCCACCCCCGTGACCCCGGCATTCTACACCCGGGGTGGGGTCGGAGCGGCTGATGCCGCCGCCGGCGATCCGGCACCTCGTCCGGCGAATGGTGGGGCGGAGCCCCGGCCGCAGCGCCCCGAACCGGCCGCACGGTCCCGATCCGTGTCGGCGCCACTGGCGGCCCGTTCGGCCGCCGTCAGATCTCGGCGAGCTTCTCGCGGGCGTCGCCGAAGGATTCGACCGGGACGCCGCAGACGTCGAGGAGCGACATGTAGAGCCGGCACATCTGCCGGTCGCCCTGGCCGGAGTAGTCGAGGACGCGGCCCCCCTGGATCTTCCCGCCACCGCCGCCGACCACCACCACCGGGAGCTGCGAGGCGTCGTGGTGCCCCGACATCATGCTCGAGCAGTAGACGATCGCCGCGTTGTCGAGCGCCGTCCGCTCCCCCTCCCGGACCGCGTCGAGCCGGCGGCAGATGTGGGCCAGTTGCTCGAGGAAGAACTGGTTCACCTTCAGCCAGTCGGGCGTGTCGGAGTGGGAGAGGAGGTGGTGGATCATGTAGTCGACGCCGAGGTTCGGGAACCGCAGCGAGGAGTGGTCGTTGTTGAGCTTGAGCGTGCAGACCCGCGTCGAGTCGGTGATGAACGCCAGCACGAGGATGTCGCTCATCAGCCGCATGTGCTCGCCGATGTCCTGCGGCACCCCGTCGGCCGGCCGCGGCATGTCGGGCCCGGCGAGGGTCGGCTTCCACCCCTGCAGCTCGCCGCGCTTCCCCGCCGAGGCGATCCGCCGCTCCACGTCGCGGACGCTCTCGAGGTATTCGTCGAGCTTCCGCTGGTCGCCACGGCTGACGCTGCGGCGGAAGTCCTCGGCGTCCTCGCGCACCGCGTCGAGCACGCTCGTGTCCTCGCGCGTCGAGTCGTCCTTGAAGAGCCGGTCGAAGGCCAGGGCGGGGTAGATCTCGAGCGGCGTCGGCGAGGTGGGGGAGCTCCAGGAGATGTGGGAGCTGTAGAGCATCGAATAGTTCTTGTGGACGCTCGGATTGCTCTTCTCGCAGCCGAGGACGAGGCTCGGGACCTTCGTCGAGCGGCCGTGACGCTGGGCCACGAGCTGATCGACGCTGGTGCCGGAGCGGATCTCCCCGCCACTGGCGAGCGGCGCCCCGGAGAGGAGGTTGCCGGTCTGCGAGGAGTGGATGTTGCCCTTGAGGGCCTCGGCGTTGAACAGCCCCTTGACGAAGTTGAGCCGGCTCTTGAAGGAGGCCATCGGGGCGAGCACCTGCCCCAACTCCATCGCCTCCCCCTCCCCCTTCGCCCACCACTCCTTGCCGTGGAAGCCGTTGCCGGAGAAGAGCACCGCCAGGCGCGTGGGCGCGCCGGCGGCGGCCGGAAGGGCGGCGTCGTCGGCCCACACGTTCCGCGATTCCATCCAGGGGAGCGCCATCGAGACGCCGACGCCGCGGAGGAACGTGCGGCGGGAGAGCCAGTCACGGCGGGTGGGCTGCGTGGTCATGGCCTGCGGACTCCGGGATGGGAAGGACGGAAAGGGGTGACACGGACTCGGAGCAAGAACAACCCTACACCACGGGATGGGGCAGGGGCGAGCGGGTCAGGGGCCCGTGCCCGCCACCATGTCGCGGCCGCGGATCCCGCGGAACTGCGGACTCTCCACGATGATCCGCACCATGGACGCCACGCCACGGCCGGAGGCCTCCTCGAGGCGCTCGAGGAGCGGCTCGTCGGAGAGCTGGACGCTCCTCCCCAGGGCGTAGCCGAGGAGCTTCCGGGAGAACTGCCGGGCGATCTCGTCGCGGTGGTTGGCGACGAGCACGGTGCGGAGCCCGTCGAGCCCCTCCACGGACAGGGTCCCCTCCGGCCCCGCGGCCCGGTCGGGGAGATCGGCGCGGGCGTCGATCGGCAGGCCGGCGAAGTCGCGCGTGCGGGCGCGCCCGATGGCGTCGAAACCCTCGAGGACGAAGCCCCAGGGATCGATCGACCGGTGACAGCCCATGCAGGCCGGCTGCGTGGAATGCATCGCCGTGAGCTGCCGCTCGGTGAGACCCTCCGGCGGCACCTCCGGCAGCACCGGGATCCCCTGGGGGGGCTTGGGGAGCTTGCGACCGAGGAGCGTCTCCGAGAGCCACGCGCCGCGGAGGATGGGGCTCGTGCGCGAGGCGCCACTCTGCTTGGCGAGGACGGCGGCCAACCCGAGCACACCGCCGCGGCCGCGGGCCCGCATCCCCTCGAGCGGTTCCCAGGCCCCGGCGGGCGCGCCGTCCGGAGGGGGCTCTCCGGCGCCGTAGAAGGCCGCCAGGAGCGGATCGGCGAAAGTCCGGTCGGCCTCGAGGAGCCAGTCGACCGGGCGGTTCTCCCGGAAGAGGTCGGCGAAGAAGCGCACCGCCTCCTCCTGCATCCTGCCGCGCAGCGCCGCGAACTCGGGGAAGTGGCTCTCGCTCTTCTCGTCGAGCGTGGCCAGGTCGGCTACGTGGAGCCACTGGCAGCCGAACTGGAGCGCGAGCCGGTCGACCTTCGGATCGCGGAGCATCCGCGTCACCTGTCCGGCGAGCACGTCGGGATCGTGGAGGGTGCCGGAGTCGGCGAGCGCCGAGAGTTCGGCGTCGGGGAGGCTCGACCAGAGGAACGCCGCCAGCCGCGCGGCGAGGGCATGGTCGTCGACCGGGCCGGGCCGGTCACCGGGGGGGGCCGACTCGAGCCGGTAGAGGAAGGAGGGGGCCACGAGGACGCGCGCGAGCAGCGCCCGGATGGCCGGATCGTGGCCGATCCCCTCCGCCCGCAGCTGGGCGTAGAGACCGCGCAGGGCCACCTGCTCGGTGCCGGTGAGGGGACGGCGCCACGCGCGCCGCGCCAGGTCGAGCACCGCCTGCACGTGCACCGGCTCGGCGGCCACCAGCTCCGCGCGGTAGGCGGCGGCCCGGTCGAGGATCGGCTGGCGGAGCGGCTCGAAGGCGCTCGGGTCGGCGTCCTGCGTGGCGTACTGCCAGAGCTGCTCGTAGGCGTCGACGAGCTGGAGGGCGTCGCCCGAGACGAAGTGCAACTCGCGCCACAGCCGCTCGAGCTCGAGGCGCTCGGCGTCGGAGAGGACGAGGCGCGAGAGTTCGTGATCCTCGCGGTGGTAGAGCGTGAGCGTCACCACCTCGTCGACCGGGACGATCTTCGTGTAGCACAGCGCCGCCGGGAAGGTGGCGCGGAAGGTGTCGAACTGCGCCTCGAGCTCGGCCCGACGGACCGGATCGCGGACGAGGATGGGATTCGCCGAGGCGGGGGCGCCGGCGCCGTCCGACCACATCCCTCCCCGCGCCGCCGTGGCGGCATCGGGCGCGGCGGCGAGTTCCTGCGGGGCCTCGAGGAGCACCCGGGCCTGCACGCTCCCCCCCGGGCCCCCCGCGGCCGGCTCCGCCACCGTCGCCGTGGTCACGAGTTCGGCGCCGGCGACGAGCTCCGCCGGCAGGTCGACGCGCACCACCGCGGGCGCCGCCAGGCACAGCGCCGCACGGTCGATCGCGCCGCCGTCGGGACGGACGCCGAAGAGGGCCGGATCGGGGCTCGTCGCCGCCGCCGCGGCCAGGGCCTCGGGAGCCGCCGGCACGGCCGCCGCCGCGCCGAGCTCCGCGCGGGCCGCCGACAAGAGCGGGCCGGTGAGGCTCGTGAGGAGGCGGTGCAGCGTGCGGTCGGGCGCGTCCTCGGGGAGCCCGCCCGGGCCGTCGCGGAGGAGCTTCTCCACCTGTTCGGCCAGTTCCCGACGGACGACGGCGTCGTCGCCCGAACGCCACCGGTCGAGGAGCGAGCCGCGCGGGATCACGGCCAGATCGGACTCGTCGCCGTCGGGCTCGCTGACGAAGTGCCACACGTCCGGCGTTCCGGCGGAATCGGCGTGGGGATTGCCCGCGAGGATGTCGGGGACGACGTCGCGGGTGAGATTCCATTCGCGCGGTGCCTCGCCGACCGTGCGGATCGTCAGGTCGACCGCGGTCAGGTCGCAGGAGTGGTCACGGCCGCCGGGGCCGATCGAGAGGAGCACCACGTCGCCGGGACGGACGGTCACGCCGTCGAACGGCCCGAGCGTCACCGCCGCCTCCCCCTGGGCCCGTCCCGAGGCCAAGCGCACGACCGACCCGCCGCGCCGCACCTCCACCCCCCAGCTGACACCGTTGCCGCAGGCGACGTGCGCATGCTGCACCACGCCGCCGATCGACACCGTGGCCGTCACCGGGCTCTTCCAGGCGAGCACCGCGCGGCGGGTCGGCGCCGGATGGACGGCGAGGCTGTGCGGCTTCATCGTCCCCGGCACCTTCACCGTCTCGTCGGTCGGATTGGCGATGACGGAGAGGGCGTCGGCGCCGGTCCAGCCCGTGACCCGCGGATGATCGGCATGGGCCTCCATGCGCCCCTCGATCCTCCCCTCGAGGCGCACGTCCCCCTGCCCGGTCCCGAGGTAGCGGAACCAGCTCCCGAGCGCCGCGGCGTCGAGCCCGGCGCGGGCGGCGAGGTCGGCCGTCGCGGCGGCGTCGAGCGGCCGGTCGATCGACGCCGCGGCGCCGAGGATCTCGGCCGTCGAGTCGACGAGGGCCGCGCGGCGCGAGGCGAGCGTCGCGACGAGCCCGCGGAGGTCGGCGAGTTGCAGGTCGGGCTTCCCCGGCGCGACGACGCGCACCGCCTCGAAGAGGGCCAGATCGGCCCCCCCCCGATCCCCCGCGTCGCCGGCCACGAACCACACCGGGATGGCGGACCCGGCCGGATCCTTCGGCAGGCGCAGCCGGATCTCGCGGCGCTCGGCGAGCGGCACGACCGGTGTCTGCCAGGCCTTCGGGCCGTCGCGCTTGCCGATGTGGCCGATGGTGTTGAAGGTCCAGAGCGCCTCCTGCCAGGGGCGGATCATGCCCGCCAGCCGCGCCGCGTCATCGGCGCCGGCGGTGCGGAACTCGTCCCGGAACCGGTCGAGGGGGAGGCAGGGGGCCGGGTCGCGGATCACGTCGACGAGCGCCGCCAGATAGCGGGGACTGACGCCGTGCCGCGCGGCGGCCTCCTCCGCGCTCGTGGTGCCGGCGAGGAGGGCGTCGCGCTCGGCGAGCAGCGCCGCCAGGCACTTCTCGAGCGGCAGCCGGCCGCCGGCGTTGGTGTCGAAGGCGATCCCCTGGAGGTTGACGCTCGTGGCGCCGCCTGAGTCGGTGGTGCGGGCGTAGATGCCGCGGATCGAGGCGAGCAGCTCCTCCGTCCAGTCGCGCGTGCTCGTCGCGGGGCTGAACCGGATCCCGGTGGGGACGAGCACCGCGTGGGCCGCGACCTCCTTGGCCGCGTCGAGGTACTTGCCCACCATCTCGGGCGACATCACCATCGCCTGGCCGACGTTCGTGAAGCCCTCGCCGGCGGCACCGTCGGCCGGGAACTCGCGCCCCGGATCGAGCGTGGCCACGCCGGTCAGGTCGCGGAGGCTCGAGCCATATTCGTAGTTGGAGAGCCGGCGGAGGACGACGGGGCCGGGATCGCCGGCGGTGCGCTCGGCGATGGCGAGCAGTTCCGCGCGGACGCCCGCGCGGAGCGCCGCGGCCTCCTCGCGCGACGGCTGCGGTGCCCCGGCAGGGGGCATGGCACCGGCGCGGAGCTGGTCGGCGGCGAGCCGCCACGGTTCCGGGTCGGCCGCCACGTCGGCGGCGGTCGCGAAGCGCTCGAGATCGACCTCGCCCGTCTTCTCGGCCGTCGAATGGCAGTCGACGCAGTAGCGGCGCACGAGCCCGGCCACCTCACCGTCGAAGCCGGCGGCGTCCGCGGCCGCGGGCAGCGACAGGACCAGCGCCAGGACCGGGGCGAGGAGCGGTGTCGGGGTGACGGGACGGGCGGAGGGGGATGCCATCGGTGTCGGATCCTGCGGGGGAGGGACGCGTCCGATCAGGCGACGACGTCGTGGACGACCGTGCCGGCGACGTCGGTGAGACGGTAGTCGCGGCCGGCGTGCCGGTAGGTGAGGCGCTCGTGGTCGAAGCCCATCAGATGGAGGATGGTGGCGTGGAAGTCGTGGGTGTGGACCGGCTTGACCACCGACCGCAGGCCGTGTTCGTCGGTGGCGCCGTGGACGATGCCCCCCTTCGTGCCGCCGCCGGCGAGCCAGGAGGTGAAGGCCCAGGGATGGTGCTCGCGTCCCTTGGCGTCGGCGGTGTTGTTGAACGGGGTGCGGCCGAACTCGGTGGTCCACACGACGAGCGTCTCGTCGAGCATCCCGCGTGCCTTGAGGTCGGCGAGCAGGGCCCCGATCGGCCGGTCGACGTTCCGGGCCAGGCCGACGTGGCTCATCATGTCGCCGTGGGCGTCCCAGTTGTTGCTGCTGCCGGTGTCGATCAGCTCCACGAAGCGCACGCCGCGCTCCACGAGGCGACGGGCGGCGAGGCACTGCCAGCCGAAGCCGGTGGTCTGTCCCGGGGCGAGACCGTAGGAGGCGAGCGTCGCCGCGGTCTCGCCGCCGAAGTCGAAGGCGTCGGGCACCGCCATCTGCATCCCGAAGGCGGTCTCGAACGACTCCAGCCGCGTCGCCAGCTCGGCGACGCCGGGACGGGAGGCGAGATGCTCCTCGTTGGCGGCGGCGAGCGCCTCGAGTTCGAGCCGCTGACGGTCGGCGGGCACGCGGCGGGCGACGTTGGCCACCGGTTCGGCGCCCGGGACGACGAGCGTGCCCTGATGGACGCCGGGGAGGAAGTCGCTCGCGTAGACCTGCGTGCCGGCGTAGGTCTGCTGCGGCGCGATGACCACGAACGAGGGGAGGTTGCGGTTGAAGGTGCCGAGGCCGTAGCTCACCCAGGAGCCGATGCTCGGCCGCGAGAAGGCGAACGATCCGGTGTGCATCCCCAGCGTGGCGTTGTAGTGGTTGGAGTGGGAGGTGTGCATCGAGCGGATCATCGCGATCCGATCGACGTGCTCCGCCACGCAGGGGAAGAGCGTGCTCACCTCGGTGCCGCACGCGCCGTGCGGCGCGAACTCCCACTGGGGCGCCTTGAGGAAGATCCGCTCGTAGCCGGGCCGGTCCTTGATCTCGGGGTGGTCGGCCTTGATCTCCTTGCCATGGTCGCGGACGAGCGCCGGCTTGGGATCGAACGTGTCGACGTGCGAGACCCCGCCGGTCATGAAGAGGAAGATCACCTGCTTGGCCTTCGCCGCCGCGGGGGGGAGGCGCGGCGCGAGGGGGTCGACGGCGGCCGTGCCGCCGTCCGCCCGGAGGAGATCGGCGATGACCCCCTCCATGAGGAGCGACCCGGCGACGGCGGAGCGGAGCAGATGGCGCCGGTTCATCGGTGTGCCTCGCGGATCAGTCGACATAGAGGAACTCGTTGCCGGCCATGAGGACGCGGGCCAGCGCCGCCCAGCGCTCGGCCGGCTCGCCCGGATAGGCCGCCAGGAGCCGACGGGCCCGCTCGATCTCGGAGGGACGCGCGGCGCGCTGGAAGAGGATCCGGTGGAGCCGCTCGATGGCGGCATCGCCGTCGGTCCCGGCGCGCCCGGCCACCTCGGAGGCCCGCGCGTGGAAGAAGGGATCGTTGAGGAAGTAGAGCGCCTGGGTCGGCATCGTCGTCGTCTGGCGCAGCGGCGTGCTGGCGTTGGGATCGGCGCCGTCGAACAGCGCGAGGAAGGGATGGCGCCGCTGCCGCTGGACCATCAGGTAGGCGCTGCGTCGCGGCGTCTCGTACACCGCCGCGAACGGACCGTGCTGGGTGAATCCCCAGGTGCTCTCCGGGGGGAAGGGATGCCCCTCGCCCGGCGAACGATCGAGGGTGCCGGCGGCGGCGAGCAGGCTGTCGCGGATCTCCTCGGCGGTGAGGCGGCGGGGGACGAAGCGGCCGAGGAGCCGGCCGTCGGGATCGCGCTGGAGCGCGGCGGCGCCGTCGGGGGGCGTCGCGGCCCGCTGGTAGGCGGCCGAATCCATGACGAGGCGATGGAAAGCCTTCAGGCTCCCGCCGTCGGCCTCGAACCGGGAGGCGAGCCATTCGAGCAGTTCGGGGTGCGTGGGGGCCTCGCCGCGCGAGCCGAAGTCGTTGGGGGTGCGCACCAACCCCGTGCCGAAGTGCCACTGCCAGAGGCGGTTGACGATCACCCGGGTGGCGAGCGGGCTGGTGGCGATCCACTCGGCCAGCTGCCTGCGGCCGCTCCCGCCGTCGGCCGCCACCGGCATCCCGCCGAGGATCTCGAGCCACCGCCGCGGCACGACCGCCCCCGGTTTCTCCGGGTCGCCGCGCTCCTGGAGCGGGACGTCGTGCGGCTGCCCCTCGACGACGGCGTAGGCCACCGGCAGGTTCGGCGGCGGCGGCACGTCGGGGAGCGGCTCGGACTGGATCCTCCCCAGGGCCACGAGCGCCGCGCCGGCGTCGGCACCGGCGACGTGCGAGAGGGTGAAGGAGACGCCGTCGAGCCCGGCCGGATGGCCGTCGGCGACCGTGCCCCCCACCGCGTAGCGTCCGGCGGCAGGACAGACCCAGGCCACGGCCACCGGCCGATCCTGGGCCGGATGGACGAAGAACGAGCTGCCGGGGAGCTCGGTCCAGGCCTTCACCGGCGCCGCAGCGGTGTTGGCGAAGGCGCTGGGGAGTTCGCCGAGGACCCAGGCGACGAGTTCCGGCTTCCCCTCGACCGCCTCCTTGCGCTGCGCGAGGAACGTGGGGCCGCCGGCCGCGCCCGGCTCGAGGAAACACCATCCCGCACCGACGTCGTCGACGAGCGGATTGGCGGGCAGCCCCGTGGTGGCGAGCGCCGCGCTCGACCAGCGCCGGCCTTCGAGCGCGGCCTCGGCCGACGCGGTGCACTCGATGGCGAGGTCGACGCGCGTCGTGTCGGCGCCATGGTTGCCGTTGGGGCTGACGATGAGCTGCAGCACCTCGCCCCGCTCGAGGTCGAGCAGGTGCGGCGTCCCCTCCGCGGCGGCGATCGCCACCTCCGCCGCCTCGCCGACGCCCGCTGCCTGGAGGACGCGCGACCGGTCCGCCAGGAGCGACGCGAGTTGCGAGCGCTTCCCCGCCTCGTCGCGGGCCGCCACCGCCGCGTCGCGGGCCGCGACCGCGGCCTTCCAGGGGGCCAGCGCCAGGTCGATCTCGGCCGGCGCGAGCAGCGGCACCATGTCGCGGGGCTGACCCTTCGCCTCGCAGCCGGGGAAGGGGAACTTCGTGCCGTCGAGGATCCCGTAGAGGGCGTAGTAGTCCTGCGCGGAGACCGGGTCGTACTTGTGGTCGTGGCAGCGGGCACAGCCGGTGGTGAGGCCGAGGAGGTTCTTGCCGAGATTGTCGATCAGGTCCTCGTGCATCAGGTGCACGTCCTTGTCGATGTCGTGGCCGAAGCGACGCGCGATGGCGAGGTAGCCGGTGGCGACGATGCCCTCGCGCCGGCCGGCGTCGTCGGCCCCCGCGCGGAGGATGTCGCCGGCGAGTTGCAGACGCACGAACTCCCGCCAGGGCATGTCGCGGTTGAGGGCGTCGAACACCCAGTTGCGGTAGCGCCAGGCGTGGGGGAGGGGGCGGTCGGTGTTCTCGCCGGCGGTGTCGGCGTAACGGACGACGTCGAGCCAGTGCCTCCCCTGCTGCACGCCGTACTGGGGGCTGTCGAGCAACCGGGCGACGACGGTGCGGAACGCCTCCCGGTCCGGGGCCGGGTCGGCGAGGAAGGCGTCGACCTCCTCGGGGGACGGAGGCAGGCCGGTGAGGTCGTAGGTGGCGCGGCGGATGAGCGTGCGCCGATCGGCGGCGGGGGCGGCGGCGATCCCCGCCCCGTCGAGCCCGGCCTGGACGAAGCGGTCGATGTCGCCGTGGATCGCCGGGCCGTCGACGACGGAAGGAACCGCGACCGGCGCGAGCGGCCGGAAGGCCCACCAGTCGCGGGCCGCCTCCCGGCTCATGCCGCCGATCTTCGCACCGGCGGAGCGCGGGTCGGGGGCTCCCGACCGCACCCATTCGACGAGCGCCGCGACCTCGTCGGCGGAGAGGCGCTCGAGCGGGCGGCCGTTGTGGTCCTGCTCCGGGGGCATCGGCGCCACGCCGTCGAGGCCGCGCACCGCCCTGACGAGCAACGACGCCTCCGGGTCGCCGGGAACGACGGCGGGGCCCGAGTCGCCCCCCTTCTGCCATCCCTCGCGCGAATCGAGCGCGAGCCCCCCGCTGGTCTTCTCACCGGCATGGCACGACGCGCACCGCGCGAGCAGGAGCGGACGGACCTTCGACTCGAAGTGGGTCGTGTCCGGTTCGGCGGCGGCCACCGCGACTCCCGCGACCGTCACGAGCAGGCGCACCACGATGCCGGCGAACCGGTGCGGTCGTGTCACAAGGCCCATGGTCTCCCCCGTCTCGAGCGCCGTGGCCCGCCCCCGCGCACGCCCCGCGCCACCACCGCCGGCGACCTCGGCGCGGCACCGGCGGGAGGGGTGAAACGGAGGACGACGGACCCCTTCGGTCGACTGTCGACAATACCCCTGCAGGGTGTTACTTTCAACACCGGAGCCGATCCCTCTCCCCGGGGCAACGCCATGCCGCTCGAGCCGATCCGTCGCGTCAATCTCGCGCACGATATCACCGATCGGCTCTCCCAGGCGATCGTCGCCGGCGACTTCCCCGCCGGCGCCCTGCTCTCCGAGCCGATGCTCGCCCGGACGCTGGGGGTGAGCCGGGCGCCGGTGCGCGAGGCGCTCATCGAACTGGGCAACCGGGGGATGGTGGAGTTCGACGACCGCGGGCGGTCGCGCGTGCCGAGCCTCGGCCACGACGATCTGGTCGACATTCTCCGCATCCGCATGGCCCTCGAGCCG
>CAZMOU010000118.1:0-14940 GCA_964567835.1 uncultured Chitinophaga sp. | reverse complement strand
TCTCGTAGGGCCAGCCGTGGCGGCTGTCGCTGTGGGCCGCGGGACCGGCCCCGGGAATCACCCGCGGCTGATTGAGAATCGAAGCGGCGTCGTTGAACCGGGTGCTGCTCATGGAACGGTGCGGAGTGAGGACTGGATAGATTTCCCGAGAAAAGCGGGGGAGGATAGCCCGGTGAATGACACGTTCACAAGTGTTTTCACCCTCGCTGAGTGATTCCCGATCCGAGGGACCGTGCCTCCCGACGGAGGGGACGCGTGGGTCACACGGCTATGTTATTCACATCCGTATCACCTACCGTATCGCTCCTCCCGGGATGTCACGATTGACCCCTTCCCAGTTTCTGTACCAGTGCTCATGAGAGAGTTGGGGAACAGTCCGCGTGGTGTGTCGGAGGGAGGGGCGCAGCCCCGACCGTAGACACACCACGCGACGCCAGCGGGAAAGCCCCGCAGGCCGTATCGTCCAGGCCGCGCAGACCGTCGTGCCCGTGGCCGTCACTGCGAGCGACAAGATCGAGTCGCTCCGCCAGTGGGCTTTCGGTCGGTGCCTCTCGGCGGATCGGGCGGGCGTCTACACGCGGTCGGAGGTCGGCGGCGGTCGGAGGCGGCGGGTGATTCGGGAGCCGGGGGTGTACGAGCGTCAGTTCAGCGCCGAGGGGAGCAAGCCCACATGGAACCTGCTCCCCTCGCGTGCGCCCCGTCATGCAGCGCTGTCAGGTCTTCCGCCTGTGGCGCCGTTCGAGCGTCCCGAGCCAGCAGCCGACGAGGGCGAGGACGCTGCCCATGCCCGCGGGGTCGATCTCGGGGACGGATGTCGACTCCACAACCGACACGCTGTCCACAAAGCTCGCGTTGTCATCTGACCCCGAGAGGTCCCTGAATCTGAGCGTCGTTGATGTGGAGTCGGCAGTGAACATGAAAGTCTGTAGCCCCCAGTTGATGGTGGAAGAGGGTGCTGGGGCCGTCAGGGTTGCATCGACGAGTCGCGATGCACCAGTCACCGAGACATGGATCGAAGCCAGGGGAGCGAAGGCCGCCCCGACGAAGAACGACAATGCGTACGACGTGGACGGTGTCGTCGCAAAAGCCTGCGAGATGGTGGCGTGATCCCCACTCTGTCCTCCTCCAATCCCAACGCTGAGATCCAAGTAAACGTTGCCACTCTGCGCGAAATTGAAGGTCGACCCGATGGCGTTGCCAATTTCCGGTGATCGGTGGAGGTAGATGTCACCAGCGCCGCTCAGGGTCCAGCCTGTGATCCCATTGCCGTTCGTCCCCACGATGTAGATCTGCCGACCGGCTCCACCGTCGATTCCGGGAGCGGACATTTCGAAGCTTCCGTTCGTGATGAGTTCAATTGGTCCCGCACTCGCCGGACCACGACCCCGTCATCCACCACTCCCGCCCCTCCCCCGCGACGCTGATTTCCTCGCGCGGATGCCTCGACGTCGTCGACAGGCACCGGGGCCGGGACAAGTCGCGCCGGCCCGGCGGGGCGGAGGGTAGAGTGTCGGGGGCGATGCTCGGCAGCGACCGTCACGGACCCCCGCGCCCATGAACCGATCCGAGTGCGAGGCCCTCGACCGCAGCGACCCCCTGGCAGGGAAGCGTGCCGCCTTCGTCATCCCCGAGGGTCTGATCTACCTCGACGGCAACTCGCTCGGGCTTCTCCCCGCGCACGTCGCCGAGCGCGTCGGGGAGGTGATCACGCGGCAGTGGGGCGGCGCGCTCGTGCGTGCCTGGAACGACCACGGCTGGTTCGCCCTTCCCCGACGGGTGGGCGACCGCATCGCGGCGCTCGTCGGCGCGCCCGCCGGGAGCGTCGTCGCCGGCGACACGATCTCGGTCAACCTCTTCAAGGCGCTCGCCGCCGCGACGGCGCTCGCCGGCGAGCGTCGCGTCATCCTCTCCGACGACGGCAACTTCCCCTCCGACCTCTACGTGGCCCAGGGCTTCCGCGACCTCGTCGACCGCGGCTACACCCTCGAGACCGTCGCCCCGGAGGAGGTGCTCGACGCCATCGACGATCGCGTGGCCGTCACGCTGCTCACGGAGGTCGACTATCGCACGGCGCGCCGCCACGACATGGCGGCCGTGACCGCCCAGGCCCACGCCCACGGGGCGGTGACCATCTGGGACCTCGCCCACTCGGCGGGCGCCATGCCGGTGGATCTCTCCGGCACGCGCGCCGACGTCGCGGTGGGCTGCACCTACAAGTATCTCTCCGGCGGCCCGGGTTCGCCGGCCTTCCTCTACGTGCGCCCCGACCTCCAGGAGCGCGTCGTGCCTGCACTCGCCGGGTGGTGGGGGCATGCCCTGCCCTTCGCCTTCACCCCCGACTACGTCCCGGCGCCAGGCATCCTCCGCCACCAGTGCGGGACGCCGCCGATCCTCTCCATGGCGGCGCTCGACGCGGCGCTCGATCTCTGGGACGACGTCGACCTTCACGCCGTGCGGCGGAAGTCGCTCGCCCTCTGCGGACTGTTCATCGAACTCGTGGAGCGCCGCTGCGCCGCGCACGGCGTCGCGGTGACCGGCCCGCGCGACCCGGGGAAGCGCGGCTCGCACGTGGCGCTTCGCCATCCGCACGGCCACGCCGTCGTGCAGGCGCTGATCGCCGCGGGGGTGGTCGGTGACTTCCGCGCTCCCGACCTGATGCGTTTCGGGTTCTCGCCCCTCTCCACCCGCTTCACCGACGTCTGGGACGCGGTGGAGGCGATGGCCCGGATTCTCGACGCCGTGGCGTGGGATCGCCCCGACTTCCATGCCCGGAGGGCCGTCACGTGATCATCGACATTTCCCGACCGCTCGCCCCCGGGATCGCCGGCTTCCCCGGCGACGCGTCCTACGACGAGGCATGGACCTGCCGGATCGGGCCCGACTGTCCGGTCAACGTGGGGCGGGTGAGCTTCTCCGTCCACTGCGGCACGCACGCCGATGCGCCGCTCCATTACGACGACCGCGGCGCCCCCGTCGGCGCGCTTGCGCTCTCCCCCTTCATCGGCCCCTGCCGCGTCATCGACGCCCGTGGGACCGGCCCGCTGTGCATGCCCGAGGAGATCGCAGCGGCGCTCGACGCGGCGCACCCCCGCGTGCTCCTGCGGCTCATGGATCGGCTCGATACGAAGGCATGGACGGAGGACTTCCGGGCCCTGGCCGCGGAGACGATCGAACTCCTGGCCGAGCGTGGAGCGGTGCTCGTGGGCATCGACACCCCGTCGGTGGATCGGGCGACGTCGAAGACGCTCCCCGCGCACCAGGCCTGCCGGCGGGCCGGCATGCGCATCCTCGAGAACCTCGAACTCGCGCACGTGGAGCCGGGCGACTACGAATTGATCGCCCTCCCGCTCAAGTTCGAGAACCTCGACGCCAGTCCGGTCCGGGCGGTGCTGCGACGTCACGACCCGCCCTGCGGGGGACGCGGGTGAGCGGCGCACGCCGCGGGTCACCCTGGGCAGCGAGCGACCGGTGCTCCCCGGGCGGCGCGTGCGGCGGCCGGGGATCCCCGGCGTCGCGAGCCTCCGAACCGTCGTCGCCGCGGATCCCGCTGCGAGCTACACTGTCGGGGTTTCCCCGATGCCCCGCGAATCCGCCGGAACGGTCACCATGCTCGCGCAGCACACGTCGCGATGCCCCCGCATGGGAGCCGGGCCAAGGGCTCGCACGGGCTGGAGGTTGGTCGGCGCGACGGCGCTCGTCGCCGCCGCGGCCGCCGGCGCTCCGGCGGACGATCCGGGCGCCTTCTTCGAGACGAAGATCCGGCCGGTGCTCGTGCAGCACTGTTACCAGTGCCATTCGGCCGAGGCGGCGCGGGCGGGGAAGCTGAAGGCGGGCCTGTTCGTCGATTCCCGCGCCGGCTTGGCTCGAGGCGGCGAGAGTGGGGCGGCGGTGGTGCCGGGGAGCCGGGAGGGGAGCCTGCTGCTCGCGGCCCTGCGCCACGACGGACTGGAGATGCCCCCCACCGGCAAGCTTTCCGACGCCGTCATCGCCGACTTCGAGGCCTGGATCGACGCCGGCGCCCCCGACCCGCGGGACACGCCGCTCGAGCCGGTCGCCGAACGCGTGATCGACGTGGAGGCGGGGCGGCAGCACTGGTCGTACCGCCGCCTCGAGCCGGTGGCGGTGCCCGCGGTCAGCACGCCCGGCTGGGCGCGCAACGACGTCGACCGCTTCGTGCTCGCCCGGCAGGAGGAGGCCGGCGTCGGGCCCGCTCCCGAGGCCTCCCGGGCGACGCTCGCCCGCCGTCTCTTCTTCGACCTCACGGGGCTGCCGCCGAGTCCGGAGGAGATGGAGGCGTTCCTCGGCGACCCCGCTCCCGACGCCTACGAGAGGCTCGTCGACGGGCTGCTGGCCAGCCCGCGGTTCGGCGAACGGTGGGCCCGGCACTGGCTCGACACCGTCCGCTTCGGCGAGAGCGGCGGCTACGAGTTCGACGGCGACCGGGAGGGCGCGCACCATTACCGCGACTGGGTGATCAAGGCCTTCAACGCCGACCTCCCCTACGACGAGTTCCTGCGCATGCAGGTGGCCGGTGACCTCATCCGGCCGGGGGACTACGACGCGACGGCCGCCACCGGGTTCCTCGTCGCCGGCCCCTATCCGGGCCAGGTGACCGCCAAGACGGTGGAGCCGATCCGCTACGACCAGCTCGACGACATGGTGGCCACGCTCGGCTCGAGCGTGCTCGGCATGACGATCGGCTGTGCCCGTTGCCACGACCACAAGTACGACCCGATCACCCATCGCGACTACTACGCGATGATCGCAGCCTTGGGGAAGGTGGTGCAGCGCGACGCCGAGATCGATCCCGATCCGGCGGCGACGAAGCGGCGGCACGAGGCCTGGCGCGCCGAGCGGACGCCGATCGCGGAGGGGGTCGAGCGGTTCCGCCGCGAGGAACTTCCCGGCCGGGTCGCCCGCTGGCTGGCCGCCGACGCCCCGCGCGACCAGGCGGCCGACTGGCTCCTGCTCGCGCCGCAGACCGTCAAGGGGGCCAAGGCGACGCTCACGGTCGAACCGGGCGACGTGGTGGCCGCCTCCGGCAGGCTCGAGGCGGACGACACGTACGTGCTCACCTTCCGGACGCACCAGCCCCGCGTGGCGGCGCTGCGCGTCGAGGCCCTCGCCGCCCCGTCCGCGCCGGGTGGAGGCCCGGGGACCGGCAAAGAGGGGGCGTTCCGTCTCTCCACGGTCAAGGTCACGGCCGCGCCCCTCGTCGCGGCGGCCGACCGGCAGCCGGTCACGCCGCGGCTCGTCCCCCTCGCGGCCACGTTCGCCGATCCGGGCTTCGAATGGGCGAAGGCACTCGACGGCGACGCGGCGAGCGGATGGTCGACCGCCGGAGAGCCGGGGCGGGATCAGGCCGCCGTCGTCGGCTTCGACGCGCCGCTCGGCTTCGACGGCGGGACGCTGCTGACGGTCGAATTGAAGTTCGAAGGGGAGGGGCACGGCGCGGCCAGGCTGCGCGTGGCCGCCGCCGACTCGTCCGCCATCGGCATCGTCGCGCCCTCCGCGCCGCAGGCGGGGCGCGAGGTCGCGGCGCTCCTCGAAGCGGCCCGGCGCGGCGGCCACGACCCGGCGGGCGGCCCCGGGGCCGCCGAGCTTGCGCGCTGGTTCGGCCGGCTCGATCCGCACACCGCCGGCCTCCAGGCCGCGCTCGACGGGACCGACGCCCGCGAGCCGAAGCCGAATCTGGTGAAGGTCTACGCCGCCACCAACGGCGGCTGGGTGATCACGGGCAACTCCCAGGGGGTGCAGAGCGGCAGTCAGGATGTGTTCGTCCTCGCCCGCGGCGAGGTGGAGCGGAAGCAAGGGAAGGCCGATCCCGGTTTCGTCCTCGCCGCTCTCCCTGCGAACGACGCCGAGCGCACGCTCCTCTCGACCCCCGACGCCGGGCCCCAGGCCGATCCCCGGCTGGGACTGGCCAGGTTCCTCACCGACGTCGACCGGGGCTCGGGGCCGCTCGCGGCCCGCGTGATCGTGAACCGACTCTGGCAGCACCACTTCGGCCGCGGCCTCGTCGCCACCCCGAACGACTTCGGCACGCAGGGGGACAGGCCGACGCATCGGCACCTCCTCGAATGGCTCGCCGGCCGTCTCGTGGAGGAGCGGTGGAGCCTGAAGGCGATGCACCGGCTGCTCGTGACCAGCGCCACCTACCGAATGTCGGGCGTGGTCGACGGCGCGTGTCTGGCCAAGGATCCCGACAACGTCCTCCTCTGGCATCGCAGGCCCGTGAGGCTCGAGGGGGAGGCGATCCGCGACGCCCTCCTGGCGGTGTCCGGCACGCTCGACGCCACCATGTACGGCCGTGCCGGGATCGACGTGAACGTGCCCCGCCGGAGCGTCTACCTGACCGTGAAGCGGAGCGAGCCGATCGGCTTCCTGCAGGTCTTCGACCAACCGGAGCCGGTCCAGCCGGTCGGGGCGCGGAGCGCGGCGACCGTGCCGACGCAGGCGCTCGCCGTGATGAACGCGCCGCTCGTGCGGTCGGCGGCGGAGAGCCTCGCCCGGGGCGTGCGGACGCGACTGGCGATTCCCCCGGGCGATCCCGCCGGGCCGGAGGCGATCGACGCCTGTTTCATGGCGGCCCTCGCGCGCCCGCCGAGCGGGGAGGAACGCGACCGATTCGTGGCGTGGCTCGCCGCCCGCGAGCGTGAGACCGGGGCCGACGCCGCCGGCCGGCAGACGGCGCTCGCCGACGTCTGCCATCTGATCTTCTGCCTGAACGAGTTCGTGTACGTCGACTGACAGGAGCCACGACACTTGGCAATGGACGTACCCTCATCCCGGATCGGAGATCTCCCCCTCCCCGCGCGCCGGGCCTTCCTCCGCGACGCCGGCCTGGGATTCGGCGGGCTCGCGCTGGCGACGCTGCTCGGCGAGCAGGCACGGGCCGAGGCGGCGGTGGGCGGCGCTCCGGCCGCGCCCCTTCCGCATCATCCGCCGAAGGCGAAGCGGGTCGTGTGGCTGTTCATGACCGGCGGGCCCTCGCAGGTCGACACCTGGGACTACAAGCCGGAACTCCAGGCCCGCAGCGGCGAGGCGCTCCCCGGGGCCGACAGTCAGGTCGGTTTCTTCCAGACCAGCGGCACGTGTCTGGCGAGCCCGTTCCCGTGGGCCCGGCACGGCGAGTCGGGCACCTGGGTGAGCGGCGTGTTCCCGCATCTCGCCGGGCACGTCGACGAGATGTGTTTCGTCCACTCGATGCATCTGCGGGCCAACAACCACGCCCCGGCGTCGATGGAGCTGATGGGCGGCTTCAGCCGTCCCGGCATGCCGAGCATGGGAGCCTGGCTCGACTACGGGCTGGGAAGCATGAATCGCGACCTGCCCAGCTTCGTCGTCATGCACGAGCGCAAGCCGCGCGGCGACGACCAGATCTGGTCGGCGGGGTTCCTCCCCAAGAGCCACCAGGCGCTGGCGATCGACGCCCGCCGGCCGACGGCGATCGACAATCTCGCGCTCCGTCCGGGGCAGACCCTCGCGTCGCAGCGGGCGGAGCTCGACATCCTCGCCGCGCTCAACGCCGAGCACGCGGCCGGGCGGCCGACGCAGGCCGACCTGGCCGCCCGCATCTCGAGCTTCGAGTTGGCCTACCGCATGCAGACCGCGGCGCCCGAGGCGATCGATCTCGCCCAGGAGTCGAAGCGCGTGCACGAACTCTATGGCACCGACGACCCGGACTGTCGGGTGTTCGCCCGGCAGTGCCTGACGGCCAGGCGGCTCCTGGAGCGCGGCGTGCGGTTCGTGCAGATCTTCGCCGGCCGCGGCACGGGGGGCGACGGGAGCGTCGACGACGTCCCCTGGGACGGCCATTCCGACATCGAGGCCAACCACCGCGCCTGCGGCCTGGCCACCGACCGGCCGGCGGCGGCCCTGCTCGCCGACCTGAAGGCCCGCGGGATGCTCGAGGACACGCTCGTGATCTGGGGGGGCGAGTTCGGCCGCACGAGCGACTCCCAGGGGGGCAAGGGACGCGATCACAATCCCGGCGGATTCACGATCTGGATGGCGGGCGGCGGCGTGAGGGCCGGCACCCACTACGGGGCCACCGATCCGTTCGGCTACAAGGCGGTGGAGAACAAGGTCCACGTCAACGATCTCCACGCCACGCTCCTGCATCTCCTCGGCGTCGACCACGAGCGTCTGACCTACCGCCACAACGGCCGCAACTTCCGCCTCACCGACGTGGGCGGCCGGGTGATCGACGACCTGATCGCGTAGCGGGGGAGCGTCGCTCGTCACCGAACGACCACCGATCCGGCGGCCCGGAAACGGTCCTCCGCATCGTTCGCCCGGCGATCGGGTGAGCCGCGGGGGCCCGTCCGCCGATCGATTTCCGTGCGGGCAGCGCCGGTGGCACGATGTCCCCCCGGGTGGTTCCCCGACGGCGTCTCGTGGAGTGTCTCCGGTCGGGGCCGCACCCTCCGCTCCGACACACCACGGGGACGGTTCCCCGACCCTCTCCTCGGCATCGGGACGGAAATCGGGGAGGGGTCAGGGACGAGGATTCCCCCACGCAATCTGGCTCTGGATGTGGGCAGAGGTCGAGGTTCGCGCACCCGTCGACGCCGGGCCAGGGAAAAACCCCCACGAAGACGGAGCGGACGACGCCCGGCACGCGGTCGACCGCCGGGCCGGTGGTTTGCAGCATCGGGCGCACCCGGTATCCTGCCCGCCGCCGAGAATCCCGAGGGGGGCGACGCCTGCGGGCGGCTCGATCCTCCCGCGACGGTCCCCGCGACGTGGAAGCGATCCTGGCGTGACGTTCCCCAAGGCTCCTTTCGATTCCTCGGGCCCCGTCACCGGCCGCCAGGCCAGGGCCGCCCGCTGCACGACGCCTCCGGCCACGGCCGATGACCCGGATCCCGATCTCGCGGCCATGGATGTCGCGGGGTTCGCCGCGGAGATCGAAGCGCTGCGGCGGAGGGCCTACGCGGCGATCTCCCACGCCGACTACCTGCACATGCGACGGGTCGAGCGTCGGGGCCGGCTGGCGGCGCTTTTCGGGCACCTCACGGCATGGCTGTTCCCCAACCCGTTCACGGTGGTCGCGCTGAGCCTGGGCCAGAGCACCCGCTGGCTCTTGGCGCACCACATCACGCACCGGGGCTACGACCGCATTCCCGGCATCCCGGCCCGCTACACCAGCCGCGGTTTCGCCCAGGGCTGGCGCCGCTTCGTCGATTGGTTCGACTGGATCGTCCCCACGGCGTGGGACTACGAGCACAACACCCTGCACCACGCCTACACGGGCGAGGACAGGGACCCCGACGTGGTCGAGCGGCACGTGGAGTTCCTGCGGGCGATGCGGGTGCCGCTGGTGGTGAAATACGCGTTCCTGTCGTTGCTCGCGCTCACTTGGAAGTACACCTACTACGCTCCGCGCACGATGAGCGTGCTCGACCCCCGCTCCATGCGCCGCCGGCCCAGCGACCACATCCTCCACGAATCGATCGGGAACGTCCTCGACCTGCGGTCAGCCACCGTCCGATCGCTCTGGTTCCGCTGCTATCTGCCCTACGCCGGCTTCCACTTCCTGCTCGTGCCCTGCCTCTTCCTCCCACTGGGGACGACCGCGGCCTTCTACGTGCTGCTCAACAAGCTGCTCGCCGAGTGCATCACGAACGTCCATTCGTTCTTGGTGATCGGCCCGAACCACACGGCCGACGACCTCTACCGGTTCGATTTTCACCCACGCGGCCGGCAGGAGTTCTACGCGGCGCAGGTGCTCAGCTCCGCGAACTACCGCTGCGGCACCGAGTTCACGGATTACTTGAGCCTGTGGCTCAATTACCAGATCGAGCACCATCTGTTCCCCGACCTGCCGATGAGCACGTACCGGCAGATCCAGCCGGTCGTGAAGTCGCTCTGCGAGCGGCATGGCATCCCCTACCGTCAGGAATCGGTCTTCAAGCGATTCTCCCGCATGGCCGACGTGGCGGTGGGACGGACGAGTGGTCGCCGGCTCGATCGCGTGCCGGCCTGATCGACGACGTGCCCCGTTGGCGGGAACGCGGATCGCCGTGCCGGGACGGCCGCACCGCCGTGCGTCGCTTTTTTCGACCGGCGTCGACAATCCGCTCCGCGCCGCGTCGCTGCTTCACAAAAGAACCCTCGCCAGCCCCGGACGGGGCACGGGGATCCTCTCCCGAGACCCGGTTCAGGATTCGGGGAGGGGGCAGTTCCCGAACCATCGGGCCTACGAGTCCCCGCCGTCATCCGCGGCGCGTGGCTCGTCGCCGGCGTCCTCCATCGGATACCAAGCGAACCCCGGCTGCACGGCCGGTACCTCCTCGGCTGCCCACTCCTCGATCTCCTCGAAATGGACCCGTACCTGCCCGTCGGGCGTATACCCCGCCGGGGGCGCCAGTTGCGGCTCCGCCCGGAGCGAGTCAACGACGGCCTGCTCGGCGGCCTGCGGGTCGGCGGCCTCGACGAAACGGGTGACGTAGAAGCCGACCGGCCCGGCCTCACCCACGAGTTGGCCGGGGAAGTTCTCACCGCGGACGAAGCACCGGAACCACGCCATCACGCCCTCCGCCGATGTGGGACTTGCACGCCGAATGTCTGAATGCAGCCGCGCCGCGAAACGGCATCGGATCGCGGGGTCAGCGCCGCTCCCGGCGGTTGAGCCGGGAGGAAACGTGGGCGGGGCAGCCCACGGCTTTTCTCGGGCGCTCGGCGAGCATCGTATCACCCGCTACGTCGACTGCCCGCGGGGGGCGCGTCCCGCACGCCGTCACTTCCGCTTCAGAGGGCGAACATCCGGCTCACCGTGGAGCGTGAACACGAACACCTCCTCCCCGGTCACCGTGCTGACGTCGTGATGCATGCTCGTGCACTCCGTGCCGCAGCAGCTTTCGATCAATTGCCCGAGGCGGGGCCACGACGCCTCGACGAGGTGCGTGCGCACGCCCTTGAGAAGATCGCGCCCCTTCTCCGCCGGCAGGACCTTGGCGAGGCTCGTCTCGGCACCGGAAAACACCCCCTTCAGTCGCACGATCAGCATGTCGCCGACGATGTGCGACCGGATCTCCTTGGGCCCACGCCCCATGAACTCCTGCATGAACCGCGTCATGCCGTCGCACACGGTGGCCTCGATTTCGCCCTGCGTCTTCATGCGTGCGCTCGGTGGTGGGAGGGATTCCACGGACGCCCCACCATCGGGCACCCCCGTCGTCCCGACGACCGGATCGCGAGCCCCGGCGGCCTGCGGCGGGATCCGCGTGCGCGAATGGTCACGACCCCTCCGTCATGATTGTACGAGGTCGTGAGAACCGTCGTCGTCGATACCCCGTTTCTCCACGCGGCGGGAAGTCCGGCGACCGGTGCGCCGCCCGGTGCGGCGATCGGCCGTCGTGGTGGAGCCAGCCACCGGTGCGATCGCCACGCCTTCACCGGCGGCACCGTCGTGCCGACGTTCCAACCCGAGCCCCAGGGCACGGCGACGCACGTGACGACCGGCGGGCCTGCCACCGACGATCCAGCGGGCCGGGGCGGGCCTCACCCGCGACCTGCGGAGACGAGCGAAGAGCCGCGTCTTCGGAATCCCTCCCGTCGCCGACCGGAATGCCGCCACGGCATGACTGCAGCACGACTCGCCATCCCGATCGACACACGCATGCCCCGCACGGCACGCCCGCCGCCGTGGTCTGGCATCCTCGTTCGAAGAAGCCATCCCGGTCGCGAACGCTCCCGTGATCGAACCACGGAAGCCCCGCACCCGGGAGGCCGTCCGATGTCGGCGGGGCGACGGCTGCTCGGCCCTCTCCCCACCGCTGGGTCACGGTATCGCGGCCGGCCTCTCCTCCGCGGCAGGAGCGGCCTTCGTGCCTTGTTTCGTGATGCCTCCGTCGACTCCCTCCCGCGGGACAGTTGGCCGCGCGCGAGCCACGCGCCGCACCGCCCACCGACGTCACGGCGCGTAGGTCCGCCGCCAGCCCTCGATCCGTCGCTCGTCGACGATCCCCTGCTCCACGAGCTTTCCCCCGCGGATCAGGAGGTACTTCGGAACCGCGTCGACGACGAACTCCTCCTCGAAGGCATCCGCGCAGACGCCGGAGGCATGGGCCGCGAGCGCGGCGTCGAACGACTCGGGGTCGTCGTCGATGGAGAGACGGTGGACGACCGGCGCGTCGTCGCGGTCGGCGATCGCCGCGACGAACGCCTCGACCGACGGCGCCAGGGCGCGGCAGGGACCGCACCAGGTCGCCCCGAAGATGAGGAGGTGCGTGCGGTCGGCGGGCAGGGAAAGCTCCCCCGACGTGCCGTCGGCCGCGCGGAGGAGCGGCACGGAGACGAGGTCGCGGCCGAGGACCGATGCGTGTTTCCGCTCCGCGGCCGCGCGCTGCCGGAGGATCGCTTTCGCCGTGTCCTTTCCGGAGAGCACGAAGGCGGTGATGTTGAGGGGCACGCGATAGTCGTGCACGACCTCCGGACAGGCGAGGTCCTTCCGGTCGGGGCCGAGCGGAACCACCTCGAGCCTTTCCACGCCGGCGGAAGGATCGTCGTCCATACGATCGGCGGAGAGCCTCGGCACGACGCGGTACAGCACCCTTCCCCCGATGGCCGCCCGCTTTTCCGCGGGAACTCCCGGGGCGTGGTGCACGACGTCGTAGCGCACCTCGAGGAGGAGCCTCGCATCGTCCGGCAGGGGAAAGGCCGATCGGGGCACGTACATCGTCGCCGATGGGGCGAGGGCCACGACACTGCGATCGGCCGGCGTCACCGCCTCGGCGTACGCGAGGTCCTCCCGCCGGAGCGTCCGTCGCTCCCCCTCCGGACGCTCCACGACCAACTCCATCGAAGCCGTGACGCGGAGCGTGTCGTCCTCGCCGGTCACGCCGGGTGACTCGGCGGCGAACAAGGTCGCTTGAACGTTGCACTCGATGGCCACGTCGAAAGCGTTCCTGGGCGACCAGGAGGGATCCTGTCGCATCCAGCGGGCGACGCGCAGCGAGTCCGGATCGAGGGCGTCGGTGCAGGTCACCATCACCCCGCCGGGAGGCAAGGGGGCATCGGGGAGGGCCATGGATGGAACGAGCCCGTCGGGCATCGGGAACGCCGGGTACGACGCCGCGAGCGCCCTCGTCATCCTGCGTCGATCGACGAACGTGAACTGGTTGCCCAGGTTCACGAAGGTCGCCGCGGTGCGCACCGCCTCCTCCTCCGACAGCCCCCCCTCGACGAGCGCCTCGACGAAACCCGTCGCGAGTCGCTCCGGCGTCGCCGGTCGTTCGAGCGCGTACTCGGCGGCGATGAAGGCTTCGAGCGCTTCCCGCACGGGGCTCGGCACGCGGGCGAGCCCGTCCCGGTCGAAATAGTAGTCCCCGCGTCCGAGCGGCGGCACGGCCTCGGCCGCGACGTCGTCTTCCGCGCGCACCACCCCGCCGCCGCCGGGCCATGCGGCGGCGGCGAGCGCCCCCACGAGCACCGCCGCATGCCACGATCCCTTCGACCCGCCCTCCCGATCGCCGCGCATAGGCTCCCCCCTTCACCGCGTTCCGCCACCACCGCTCGCGTCCCCCGGGCCGATGGTATCAGCCCCCCGACATGCCCGGAACCATGCGGAACCTGCCGGGAGACGGGCGGCTCCCCGTCCGGTCGCCCCGCGGGTCGGGGTTTGTGACCACAATGGCGTCGGGCGAACGACGCCACGGTCCGGGAAGGGAAGTGGCGATGCGTGCGTGCGCACGCGTCGGTCCTCGAGCCGAAGCGGTGAGCCGACCGCGGTGATCGTACCGTCACCGGCGCTGACGGAAGGTGTCCGCCCCGGCCCTTCGCGCCGAGGAGGACCGCACCCCCGTCCGGTGCGGGGTGGCCGGTGCCCGGCGGCGCGCCCGGGTCGTGCTCGTGTGGCGGGAGCGGGCCGACGGCCTACCATTCCCCACCCCCACGAGGAGCCCTGCCATGAGCCCGTCCAGGAACCGCCGGCGCCGCAGCCACGACACCTCCGCCTCCCTCGACGCCGAGGCGACCTACGTCTGCGACTCCTGCGGCGAGGAGATCGTGGTGCCGGTGGATGTCTCGGCCGGCACCCATCAGGACTACGTCGAGGACTGCCCCGTCTGCTGCCATCCGATGAGGCTGCACGTCGAGATCGAACCGGACGGCGAGGCCCGGGTGGAGGGGGAGCACGAGTAGTCGGCGGCGGCCGCGGAGGGCCGCGGCCGCGAAGGGCGCGGGGTGGGGGATGCGGCGGTGGGCCGAAGGGAAGGGGCGACGACGCCGGCCGAGCCTCCGCGGCGGGCCGGCGGCACTTGCCGCCTCCGCAGGGCTGTCTACCGTTCCGTGATCGAATCACCCCAGGGAGCCCCCCCATGTCGAAGCGATTGTTCCTCCTCGGCGGCGCGGCCGGTCTCGCGCTCGTCGCGTCCGTCGCCACCGCCGGCCAGTGCGGGAAGGGAGGGAGCAGGGGCCGCGTGGTCCATGCACCCGCGTCCCGCCCCCATGTCGTCCACAATCAGGTGATCACCAATCAGGTGATCACCGGCCGCGTGATCAGCGGCCACGGTCCGTCCTCGGTCGTGGTGCACGCCCCCGGCGGCGAGCACGTCTCCGGGGAACGGATCATCAGCGAGCGCGTCATTTCCTCCCCGTCGATCGCGACGACGACGAACGCTCCCGCCAAGGACATCGTCGACACCGCCGTCGGTGCCGGCACCTTCAAGACGCTCGCCGCCGCGCTCGGGGCGGCCGATCTGGTTTCCACGCTCAAGGGGGAGGGTCCGTTCACCGTCTTCGCCCCCACCGACGAGGCCTTCGCCAAACTGCCCGCCGGAACGGTCGAATCGCTGCTCGAACCACAGAATCGGGAAAAGCTCCGGCAGATCCTCCTGCTCCACGTCGTTCCCGGCAAGGTGTTGGCCAAGGACGTCGTCGGGCGCTCCGAAGCGACCACCGCGGGCGGGTCCAAACTGGCGATCTCCAGCGACG
>CAZMOU010000117.1:11939-14961 GCA_964567835.1 uncultured Chitinophaga sp. | reverse complement strand
TGGTGACGAGGTTGTAGATGTTGTTGGCCCAGTTCTGGATCGTCGTGTAGCGGCAGCGGCCGTGCTTCTTCACCACCACCTCGACGACGGCGGAATGGAGGCTCTCGGTGGAGTACATCGGGGCGGTGCAGCCCTCGACGTAGTGCACGTGGGCCCCCTCGTCGACGATGATCAGCGTCCGCTCGAACTGCCCCATGCTCTCGGCGTTGATGCGGAAGTAGGCCTGCAGGGGGAACTCGATCGACACCCCCTTGGGGACGTAGATGAACGACCCCCCCGACCACACGGCCGAATTGAGGGCGGCGAACTTGTTGTCGGTCGGGGGGATGATGGTGCCGAAGTACTCGCGGAGCAGATCGGAATGCTCCCGGACGGCGGTGTCGGTGTCGGTGAAGATCACCCCCTTCTTGGCGAGATCCTCCTGCAGCGATCCGTACACCACCTCGCTCTCGAACTGCGCCTTCACGCCGGCGAGGAACTTCCGCTCCGCCTCGGGGATCCCCAGCCGGTCGAAGGTCTTCTTGATCTCCTCCGGCACCTCCTCCCAGGTCTTCCCCTGCTGGGCGGTGGGCTTGAGGTAGTAGTAGATGTCCTGGAAGTCGACGCCGATGCTGCCGCCCCATCCGGGCATGGGCCGCGACTGGAAGATCTTCAGGCTGTTCAGGCGGAAGTCGCGCATCCACGCCGGCTCCCGCTTCATCTCCGAGATCTGTTCGACGATCGACGCGTCGAGCCCGCGCCGGGCCTTGAAGACCGCCGGGGATTCGGTGCGGAAGTCGTACTTGTTGATCTCGCCGAGGGCGAGCGTGCTCGATTCGTCGGTGTTGGCGGCCATGGGGGCCTCCTCGGGATGCGGAGCATTCGGGCGGGGCCGTGCCGCGAACGGCGGCACGGTCGGAAACGGACGCGTGACGCGCCGATCAGGCGCCGACCGCCGACCCTTCCATCGCCTTCTCGGCGGCGGCGGCGTCGGGGTATGCGGAACGGATCCGCTCGTAGCCACGCTTGTGCAGTTCGGCGGCGAGTTCGGGGCCGCCGGATTCGACGATCCGGCCCCCGAGCATGACGTGCGTGTGGTGGGGCACGTTGTGCTCGAGCAATTGTTCGTGGTGCGTGATGATGAGGATCCCCATCGCGCCCGATTCGGAGCCGCCGCCGGCCCCGCCGATGCGGGCGATGCTCTGGCTGGCCAGGCGGACCGCGTCGGCGTCGAGACCGCTGTCGGTCTCGTCGAGGATCGCGAACCGGGGACGGAGCATGGCGAGTTGGAGGATCTCGGCCCGCTTCATCTCGCCCCCGGAGAAGCCCTCGTTGACGTAGCGACGGGCGAAGTCGGCGTCGATCGACAGTTCGCCCATCTTCGCCTTGAGTTCCGAGCGGAACTCCTTCATGGGCATCAGTTCCTGCCCTTCCTTCCGCTGCGGATTGCGGACGTTGGTGACCGCATGGCGGAGGAAATCGGCCAGACGGACGCCGGGGATCGCCATCGGCCGCTGGAAGGCGAGGAACACCCCCGCCCGGGCCCGCTCGTCCGGTTCCATCGCCAGGATGTCGAGACGGGAGCCATCGGCGCCGACCAGTTCGATCGTGCCCGCCGTCACCTCGTACGACGGGTGGCCCATGATGCAGTAGCCGAGCGTGCTCTTTCCGGAGCCGTTGGGGCCCATCAGCGCGTGGATCTCACCCCGGCCGATCGTCAGATCGACCCCCTTGAGGATCTCCTGGCCGTCGACGGCGGCGTGCAGGCCGCGGATCTCGAGTCGGTCGCGCGATTGGCTCATGGGACTCCCGTTCAGGACTGGACCTTCTGGTGATGGAAAACGAGCGCGTCGTCGGCGACGGGCGAGGCCACGTGGCCCGAGTGATGGGGGATGGGCAGTTCGTCGTCGATCTTGCCCGGGCCGTCGGGACGCTTGGCGATCCGCTGGCCGACGATCTTGTCCTGGATGCGCATCAGGCCCTCGAGGAGGCTCTCGGGACGGGGAGGGCATCCGGGCTTTTTAATGATACGGCGACCACCGAGATCTACACCCTTGACCACGTGATAGCCCCACTTGAAGTAGGGGCCGCCGCCGGTCGTGCAGGCGCCCATGGCGATGACGTACTTCGGATCGGGCATGAGGTTGTAGAGGCGACGGACCCGGCTGGCCATCTTGTAGGTCACCGTGCCGGCCACGATCATCAGGTCGGCCTGACGCGGCGTGGCGCGGAAGGCACCTGCCCCGAAGCGGTCGAGGTCGTAGCGGCTGGCGCCGGCGGCCATCATCTCGATCGCACAGCACGCCAGGCCGAACGTCATCGGCCAGATGCTCGACTGGCGGGCCCAGTTGATCGCCTGTTCGACGGTGGTGAGGACGAGGTTCTCCTCGAAACGGCCCTCGATCCAAGGCTGGGTCATCGGTGACTCCGCGGTGTCCGGTGGTGGTGTCGGTCGCGTCCCGATCGGCGGGACGGAGCGGGCGTGAGGACCGCCGCCGTGACCAGTTGAACCGGCCGGACGACGACGGGGAAGGGGGGCGTCAGGGGGGGGACTGTGAACGGCGGTCGGCGCGGTGGGGTGACCGACGAACCGGGTCGGAAGGGCCCTCGAGGGACTCCGGCTGACCCGATTCGCAAGGGAGGGTGGGAAGCGAGTCCTGCCGCGGGACGGCGGTCTTGCCGGGGCCCGCGGCGACGGTGAATCGGCAGCAATCGGCCCCGTCCAGACGGCACGCCGAAAGCGTCACCTGGGAACCCATCAGGTCCTGGAGCATGAGCCGCTCGGCGGAACAGATTCCCCGGTCGTCTTCTGCCAGATCCGGGTAGGGACAGACGTGGGTGGTGAGCACGGCCGGTTGGCCGCTCGCGGCATCGGCCGGTTCGACGACGCAGGCGATGTCCCGGTCGCGGAAGAGCGCGGCGGTCCGCTCGAGTCGTTCTGTCACGTCGGCGCCGTGGACGTTCTCCCGGTAGAGACGGGCCATCGCCGATCCGATGCGTGACACGAGCCCGCGACGCACCTCCGGCGCGTCGACCGCCCGGA
>CAZMOU010000117.1:0-11929 GCA_964567835.1 uncultured Chitinophaga sp. | reverse complement strand
CCATCGCCAGGTCGCGGAAGTTGTCCCCCCCGGTGCGACGGCCCGACTCCGTGAGCCTGTAGCCGAAAGCGGGCCGTCCGCGGGGGCGGATGCCCGCCCCGTCGCCCGGCACGGCGCCGATCACCTCGCGGGCCACGACGCCGACGCGCATCAGCCGGTCGAGACGCTGGCGCACCGCGGTGGCGGTGACGCCCAGGGCGGCGGCGAGATCGCCGACACCGGGCAGCTCCTCGGTCCGCAGCAGTTCCACGAGGGCGGCATCCGAGTCGCGCACGGGGGCCGCGGATCTGGCCGGCCGGGGGGGGCTGCGATCGGTGGAGGAGGCGGTGGAACCCATGCCGTCAGTCTAGGAGCCCCGCGAATTAAGACAAGTCTTCCTGTGAAAAAGAAGGTGCGGGAAACCAGCGGGACATCACCTCGAGGAACTCCTCGCGGCTGGTCACCCGCGACACCCGCCCGCGGAACTCGCGTGCCCCCGGGAGGCCCTGGGCGTACGAGCAGGCGAACTTCCGCATGAGCAGGGTGCCTCGCTCCACCCCGAAGCGTCTGCAGACCAGATCGTAGTGGTGGAGGACGAGGTCGCGCTGGGTGGCCAGATCGGGATCGGGCGGGGGCTGCTCGCCCCGGAGCAGGGCCGCCGCCTGAGCGAAGATCCAGGGCCTGGACAGCGCCTCCCGCGCGATCATCACGCCGTCGACGCCGCTCTCGCGGAGCCGCCTCACCGCCGTCTCCGCCGAGTCGATGTCGCCGTTACCCACCACCGGCATCCGCGTCACGGCCCGCTTCACCGCGGCGATCGCCTCCCAGTCGGCCCGGCCGGAGAAGAACTGCGACGCCACGCGGCCGTGCACGGTCAGGCAGGAGGCGCCGGCTTCCTGGATACGCTGCGCGACTTCGATGGCGGTGCGGCAGTCCTCGGCGCAGCCGAGCCGGATCTTCGCGGTCACCGGCACGCCGTCGCAGGCCTCCACGACCCGGGCGACGATGGTTCCCACGCGGTCCGGATCGCGGAGCAGCCAGGAGCCGCTGTGCGCCTTGACGGTCACCTGCCGGACCGGGCAGCCGAAGTTCAGATCGACGACGCTGACGCGGAAATCGCGCGCCAGGCGGCGCCCCACGCGGGCGAGATTGTCGGGATCGTTGTCCCACATCTGCACCGCCAGGGGCCGGGGTTCGTCACGGACCCCCCACAGCCTGTCCGGATGCTCGCCGCGGTTGGTCTCGAGCCAGGTGGCGCTGCGGGCGGCGATCATTTCCGTGGCCAGCAGTCCGGCGCCGCCGAACTCGCGCACCACCTGCCGGTAGGCGAAGTTGGTGTACCCCGCCATCGGCGCCTGCAGGAGCGGCGGATCGACGACGACCGGCCCGATGTGCAGCGGCGCCGGCGGTTCGGGAGCAGGGTGGGGAACGGCCATGCCGCATCATCGCCGGCCGTCCGGGCGACGCAAGCCACGCCCCGGGTTCAACCCCCGACGGGGAACGCGGCCGGCGGGAAGGGAGCGCCGCCGGGGCCGGTCGCCGCGGGGGGGGCGGGCAGGAAGCCGGGCGGTGCCGGGAGGAGCCCCGGGGGGGCGGCGGTGGGCGTCCCGCCCGGGACGCCGGAGGCCGACACCGGAACGACGCGGTCGGGCGGGGTCTGCTGCCGCCATGGCAGCGGCTGACCGATGAGCATCGTGGCGAACCGCTCGTCGGGGACCGACAGATCGGCGACCGCCATCACGTACTCGGCGATCGCCTGGTTGTAGCCCTGGACCGCCTGGACGAACGCCGTCTCCTGTTCGCGGATCGTCTCGTGCGCCGCGAGCACCGCCCCGATCGGCTTCTTCCCCTGCGCGTGGAGCGCCTCCGTGGACTGGAAACGTGCTTCGGCGGCGGCCGCCGCCTCCGCCCGGGCCTCGATCGCCCGGTGGGCGAGCGGCAGTTGGCGGTGGATGGCGCGGATCCTGCCGGTCGCCGGCCGGGTGGCGAAGATCGTCTCGAAGTGTGTCTGGTAGGCCGCCGTCAGCGGACGGTCGGCCGGCCAGGGCGCCGGCTCGACCGGCGGGAGACGGACGAGATCGATCAGTTCCTGCTGCGCGGCGACGAGGTCGACGCCCGCCGAAGCCGCCTCCCCCCGGGCCTCGGCGATCGCCAATTCGAGGAGGGGGACGTCGTCACCTCCACTCCCCGGGGCGACGAGCGTGAGCCGCTCCTCGGCGTCGAGCGCGAAACGGTAGCGGGCGGCGGCGGCCGCGAGCTTCCAGTAGGCCTGCGTGATCCAGAGGCGGCGGGTGCGGTCGCCGGAGCGTTCGAGGGCCTCGAGCAGGGGCAGCGGACGGGTCATGCCCGGATCGGCCGCCGATCCCGGCTGCGGCGGGAGGGCCAGCGCGCGGGCGGCGAGCGCGGCGGCGACCTTCGTCGTCGGCGGCGGGAGAGGGCTCCCCCCACCGTCGACCGCCGCCGGGCGGAGCGGGGGCGCGGCAGGCAGGTCGGTAGGCATGGCGAGCACGGAGAGGGTGCCATCGGCGGCCCGTCCGGCACCCGGGGGGAAGACCTCCGGCGGCGCGGCCGGGATCGTCGGGGATCGGCCCGGTGGGCCTTCCGATCCGGCTCCGGCAGCTCCCTCCGGCAGCGGCAGCGCGGGGAGCGGCGCGACCGCCGGAGTGTCGGCGGCGGGCAGCGGCCCGTCCGCGGCCGTCGGGGAACCGTCGGTCGGCAACGGGGCGAACGGCAGGGATTCACCCGGCGGAGGGTCGAAGGGGGGCAGCGGGGGCGGCTCGTCCGCGCCGGCCCGCCCGAGCAGTGACAGGAGCGTGAATACGACCGCGCCCGCCAGGCGACACCGCTCGGTCGCCGCTGGTGTGGAGTCGTGTCGGGGATCGTGTCGCATCACCTTCGCCCTTCGACGGGAGCGGGAGGGTCACACACCGCCGGCGCCGCGTCAACGCCAGGGAGGCGGGCGGTCCTCCCGGCGCCCCTCCAGGGACCGGCCCCGACCGGACGAGGAGGTCTGGGGGGAGCGGGCAAGCGTGCGGTGCCGGTCGGGATGCGGCTCACGACGCGGCGTCGAGGTACGGATCCTGGCTCATCTGGATGTGGGCCTCGGCCCGTTGCCGCTCGACGTACTCGAGGACACGCCGTTGCCGGACATGACGGGCCTCGACCAGACGCTGGGCCCGCTGAAAGGGCCGCAGGAGCCGTTCCGGATCCCCCCCGAGGCCGGCGCGCAGCCGGGCGACGACGCGCTTGGCACGGGCCGGCCCGTAGCCGGCGACGAGGATGTCGTCGTCGAGCGAGACGTACTGGCGCCAGGTGCCGGGATCGCCCTGACGGCCGCAGCGTCCCACGAGCTGCCGGTCGATGCGGGCGGAGTCGTGGAGCTCGGTGCAGATCACGTGGAGGCCGCCGAGTTCGTGGACACCCTCGCCGAGCCGGATGTCGGTGCCGCGTCCGGCCATGTTCGTCGACACGGTCACCTGGCCGCGCTGACCGGCGAGCGAGACGATCTCCGCCTCACGCTCGATCTGCCGAGCGTTGAGCACCGTGTGCGTGAGGCCGGCCTCGGTGAGGAGTCGCGACAACTCCTCCGATTTGTCGATCGAACGCGTCCCGATGAGCACCGGCCTCCCGGTGGCGTTCATCTCCGCCGTCTCGGCGACGATCCGGACGAACTTCTCCGCCTGCGATCCGCAGACCACCGCCGGGAGCCGGCGGCGGATCGCGGGGCGGTTGGTGGGCACGGTGGCGACCCCGACGTCGTAGGTGCGGCTGATCTCCGCGGCGCTCGTGGCGATCGTCCCGGTCATCCCGGCCAGATGGGGCCAGCGGGCGAAGAGATCCTGGATCGTCACGCGGGCGGCGTGGCCGGACGGCACCGTGACCTCGATGCCCTCCTTCGCCTCGACGGCCTGGTGCAGGCCGTCACGCCAGGTGCGCCCCTCGGCGGCGCGCCCGGTGAACTCGTCGATGATCACGATCTTCCCCTCGCGCACCACGTACTGCCGGTCGCGGTGGAAGAACCGGCGGGCCCGGCAGGCGCGCTCGACGGCGTCGTAGAGCGCGAGCAGGCTCACCCCCTCGAGGAGCGGCGGACGCTCGAGCGCCCGCACGCGGCTCCGCCCCGGGCCGAGGAGCTCGCAGGTCTGCTTCTGCGGGTCGACCTCGAAGTCCTGCTCGGCGTCGAGGAGCGCCGCCGCGCCGGCCGCGAAGCGGAACAGCGACTCCTCCGCCGCCTGCGCCTCGCCCGGCGGCGACGAGATGATGAGCGGCGTGCGGGCCTCGTCGATGAGCACGTTGTCGGCCTCGTCCACGAGCGCGAACCAGTACGGGCGTTGGAGGAGCTTCGAGGTCGGCGACGTCGACTGGCCGGTGAGCATCGCCCCGAGGTCGCCGCGCCCCTCGGCGATCTCCCGGTTCATGAGCCGGTCCTTGAGGAAGTCGAAGCCGAACTCCTTCGCCGTGCCGTAGGTGACGTCCTTGGCGTAGGCCTCGCGCCGCTCGTCGAAGCCCATCTGCGACTGGACGATCCCCACCGAGAGGCCGAGAGCGCGGTAGATCGGCTCCATCCACTCCGCGTCACGCTTGGCCAGATAGTCGTTGACGGTGGCCAGGTGCACCCCCTTCCCGGCGAGGGCGAACAGAGCCAGCGGCAGGGTGGCCACGAGCGTCTTTCCCTCCCCGGTCTGCATCTCGACGATCGCCCCGCGCACCAACGCCACGCCGGCGAGGAGCTGCACGTCGTAGTGCCGCATCCCGATCGTCCGCCGCCCCGCCTCGCGGGTCGCCGCGAAGCTCTCCACGACGAGCGACTCGATCGGATCACCCGCCTTGGCACGGTAGGACAGGGCTCGGGCCAGGCGGCGCAGTCCGGCGTCGCTGTGTGCCGCCATCTCCGGAGCGAGCGCCTCGACCTCGGCGACGATGCGGCGTGCCGAGGCGTCGATCAGCGACCGCGACCCCGGGGCCATGCCCCGGATCCATCCGAACCAATCGCTCGTGGCGGTCACGGCATCCTCCCGCCCGTCGCCCCGGGGGCGACGGACCGGTTCCCTACGGCTCGAACTGCTCGCGGCTGGCGACCGGGAGCCTCAATTCGACCCGCTGCCGGCCCCGGAACACGCCCAACGACACCGTCCGGTCCGTCGGCGTGGTGCTCACCAGACTGACGAGGTGGTCGTCGTCGTCGACGGGCAGGCCGTCGAACTCGAGGATCACGTCGTCCGGGCGGATGCCCGCCGCGTCGGCGGGCGACCCCTTCGTCACCGCCGACACGCGCGCACCCACCGCCCGCGTCATCCCCAGACGTTCGGCCGAACGCTGCGAGAAGGAGCGGTCGAGGGTCACGCCCAGGTAGGCGCGGGAGACGGTACCCCGCTCCACCAGCTGGCGGGCGACGAACAGGACCATCGGCACGGGGATGGCGAAGCCGATCCCCTCGCTGCCTCCGGAGTTGCTGGCGATGGCGGTGTTCACCCCCACGACCTCGCCGCGGAGATTCACGAGCGGGCCGCCGCTGTTGCCGGGGTTGATGGCGGCGTCGGTCTGGATGAAGTCCTGGAACTTCACCCCCTCGTCGCCCAGTTCGAGGTCGCGCCGACCCTTCGCCGAGACGATGCCCAGCGTCACCGAATGCGACAGACCGAAGGGGCTGCCGATGGCCAGGACGGTGTCGCCGATCTGCACCGTGTCCCGTTCCGCGAGGCGGGCCGGCACGAGGTCGTCGCCGGGCACCGCGAGCACCGCCAGATCGGTCGCCGGGTCGGTCCACATGCGCTCGGGGCGCAGCTCGCGGCCGTCGTCGAGCCGGATCACGATGCGGTCCAGCTCGGCACCGTTGACGACGTGGCGGTTGGTGATCACCACCATCCTGTCCGCCACGCGGGCGATCACGCCCGACCCGGCCTCGTCCTCCTCCCCCTGCTTCGCCGAGCGGCCCGGCCTCGTCGTGGTCTTCCGGGCGTCGATGTGCACCACGCAGGGCCGGAGCAGGAGCGACAGCCGCCGCAGCTGGGCGCCTTGGCGCTCCAGTTCGGCGGCGTCCCGCTCGAGCTGGGCGTAGAGTCGCTCGCGCTCGGAGTCGGGGATCCGGGGGGACCGCAGCGGATCGACGCGCGTGGCGTCCGCGGCGGGGCTCCCCGTGTCGCCGCGGGAAGCGTCCCCTTCCCCCGTGGCCGGGATCGGCGCGAGCCGTGGTGGTTCGTCGGCGACGCAGGGGCGCGCGACGACGGCGATGACGAGGCACCACCATGCCGCGGCACGCCGTCGACCGGAGGAAGGAAGCATCGGCCTCGCCGTCATCGGCCAGTGCATGGCGCCACGCTCTCGGAGGATCTCCCGCGACCGGGGAATCATACCCGGAGCGGAGGGACTTGCAGCCGAGGCACGCCCCCCGCCGTGGTTGCCCGGCATCGGGCCCCGCGACGGCGGGGGAAATGCGGCGGCGCGGGGCCGTCGATGGCCGAACGCGGCGGGATCAGGAGACGTCGAGCTCGATGTCGACGGGTTCCTCCGCGGAGGCCCGGCTCCCCTGGGATCCCCCTTCGCGTTCCGAATCACGCTGGCAGTCGATGCACATGGTCGCGTACGGCAGGGCATCGAGCCGGGCCATCGAGATCTTCCGCGCGCAGCCCTCGCAGACTCCGTACTGGCCGGACCGCATCCTCTCCAGCGCGTTCTCGATGGAGGCCAACTCGCGGCTCTCCACCTCCGCCAGCTGGGAGCTGATCTCGTCCTGGGCGGTGTCGAGCGCGGCATCGACGACATCCCCCGTCGACTCGCCGTGGAGTTCGCGGAGGAGGGAGAGATCGCCGGCCAGGGCGCCGCGGAGGGCGTCCCGCCGGCGGATGAGGATCCCGCGAAGGTTCAAAAGGGCGTCTTTTCTGGCCATGGTTGTTGCTCCTCGTCCGCCCGGCAGCCCCGACAACCCCTGCCGATGACGGTCGCACCCAATAGTACGGGGCTGGCGGAGGAAGGTTCGGACCACTGGCAAACCGCACGGTCTCTATCGAGAAAACCGTCCGAAAGGATCGTGACAGTTGGCGGGAGCCGGAGAAACCCCCCAAAGGCCCGCCTTTTCGGCGGTGTGGGGGGACGGGGGGAACCTTGCCGTCGCCCGCCGCGCGGGAGCGGGCGGGGCCTCATTCCCCCTGCAGGGTGACGACGATCCGTCGCTCCCCGCCGCGGTCGCGGTGCTCGCCGAGCCAGATCCCCTGCCAGGTGCCGAGGCACAGCCGCCCCTCCCTGACGGGAACGGTCACCGACGTCCCCACGAGCGCCGCCTTGACGTGCGCCGGCATGTCGTCGGCCCCCTCGAGGGTGTGCCGCCACGGGAACGATTCCGGGGCGATCCGGTCGAGCGCCATGGCCAGGTCGGCAGGCACGTCGGGGTCGGCGTTCTCGTTGATCGACAGGCTCGCCGAGGTGTGCCGGATGAAGGCGTGGAGGAGTCCGACACGGACGGCGGACAATTCCGGCACCGCCGCGACCACCTCGCGGGTGACCAGATGGAAACCCCGGGGCAGGGGGGGGAAGCGGATCTCGCGCTGGTGCCAGGGCATGGCGGTCAGGGTTCCCCATCGCCGCCGAAGCACCACACGGTGCCGTCGCCGGATGCCAGGACGAGGCATCCCCCGGCCACCGCCGCGGAGGCCGTGAAGCCGTTGCCCGCGTCGAACTCCCACAGTCGTTCGCCGTCGGTCGTGCCCAGGAGGGCGATCTTCCCCGCCGAGTCGGCCACGGCGACGGCGAGCCTGTCGCCCTCCGGTCCGTCGTCGGGATGGCCGTCGTCGAGATGGATCACGACCGGCGACGCGTCGACCCGGCCCCGCATCGGCTGCCGCCAGCGCCGTTCGCCGTCGGCGATCGTCATCGCCTCCACCGAGCGGCCACGCGTGCCGACGATCGCCAGGTCACCGGCGATCGCCGCGCTCGAGCGGTATGCCTGACCGGCCCCCTGGGGGGCGATTTTCCAGGCCGGCTTCCCGGCGGAGACGTCGATCGCCCAGAACACCCCCCCCTCGCTGCCGAACAGGGCCCGGTCGCCGGCGGCCGCCGGTGTGGTGCCGGTGGGGCCGTCGATCGGCACCTCCACCTCCTCGGCACCCGTGAGGGCGTCGATGACATGGAGCCGTCCGTCGCAGCCGGCGAGGAGCACCTTCCCCGCGGCCACGGTGGGGGAACAGCGGATCTGGTCGTTGATGGTGTGCTTCCAGGCCACCCCGCCGTCGGCGAGCGATAGGCAGACGAGCGTCGCATCCTGGCTGCCGACGAGCACGCGCGCCCCTCCTTCGGCCGGCAGGAGCGTGGGGCCGCCGGAGATCTCGGCGCCGGTCTCGTGCGTCCAGAGGAGGGACCCGTCGGCGGCGTCGAAGGCCCGGATCATCCCCGCCGCGTCCCCCACGACCACGACGGCCGGCTCGCCCGACACGGCGGCGGCCGCGGGGAAGCCGACGTCGGTCTTGAACGTCCAGAGCGTGCGGCCGTCGTCGAGCGCGAGGCAGTGGAAGGTGCCGTCGAGATCGCCCACGAAGATCCGCCCCCCCCTGATCACCGGCGTGGCGTCGAAGGCGGTCTTGTCGAGCTGGCGGTGCCAGCGCTCCGCCAGCGGCAACCGGAAGCGTGCCGCCGATCGACCGGTCCCCGCCAGCACGCCGCGGAACATCGGCCAGGCATCGGCCGGGGCCTCGTCGATGGCCGCCGAGTCGCCGGCCGCCGCGGCGGGGAGGCATGCCGGAGGCGTGGCCGCTCCCAGGAAGGCGAGCAGCAGCGCGGCGCGCACGGGACGGGGCAGGGGAGGGGTCACCGGGCCTCCTCGTAGAGACTCGCCAGGTCGTCGACCGACACCGGGCGCGGATTGAAGCCCGCCGTCCACTGGTTGGCGGCCGCGGCGGCGAGCCAGCCGGTGTCGGGGGCGGCGATGCCGGCGCTCGCCAGCGACGGGGCCAGACCGCCGGCGACGATCACCCCGGCGAGCCAGTCGGCGAGCCGCCCGGGGGCGCCGGACGCGTCCCCTCCGGCGCCGGCCGGCAGACACCCGGCCAACTCGGCGTAGCGCGCGGCGGTCTCCGCGGAGCCGGCGGCGTTGAAGCGGACGACGTGCGGCAGCACCAGCGCCACCGCCTGGCCGTGGACGACGTCGTGGGCGGCGGTGAGCGGGTTGGCCAGGGCATGGGCCGCCCCGAGCATCGAGTTCTCGATCGCCATCCCGGCCCACGCCGCCCCGAGTTGCACCGCCTCGCGGGCGGGGACGTCGCCGGGGTCGGCGAAGACGCGGGGCAGGCCGGCGGCGAGGAGGCGGAAGGCCTCCCGCGAGAAGAGCCGCGACGCGGGGGTGGCGGCGCGGCTCACATGGCTCTCCACCGCGTGGGAGAGGGCGTCGATGCCGGTCAGTGCCGTGACGCGTGCGGGCTGCGTGAGCGTGAGGAGGACGTCGAGGATGGCGACGCGGAAGGCGGCACGGTGATCGCCGCAGGCCATCTTCACGTGCGTCTCGGCGTCGCTCACGAGGGCGAACGACTGCGTCTCGCTGCCGGTCCCGGCCGTCGTGGGCACGCCGATCGACGGGAGCAAGGGCCCGGTCGCCTTGCCGCGGCCGTGGTAGTCGTGCATCCGTCCGCCGCAGGAATGGACGAAATTGATCCCCTTGGCGCAGTCCATCGAACTGCCGCCGCCGATCGCCACGAGCAGGTCGGGGCGGAAGCGGCGCGCCTCCCCGGCTCCCGCCTCGACGTGGGCGGTCGTCGGGTTTTCGCCGACGTCGGTGAAGGTGGCCACGGCGAGGCCGGCCTTCTCGAGGGCCGTGGTGCCGAGGGCGGTGTGTCCGGCGCGGACCACGCCCGGGTCGCTGACCACGAGGGCCCGCCGGCAGCCGAGTTCGCGGGCGAGCGTCCCCAGCCGCGACACGGCACCCGCGCCGACGAACAGCCGGGTGGCGGCGCGGAACTCGAACGGCTGCGGCGGGGCGGGATCGGTCATCGGCGGCCTCGGACGGGATCAGGCGGTCCGCGTGTCGTCGGCCAGTTGCAGGGCCCGGGATCGGTAGAGGAAGTCGATGATGTTCCCCTCGTGGGGCTGGAGCCAGTCGAGCTTCGTCGTGGGCACGGGGCCGAGGTTGAGGCGATCGATCTCGGTGCAGTCCACCAGGGCACGGCGGAACGTCTCGTCGAAGGTGATGGCGGTGCCCACGAGCGTCGGCCCGATCCGCTCGAGCATGCTCGCCTGCGGACACTTGACCACCGCCACGAAGGGGAACATGTACTCGGCCTTCGCGATCGCCGGCTCGTGCGAGGCGCAGTGGACCACCACCGGCCGCAGCCAGCCGCACCGTTCCCCCTCCACGAGCCGCGGGCCGTACGACGCGGTGGAGTGGGTCACGCCCGGGGCGGCGAGGCCCCCCTCGATCTGCCCCCAGATCGCCTTGGCGGCACCCGGGATCGTGAAAGCGGCGAGTTTCGCGGCGGGGTCCTCCGGCGGGAGGACGTCGACCGGGCCCATGCGCTCGGCGAGCGCCGCGGCGATCGCCTCGGTGTGGCGGCTGGCCCAGATCGCGGAGCAGTTGATGCAGCCGCGGCCGCCGTTGACCGCCACGCTCTCCACCATCAGGTCGAGGTACTGCTCCCAGCGGTCGACGACGTCGTCGCCGAGGATGATCTTCGAGAAGCCAGGCCCGTGGACCTGCACGCCCGGGTTGCCGCGGTACTGCTCCACCGTCTTCGCGCTGCCGAAGATCATGCTCCGCTTGCAGGCGGCGAGGATCGACGCGCCGACGTCGGTGGCGCCGGGGTAGAGCCCGATGGCCTCGGCGGGGATCCCCGCCTCGACCATCGCGGCGGCCATGCGGTAGGGGGTCCAGGGTTCCTGTCCGCCCGGCTTCATCACCAGACCCACCCCCAGCGCGATCACCGGCAGCCAGAGCGTGTGCACGCCGGGCGAGTTGGAGGGGAGCACGAGCCCCAGGACGGGAGACTGCGCCTGGTAGCTGACGACCACGTCGCGGTGTTCCTTGCCGTGCCCCTTCCAGAAGATCTCCGGCGGCAGGCCGCGCGAGAGGGCGTCGAGCATCCGGTCCATGTTCGAGAGGACGAACAGGTTCTTCTGCATGTTGGCCCGGCAGAGCGACTCGGGGAGCCCCGTGGTCGCCGACTGCTGCTTGACGAAGTCGTCGGGCGACTGGCGCGAGTCGCCGACGGTGAGCGTGCCGTGGGCGTAGAGATTCCCTGCCGTCTGCAACCGCTCGACGACCTCCTCCGGGTCGAGGGTCAGGAGCGCCTCGCGCGCCCTGCCGGCCTTCTGCATGTCGCGGCCGACGATCGCGCCGCCGACCTGGCTCACCTCGGCCACCGGTTCGCCCGTGAGGAAGTGGACGAGCGTCGTGTGGGGGAACGGTGCGTTCGGCTTTGTAGAGCGCGGCGGGGGGCGTTTCATGGGAGACTCCTGGAAAGATGATCGGTGTCGACGGGACTTTCTCGCTCTCGGGGGCTCGAGCCGACAGGCTCGCCCCCGCGCCGCCGCGAGGCGGCCACGGCCACCCGGAGGTGCGGCGGCCCGCCCGCAGCCGGGCCGTCGGCCCGCCGGCGGGCAAGGGCTGTCGGGGCCACGGATGGCCCGACAGCCCCGACGTCAGTACACGCCCACGGTGGTCGTGGCGGCCAGTTCGCGGAACGGACGGACGCCGCTGATGCCGTCCCAGGGATACTTCGCGTAGGGCAGTTCCCGCTCCCCCTCGTCGCGCTCGAGGAACCCGGGCACGAACGTCTCCTTGGTGAGCGTCGTGAGCTTCACGCGGCCGGTGCCGCCGTAGGGCACGACCGCGTTGGTGTCGTCGAAATCGACCACCTCGATCACGGCGCGGGGTTGGGGGGCGTAGTAGGCGATCGTGTAACCGTCGGCGGGCACCACCGGCCGCGACGCCGCCAGACCCATCAGCGTGTTGCCGTAGGTGGGCGTCATGTAG
>CAZMOU010000116.1:0-14969 GCA_964567835.1 uncultured Chitinophaga sp. | reverse complement strand
GCTCGTCACCGCGGCCGCGGGGCGTCGCCGGGCCGGGCGGGGCCGCGGTTGGTGAACTTGCCGATGTCCTGCGTCTGGCCCGGCTCGAGCCGCGAGGCCCGCAGGTTCTCCCGCTGGATCGCCTCGTACACCTCCTGGCGGTGCACCGGGACCTCGGACGGGGCGTTGATGCCCAGGCGGACCTTGTCTCCCCGGATGTCCACGATCGTGACGACGATGTTGTCGCCGATCATGATGCTTTCATCACGCTGTCTGGAGAGCACGAGCATCGGTCGATCCTTCCTGATCCTGTCGTGGAGCCGACGTTCCTCCGTCGGCTGACACTGTCATTATGCACTCTTTTTGAGGCCGGGCGTCGCGCCGGGCAATTCGTATTGCATGGGCAACTCGCCGCTCGCGACGACTTGACGGCCGGTGCGGGCTTCGAGGTTGATGACGATCGGCGCTTTGAGATTGAGCGTGAGGGTCGTGCCGTTGCTGCCGACGACGACCACCACCTGCGCCTGCCGCAGGTCGGCGATCGCCAGGGGGAGCAGTTCGCTCCGCGGGATGCGGACCTGGTAGCCGGGAACGAACCGTCTCGGGCTCACGACGGCCAGGGCGACGTCCCCCCGCGTGGTGCTCTGCAGCCAGCCCAGCGCGTCGTTCGACGCGTCGGCGAGCAGCGCCCACTCGCGGCACCCCTCCAGGCCGGGCAGCCCGCTGGGGAACGTGATCACGTCGGCGGCATCGACGTCGATGCGCCCGAAGCGCGTGGTGTTGATTCGCATGGCCGGGCACTCCTTTGCCGTTCACGAAGGGGGTGCGCCACGAGGACGATCCTCCCCCTGGATGGAACATCGGCAGGCGGGGGTGTCCCGGTCGAGAAAAAAGGGCTGGCGAAGATGGGGGGGTGCGGGAAAGCCTTCCGCACCGGGGGAAGGCGTGCCGGTCCCCGCCCCGGACGGTCCGGCCCCTCACTGCCACATCGGCTGTGCCCGCCACGCCGCGAGCGGCGCCAGGAGGAGAAGTGGCAGGAAGGCCCCGGTCGACGGCGAGACGACCGCGGCTGCGGCCGCGGCATGGGAGCCGAGCGAGACGAGGAAGAACAGCACCGTCATCCCCACGCACAAGCCGACCGCCACGAAGATCCCGCGGCGATTGGGCCCGAGCACGAGCGGAATGCCGAGCATCGCCAGGGTCATGTCGAGAAACGGCGCCACGACGCGCGCATGGACGCGCAGCGCGATCTCCGGGCCGACGCCCAGACTCGGGTTGGCGATCGCCGCGGCCAGTTCGGGGGTGGAGGAGTACTGGCTCCAGTTGGCCGATCCGATGAGTTGCTCGAAGGTCACGTCGCTGGCCACGAAGCATTGCCCCGGCTCGAGCCAGGCGGCGCCGCTCCTGGTCTCGACGAGCTTGCGTCCGTCGATGTCCACCGGGGGAAGCAGGTCGATCCCCTCCGGTTCGCGGACGCCGGAGAGCAGGTAGCCGGCCGGGTGGTCGTCGTCGGCGGGCAGCCAACGGGCCTCCTCCGCGTCGATCTGCGAACCGAGGTCGCCGAGCGCCTGCGGCAGGAGGAGACTCGGGCCCTCGATGCGCTGGAGCCCGACCTGCACCGACCTGCCGCGGAAGAGGATCTCGGTCTCGTGGTCGTAGCGGGCCTCGAAGGGCTGCGCCTTGTCGCCCCGGAGATCCTGGGCGTTGCGGGAGAACGCCCCCCGGATCCGCGGCAGCACCGCCTCGCGGTTCACGGCCGCGACCGCCGCCACCAGCGCCGCGAAGACCACCGCCGAGCGGGCGATCCTCCACCGGGTGATGCCGGCGGCCAGCAGCGCCGTGAGTTCGTTGTGGCGTTCCAACCACGACAGGGCGAACATGGCGCTGGCCAGCGAGATCACCGGGCTGGTCGCATCGAAGAAGGAGATCAGGCGATACCCGTAGTACGTGCCGAGGACCTTCCAGAGCCCGCCCCCGGAGGCGGAGTGGGCCAGGAACTCCTCCATGTTGGTGAAGGCGTCGACAACGAACGTCAGCCCTGCGAGACTGACGAACACGATGACGAAGGCGTTCAGTTGGGCGCGGGCGATGTAGCGGTCGATGAGCATGGCTGGGCGGACAGCGAACGACGCGGCACGGGGACGCAGCGCACGGGGACGGGCGGGGGGGCGGGAGGATAGGGCCCCCGGCCGGCAGCGTCAATCTGGCCGGCGGGGGGCGACGCTGCCATGACTGCCCGTTCCGGCGAAGCATCGCTCCCCTGGCTCGCCGCCGGGATCGACCTGCTCTTTCCCCCCTGTTGCCGGCTCTGCGGCCGCGAGGCGGAGCCGGGGCGCCCCGACTGGCCGGACGGGGTGATCCGTTCACGCCGCTTCTGTGCCCCGTGTACGGCCACCCTCGCCACCGGGCCCGTTCGGTGCGGGCGCTGCGCCGCCCCCGGCGAGTCCCACGGTTGCCGTTCCTGCGAGAGCCGCCGGGCGGACCACGACGGCATCGTCGTGCTGGGAGGGTACGAGGGACTCCTGCGCGAGGCGGTGCTGCGCGCGAAACGCCCCGCCGGCCGCGACATCGCCGAAGGCCTCGCCGAACTCCTCCACGCGCGGAATGCCGACGCGCTCGCCGCCTGGCGGATCGACACGGTGGTGCCGGTGCCGATGCACTGGCGGCGGCGGTTCCTCCGCGGGTCGAGCGCCGCCGACGTGCTCGCCGCGGCGATCGCCCGGGCGGCACGATCCCCCTGCGTGCGGGTGCTGCGCCGAAGCCGGGCGACGGTGATGCAGAACCGTCTCCCCCGGGGCGCCCGCCGCGACGCCGTGCGCGGTGCGTTCGCCGCACGGCCCGGAGCGCTCGAGGGACGGCGCGTGCTCCTCGTCGACGACGTGCTCACCACGGGTGGCACCGTCGCCGCCTGCAGGCAGACCCTGGTGGCCGCCGGTGCGGCCGCCGTGTTCGCGGCGGTGGTGGCCAAGGCCGATCTCGGCGACGACGATCCTGACGGTTCCGTGGAGTGACGACGCAAGGAGAGTTCGATGCCGACCCCTGAAACGATGATCCGCGTCGGGACGCGGGCGAGCACGCTGGCGCGCACGCAGACGGCGTGGGTCGTCGAGCACCTCCATGCCGCCGGGCACCGCACCGTCACCGAGACGGTCTCCACCCGCGGCGACGTCGCCACCGACGTGCCCATCGCGGGCATCCGCGGCGGTGACGGGGTGTTCGTGCGGGAACTGGAGCGTGCGCTCCTCGACGGACAGATCGACGCCGCGGTGCACAGCCTCAAGGATCTCCCCACCGAGCTGCCCCCCGGGCTGGAACTCGCCGCCGTCCCGCGGCGTGCGACCCCCTTCGACGCCTTCGTCGGCCGTACCGCCCCGACGCTCGCGGGCCTTCCCGCCGGCGCCGTCGTGGGGACCTCGAGCGTCCGCCGCGTCATGCAGCTGCGCGCCCTGCGGCCCGACGTCGAGGCGCGGGCCATCCGCGGCAACGTGGACACGCGACTGGCACGCCTCGATCGCGGCGACTGCGACGGATTGATCCTCGCTGCGGCGGGGCTCGAACGCTTGGGGCTCTCGGGGCGTGTCACCGAACTGCTGCGTCCGGCCGGTTTCTGGCCGGCGATCGGTCAGGGAGCGCTGGTCGTGCAGATCCGGGACGACGACGCCGCGACCCGGCTCGCCCTGTCGGCCATCGACGACCACGATTCGCATGCCGCCGTGCGCGCGGAACGTGCCTGTCTGGCGCGGCTCGCGGGCGGGTGCCTGGCGCCGATCGGCGCCTGGGCGCGTCGGGAGGAGGGACGGCTGGTCCTCGGTGCGTGCGTGCTCGGTCCGCGGGGGGAGGGTGTCGAGCGGGTCGAGTCGACGGAGACGGCGGCGGAGGGAGAGTCCCCGGAAGGACTCGGCCGGCGGGTCGCCGAGATTCTCGTGGCGCGCGGGGCCGACGCGCTGCTCGCGCGTGCCCGTCACGACGCCTGATCGACGCCGACGGCGCTGCGGGCGCGACGGCGCGAAGCTCTCCGTGTGGAAAGGTGGCGAGTGGGGTTCACCCACCCCCGGTCGTTGTTCGCCGTGCAGCGGCTGGATAGAATGCCGCGAACCCGCCGTCAGGGACGGGCTTTTTCCGAGGAGGTGTTGTCGATGTCCGTGAAAGTCGTGATCGCCGATGACCACGAGGTGGTCCGCCGCGGGCTCGTGAGCCTCCTGGCCGGTTCCGAGGTCAAGATCGTCGGGGAGGCCGCCAACGGCGACGAGGCGCTGAAACTCGTCCGCAAGCTCAAGCCCGACGTCGTGTTGCTCGACATCCGCATGCCGGGCAAGGACGGCCTGACGACGCTCGAGAAGATCCGGGCCGATCTCCCCCAACTGCGCGTGGTGATGCTCTCGACGTTCGACAACCCGACCTACGTCGCGAGGGCGGTCGCCGCCGGGGCCCACGACTACATCCTCAAGGGTGCATCGAGGGCCGAGATCATCGCGGCGATCACCGGGGCGGCCGCGGGGCAACTCCCGGCGCGGGCGGGCGAACTGCGCCGTGTGGCGACGACGATGGCCAACCGGGTGGCGACCCCCGATCCGGACATCCCCCTCACCCAGCGGGAAACCCAGGTCCTCCGACACATGGCGCTCGGTCTCTCCAACAAGGAGATCGCCCAGTCGCTCACCATCAGCGTCGAGACGGTGAAGGAGCACGTCCAGAACATCCTGCGCAAGATCGCCGTCACCGACCGGACGCAGGCGGCCGTGTGGGCCGTGCGCCGCGGACTCGTCTGACGGGTCCCGGCTAGCGGGCGCGCGGATGCGCCTTGTCGAAGGCGTCGAGGAGACGGGACGTCGTCACGTGGGTGTAGATCTGCGTGGTGACGAGGCTCTTGTGGCCGAGCAACTCCTGGACGCTGCGGATATCGGCCCCCGCGTCGAGCAGGTGGGTTGCGAAGCTGTGCCGCAGGGTGTGCGGGCTCGCGCGTCCGGCGAGCCCGGCCGTGAGCAGGTGCTTCTCCAGCAGCCGTGCCACGCCGCGTACCGAGAGGCGGTTCCCGAAGCGGTTGGTGAAGAGCGCGGAGACGCGTGATCCCGGTGCCGGGGGCCGTCGGGCCGCGATCCACGCCTCGAGCGCCCGCCGGGCGTGCGTGCCGACGATGCCGAGCCGTTCGCGGCGGCCCTTGCCGCGGACCCGGACGGTGCCGCCGCGGAGGTCGAGATCGCCGTCGTCGAGCCCCACCAGCTCCCGCACACGGAGGCCGGCGGAATACATCAGTTCCAGGATCGCACGGTCGCGCAGGCCGCCCGACGCCGCAGGACGCGGTGCGGCGAGCAGGCGGCCGATCTCCTCCCCCGTGAGGAACCGGGGTAGCTTCCGCGCCCGTTTCGGTCCTCGGAGCGGCTTGGCGGGATTGGTCGGGACCCATCCCTCGCGCTGCCCGAACGCGTAGAAGCTCCGCGTGCTCGCCAGTTTCCTGGCGACGGTCGACGGCGCGTATCCCGCCCCGTGCAGGCCCCCCGCGAACCGCCGGAGAATCGCCGAGGTGGCGTCCGCCGGACCCCGGCAGCCGGCCGAGACGAGAAACTCGGAGAGTTGGAGGAGATCCTCCCGGTAGCTCTTCACGGTGAACGGCGACGCACCACGCTCCGCGACGAGGGAGCGGAGGAACCTCTCGATCACCGGCGTGAAGCCGTCGACGGCGCCATGCGCAGGGGGGGGCATCGTCGCCTCTCGTCCGCGGTGACCGCGGGGCGGCGGTCAGGCCTTGCGGTCGGCGGGGGGGACGGAGGGCAGGCGGTTGACGCGGGCCTGGGCATGCCGGACCTTCTCCCCGAGCACCGCGGCGTCGTGCCACGAGAAGCTCAGGTCGGGTCTGGCGGCGAACCTGCCCAAGGTCCGCAGCGCCTCGGCGCGGCTCGCGTCGTCGTACAGGAACACGTACCGCTCCCCACCCTTGACCAGGGCGATCACGTTGATGTCACGTGCGGGCATGGAAGGATGACCCCGGGATGGGAGTGGAGAGAGGGTCGTGGCGGGGAAGGTATCGGCCCGGGCGTCGGGCGGACCGCACGATTCCCCGCTGCGCCCGACGAATCGATGCCATCGGGCCATCTCGCGGCGTTGCCATCCCCCGCCACCCCACCGGTACCGGCCCATCTTGCCCCGTGGCCGCGAACCGACCGCACCCCGGCGAGAGAATCAGAAAAGATCGCCGAAACCCCGCAGGCCGATCGGCTCGCGGGCGGTGAACGGCTCTCCCCAGGCGACACCGATCGAGGCCCCCCACCAGCGTGCCGCGGCCTCGACCCGCTCGAGCACCGTGGGGGGCGATCCGGCGGGGGATGCCGGGCCGGGGGGCGGAAACTGGCTGGCGTAGCAGGACAGACTCCGTGCCTTCATTTCCCAGGTGGCGGTGATGTCGACGACGAACGCGGGCTTCACGACGACCTTCAGATGGACGCACGGGTAGTGATAGATCCGCGTGGGGTGCCAGGGCTCGCCCGGGAGGTCGCACTTGGTGAGTTTGGCCCAGAACCGCGCCGCATCGACCAGGCGCGTCGCCGCGACGTGATCGGGGTGGGCGTCGACCCAGTGGGGCGCGAAGAGCCAGCGCGGCCGGGTGCGGCGGATGACGCCCGCGAGAGCCGCCCGTGCCGCGAGCGTGGCACGCAGGCGGCGGTTGGGAAGGCCGAGGTTCTCGCGCCACGGGATGCCCAGCACCGCGGTGGCCGCCGCCGTCTCCCGGGCACGGATCTCCGGCGTGCCGCGCGGCGTCGGTTCGCCATCCGTGAGGTCGAGCACCCCCACACGCATCCCACGCGCCAGCATGAGGGCGATCGTCCCCCCCATCCCCAACTCGGCGTCGTCCGGGTGCGGTGCGATGACCAGGGCGTCGAGCATGGTGGCCTCGGGGGGATCGAGCGTCCGCACCCAACCGTGCGGCCGCGGGCAGCATACCTTCCGGGGGGGCGTTTTCCGTCGGCCCGATCCGCCCCACGGGCCCGTCCGCGAGGCGACGGCGGAGGGGCGGTGGTACCATTGATCCCGGGGCCGGAACGCTTTCGCAGGGCACACCACGCGGGGACCACCATGACCGACGACCGGACAGGCGACGAACCCTTCGAGGACGACGCGGGGGACGCTCCGGGCGCCGGGTCGGACGCGAATGCCGACGACGCGCCGACGCCGGAGTTCGCCGCGTTCGAGGCCCCCGATCCCGTCGATGCCGCCGCGGGCCGGTCGCGGGTGGAAGGGCTGCCGGACGGGTGGCTCGAAGCCGACGCGTCCGCCGCCGGGGGGAGCGATCTCCTGCCGGGACGCGACGCGGACGTCGTCCGCGACGTGACGCAGGCGGCCGAGGAGTCGGGCGTCTCCCACGCCTCGCGCGTGCTGATCGGGACGGGGCGATCCGGCATCGTCTCGCCCAGCGACGTGCTCGCGACGGAATCGAACGATGCGCGTGACCGCGAGGGGATCGATGACGACGCCGCGAGGACGTCCTCGCCCGGGGCGGCCGCGGCTCCCGGGGAGGACTCGGAATCGGCCGACCCGATCGACGAATGGCGGGACATCGCCGCCGTGGGCGTCGAGGAGGGAGCGTCGGAATCGGTCGGATTCGGCGCGCTCCTCGCGGCGGATGCCAGTGGGCAGGAACTCTCGTCCGATTCCTACACCGGCGACTCGCAGGGGCTCGTCGGGGCCGCGACCGAATCGATCGACATCGCCGTGCCTCCGATCACCGCCGTCCCGTCGCCCCGGAAACCGCAAGGGATGATCGGGCAACTCGTGGGGGTGGTTCTGGGCGGGGTGCTCGCCATCCCCGTGACGCTCGCGATCCTGCTGTGGGGTTTCGGCCGTGACCCGATCGGAGTGGCGAAGAGCATCCCCCCTGCGATGCGCTTCCTGCTGCCGGCCTCCCTCCGTGGGGCGGCGGAGCCGCGGCCTCGTGGACCGGTCTCCGCCGGGCCCACGCTCGATTCCCTCGCATCGTTGGCCGCGCCGCCGCGGGAGGGGGCGGAGGGCCCGAGCGCCGGCGACGGCCCGGGGGACCCGTCCGGCGGGTCCGCGTCACCCTCCCCCGCAGCGCCCGCGACGGCGAGCGCCGAGCCTCCGACGGACAACGCCGCAGCGGAGCCCCCCACCCCGGCGATCACCCCCGAGGAAACCCTCGAGGCGATCGCGGCGTCGCCGGTCGCGGCGGCGACGGTCGCCATGGAGGACGTTCCGATCGGGATCGATCTTCCGACACTCCCCTCCGCAGCCCCGCCGGCCGCGGCGGCGCCGTCCCAGCCGGATCTCTCGGCGCTCGAGGTGGCGCTCGAGCGGGCCCTCGTCGCCACCGAGAACGTGAGTCGGATCGACCCGGCGGGCGATCCCCAACTCCGTGAGCAGGCACTCGTCGCGTGGTATCGCGAACTCGTCGACGTCGCCGGCGCTCTCGCCGCCGCCGACCGCGCTGCCGGGTCCACCGTGGCGGGGGCTTCCGCGGCGGCACTGCGGTACGGTGCGCTTGCCGATCGCCTCGCCTCGGAGCGTGGCGGCGACCTCGCCGAACTCGGGCGGATGTGGCTCACCGCCTCCCGGCGGCCGGCGGACGGGGCGGTGCTGATCGGGATCCTCGAGGAGACCCGCGGGGCAGGGCCTTGGTGGTGGGGGAGGATCTCGATCCGCGGCGAAGTCCCGCACCGGGTCGCGTTCTTCGCCAACGGCGACCCCGGGGTTTCAGTCGGGGAAGGGGTGATGGTGACAGGAGTGATCGGCGATCCGTCCACGATGTGGGCGAGCGACGTGCGTGCGGTGCCGGGGCACGTGCGCGGCGAGGGTCCGGGAGCGGAGGTTGCCGCTCCCGCCGCGACGCCTGCCGACGCCGGTGCGGGTGAAGAACCCGACGGCCCGTGAACGGTCCGCCGCGGGGGGAGGAACAGGGCGACTGGGACGCCGTGGCGTCGCTCGTCCGGGCCGTGTCCGACGGACGGCGGCGCCCCGTCGATGTGGTCGCCGAACATGTCGAACGGTGCCGAGATTCCCACGCGCGCTTGAACGCGCTGGTGCAGCCACGCTTCGAGGAGGCGCTGCGCGAGGCGGCGACGTGTCCCCCCGGGGGGGCGCTGCTCGGCGTTCCGGTGAGCGTCAAGGAGTGTTTCGCCGTCCGGGGTCTCGCGACGACGCTGGGGATCGTCTCCCGGCGGGGCGAGCGCGACGGGCATGACGCGGAGATCGTCACCCGCCTGCGCGCGGCCGGTGCCGTCGTCCTCGGGAAGTCGAACGTCCCGCAGGCGATGTATCTCCACGAGACCGACAATCCGGTGTGGGGGCGGACGGTCCACCCGACGCGGCCCGACCGCGGTCCCGGCGGGAGCAGCGGCGGCGATGCGGCGCTGGTGGCGGACGGGTGCGTGCCCCTGGCGATCGGTAACGATCTGGCCGGCAGCATCCGCCAACCGGCGCACGCCTGTGGCATCGTCGGATTCCTCCCGCGGAGGGCGAGCCTGGGCGGGGGCGGGGCCTTCGAGACGATGCCGGGCCTGGCGGGCGAGCGGTCGCGTGTCGGGTTCCTGGTCCGCCGCGTCGACGATGCGGAGGTCGCCCTCCGGGCGCTCGTGCCGCCCGCCGCGACGCCGCCGGCCTCCCCCGCGGAGCCGCGTTCGCTGCGGATCGGCTGGTGGGACGAGTGCGGTCCGCTGGGGGCGGGACCGGCGGTGCGCCGCGCCGTGGCCGAGGCGGTCGAAAGGCTCCGCCGGTCTGGCGCTTCGGTGGAACGGCTCGACCACCGGGTCGCCGAGGAGGCGGCGTGGATCCACCTGGGGTTCGTCTCCGCCGACGGCGGTCGCGACATCCGCCGCCTCTTCCGCGGCGAGCGTCCCATGGCGCAGGTCCGCCGTCTCCTCGGCATCGCCGCCACCCCAGCCTGGGCCCGGAGGATCCTGGCGGGGGCATGTGCCTGGGGCGGGCGGAGGCTCGAGGCCCGGGCACTCGAGCGGACGGGGCCGCGTGGCCCGAGGGGGCTCGCGGCGCTGGTCGATCACCGCGCGGCCATCGACAGTGTGGTGGAGGGCTGGCGGGCCCGGTACGACGCCGTCGTCTGCCCCGTCTCCGCGCTCCCGGCCCTGCGGCATGGCACGGCCTCCCGGCTCGTGTTGGCCGCGGCGCCCTGTCTGCTCGCCAATCTCGTCGATCTCGCCGCGGGGACGGTTCCCGTGACGAGGGTGGCTCCGGGCGAGGAGAGGCACGCCGACCGTGTGGGCGACCCGATCGAACGGCTCGCCTCCGAAGCCGAGGTGGACAGCGTCGGGCTGCCGGTGGGCGTCCAGGTGGTCTCGCTGCACCGTGCCCCCGGCATCGCCGAGAGCGTCCTCCTGGCGGTGATGAGGGGCGTCGAGTCCCCTCCGATCAGCCCTTGAGCTTCGCGCTGATCGAGTGCGACATCTTCTCGACGGGCAGCACCTCGCAGGCGGCGTTGAGTTCGATGGCGGCCTTGGGCATGCTCCACACCACGCTGCTCGACTGATCCTGCGCGATCGTGTGCCAGCCACGGGCACGCAGCGCCAGGAGCCCCTTGGCCCCGTCGGAGCCCATGCCCGTGAGCAGGATCGCCGTCCCGGGCGTCGGCCAGTACTCGGCCACGCTCCAGAAGAACACGTCGACGCTGGGGCGGAAGAAGAGGTGCTTGGGCTCCTCGCGGTAGGACAGCGTCCGGTCCTTCGTGAACACGACGTGGTCGTTGGTGCCGGCGACGAGCACGTCCCCGGCGGCGGGGTGCTGTCCCTCGTCGATGACGCGGACGGGACGGCCGGTCTGGTCCCCGAGCCACTTCGCCAGCCCAGGGGCGAAGGCCATGTCGACATGCTGCACGACGATCACGGCGACGTTCCAGTCGTGCGGCAGGGGGCCGAGGATCTCGGCGATCGCCTTCGGCCCTCCCGTCGAAGCGCCGATGAGCAGCAGCCGCGGCGGGCCCGAGGACTGCGCGGGCCGGGCCATTCGACGCGGGTCGGGCGTGGCGCCGACGAGTTTGCCGATGGTGGCGATCTTCTCCACGAGGGCCTGCGCGCCCTGCACCTCGCCGGACGGACCGAGCACCGGCGTGTCGACGGCGTCGAGGGCACCGTGCCCCATGGCCTCGTACACGAGGGAGATGTTGCCGCTGACGGTGGCGGTGACGACGAGGATGGCGCAGGGAGCCGTGAGCATGATCTGCCTGGTCGCCTCGACGCCGTCCATGTGCGGCATGAGGAGATCCATGAGGATCAGGTCGGGCCTGTCTCGCTTCGCCATCGCCACCGCCTCGACACCGTCGGCTGCCGTCCAGGCGATGTCGTGAGGCGTGAGACTGGTGACGATCCGTCGCAGTGCCTCCGCCGCGGCCCGCACGTCGTTGACGATTCCGATACGCACGCTTTCCCCCCGTCACGGCTCGCCGACGGCCTGGTCAGGCCTTCGGGTCGCCGATGAGATCGATGATGGTGGCGATGAAACTCTGGTCGTGGAAACTGGTCTTCGTCAGGTAGCGATTCGCACCCGCCTCGAGGCCACGAAGCCGATCCTCGTCGCGGTCCTTGTAGGACACGATGACGACGGGGATGTTCTTTCGCAGCGGGTCTCCCTTCACCAGGGACACCAGGCCGATGCCGTCGAGGCGGGGCATGTCGACGTCGGAGACCACCAGATCGTAGTCGCCACCCCGGATGGCATTCCAGCCGTCCATGCCATCCACGGCGACATCCACCTCGAATCCCCGCGTCTGGAGCAGTTGGCGCTCCAATTCCCTGACGGTGACGGAATCGTCGACGACCAGAACCCGCTTCGTCCGGCGGATCCGCCGGGAGATCTGCTCGAAGTCCACCCGGTGGAGCCGCCGCCCCATGAGCATGTTGTCGATCGAGAGGACGAGATCCTCGACGTCGACGATGAGCACCGGATCGCCGTTCTCGAGCAGGGAGACGCTGTTGACGTCGGCGACCTTCCCGAGCCGCGGGTCGAGCGGCCGGACCTCGAGATCCCTCTCGCCGAGGAAGGCCTCGACGATCATCCCGAACCGCTGTCCACGGTCGCTGACGACGACCACCGGCATCGGGTCGGGCGGGGCGAGGACGGTCCCTGTTCCCAGGACCTGCGCGGCAGCGACGAGCCCGATCGATTCGCCGTCACGCTGGAAGAACTGCCGTCCCTCCATCGAGCGGACCTCGGAGTGACTGACGAACTGGATGTGGTCGATGCGCGTGAGCGGGAAGGCGTAGGGCTCGCCGGCGACCTCCACGAGCAGTGCACGCACCACCGACATCGTGATCGGCAGTTGGAGCGTGAAGGTGGTCTGACGGCCGGCGACGCTGGCGACCCGCACCACGCCGCCGACGGCCTTCGCCATGCTCTGGACGACGTCCAGGCCGACGCCGCGACCGGAGATCTCGGTGACGCGTTCACGCGTGGAGAAGCCGGGGAGGAAGAGGAACTCGAGCACCTCCGCCTCGGTGAGCCGCTCGGCGACGTGCCGCGGGACGAGGTCGCGTTCCACCGCCCGGTCGCGGATCCTCTCGATGTCGATGCCGCGGCCGTCGTCGGCGAGGATCACCTGGAGCATCCCGGCCCGGTGGCGGGCCTCGAGGACGATCGATCCGATCACGGGCTTGCCCGCCGCCTCGCGCTCCGGGGGCGGCTCGAGGCCGTGATCGATGGCGTTGCGCAGGAGATGGGAGAGGGGGGCCTCGAGCTTGTCGAGGATGTCGCGGTCGACGCCGGTGGTCTCGCCGCGGACCTCGTAGCGCACCTGCTTGCCCAGCGTCCTGGCCAGATCTCGCACCAATCGGGGGAAGCCGCGGATGCCGTCGGCCAGGGGCCGCATGCGACTGACGATCACCTCGTGATGGAGCCGCCCGGAGAGATCCTCGTTCCTGCGGGCGAAACTCTCGAAGTCGTCGACGTGCTTGACGAGCACCGCCAGTGCCTTGTCCGCCCTGGCCCGGGCCCGCTCCACGATCGGCGCCACCATCGGCGGCAGGGATTCGCCCTCCGCGGCCACGTGGTCCTCGAGGGCGGCGAGGGAGTCGCAGAGATCGAACTGGGCGGCGCGGAGCGCCACCAGGCCGTCGACGAAGGGGCGCAGCTGCCTGGTCTCCACCAGGGCCTCGCCCGCCAGGCCGACGAGTCGCGTGAGGCTGTCGGCCGAGACGCGCACCACGCGCTCGAAGGTATCGAAGGGCCGTTCGGGCCCGGCCCGGGCCGGGCGCTCGTCGTCGCCCGGGGGAGCGTCCTCGTCGCCCCCCGGGGGCGGCAACGCGGAGGGCAGGGCCTCGTTGGCGGGGGGACGGCTCCGGGCGCCCTCGGCGTCGACGGCGACCGGAGCCGGGGGGGGAGCCGGAACGGGAGCCGCAGCCGGAGCAGACTCGGCGCCTTCGCCCGCCGTGGCCCGCATGCGGTCGAGCGCGGCGACCAGATCGGCGGCGCGGGCCGGCCAGGGGCCGTCCGGGGAGAGCCCGTCCTCCGCCTTGCCGATCGTCCCCAGGAAGTCGATGCAGGCCAGCAGCACGTCGGCGTGGCCGGCGCCCACCCGGATCTCGCCGCGTCCGGCGGCCACGAAGCAGTCCTCGAGCGCGTGCGACACATCCACCGCCGGCTCGATGCCCACGATGCGGGCCGCGCCTTTGAGCGAATGGGCGGCGCGCATCATCGCCTCGATCGTTCCCCGGTCCTGCTCCCGTCGCTCGATCGCCAGGACGCCGGCCGACAGGATGGCGGTCTGTGTCTCCGCTTCGAGGCGGAAGAGGTCGAGCATCGAGAATCCGCTGAGATCCTCGGCCATGGCTTGCTCCTTTCCGCGTCGGTCGGTTCGGGGATGGTCGGCCGGTGCTCCGGCACCGGCTCGTCAGGTGGAACGGATCCGGTCGTGCAGCCCGTCGAAGAACCGGGACTCGTCGAGGATCCCCACGACATGCCCCTGCCAGTCGAACAGGGCCTCGCAGAACCGTGCTCCCGACTGGCTGACGGTCGCCGGCACTCCCCGCAGTCGGGAACGCTCGACGCGTTGGACGCCCGCCACCTCGTCCACGACGAACGCCCAGCGGCCCTGGCCCGGGGTCGCGGATCGTTCCACGACGAGCAGTCGGTGGTACTCCTTGTCCGGGCCCGGCTCCTCCGCGGGCGTCGACGGCGCGGTCGCGGTATCGACGCCGAGGAGCCTGTGGGCGGACATGCAGAGTTGCAGTTGGCCGCGGATGTTGACGATTCCCTCGAGCACTCCCTCGGTCCGGTGGGGCACCCGGTGGCAGGTGCGGGTGGTCGTCACCTCGACGAGGGAGCCGGTCGGGAAAGCGAGCCATTCGCCGCCGAGGCGGAACAGTAGGACGCTGGCGACGTCGGTCGCGGCGGCCTCGACCGTCTCCTCGAGGATCCCCCCCCACGACTCCAGATAGCCCTCGGGGGGAGGCCTGTCGAAGAACGTCCGTGCCGCGGCGGCCATCACCGGGCAGTTGCGGCAGTGGATGTGCACCTCGAGTTCCGGGCAGCTGCGGTCGCCGGTGACCCCGATCCGCCGCCAGCAATCCTCGGCGGGCGGCGTCGATGGTCCGGGTGCCGTCGGGGAGAGGTCCGTCATGTCGGCCCCTTCCTTTCCAGCACCCGCCGCGCGGACCGGCGGTACTGCTCGGCGTGGTCCGGCTGGCCGCGGTTCTCGGCCAGGAGCGACAGGGCGAGCAGCGCGTCCGCGTGGGCGCTGTCGAGATACAGCGTCTTGTGGAAGCAGTCCTCGGCGAGATCGAGGCGGCCGTTGGTCTGATGGATCATGCCGACGAGGAAATAGACCTCGGGAGACGGGCCGTGGATCCCGATGGCCGTCTCGCAGAGGGCGATCGCCTCGATGAAACGGCGCGCGTTGGCCAGGGCGTTGGCCTGGGCGAGCGCTTCGGCGAGCGTCGCCGGGGCGGGCACGGCATCGGCCGGCGCCGGCCCGGTCTGGGGCGTCTCCGGGGGGGCGGCGGCGCGCGGGCGTTCCGCCTCGGCCGGCGTCGCGGGGGTCCCGG
>CAZMOU010000115.1:2497-15289 GCA_964567835.1 uncultured Chitinophaga sp. | reverse complement strand
CACCGGGCCGGTCCGAAAGACGCTGACGAAGCCATCCTGGCCTTCGTCAGCTCCATACACTGGCCTTCGTCAGCTCCATACAGCGGCCGCGCCCTGCGGCGGCACTGGGCCGGTCCGAAAGACGCTGACGAAGCCATCCTGGCCTTCGTCAGCTCCACACAGCCGCCGCGTCCTGCGGCGGCACTGGGGCGTGCCGTCGGTCCCCCGCGAGTCACCCCCGCCCCCCCTCGCAGCAGGTCTCGCAGATCCGGTGGCACTGCGCGCACTGGAACTTCGCCCGGATCTCGACGAGCCGACCGCCGCAGACCGGGCACGCCGGGCGGTCCGACGCATCGCCGCGGCAGGCCGGCGCGGGCACCTCCGCCACCTCCCGACGCCCCGAAGTCCCCTCCCCTCGCTGGTCCATCACCCACCTCCGGAAACGTCGTCCGGGCGCGACATCCGCCCGGGCGGGATGGTCGCGCGCCCGCGCCCCTATGATGACCGCTCTCCCTCGATTCCTCCACGGCCGTCCCCTCCCGCCGCCGGCGGGCGAAGGACCGACACACCGCCATGAAGAACATCCCCCGCTCCGGCAAGCGTCTGCGGCCGAAGACCGCCGTGCGTGGCAAACGCTACCGCTGCGCCGGGTGCCACACCCGCAGCCCACGACCGGTGATGAAACCGGCCCCTTGGTGGTGCCCGAAGTGCATCGCCCGCAGGGCCCTCGCCGACGACATCCCCGACACGCCACCGCCGGGCTGGACCGTTCCTCCCCCGACCGGCGACGATTGACCGCGTCCGCCCGATCCCGAGGAGCGTTCCGATGACGCCGTCCGCCCGACTGGCACTCGTCCTGTTCACGGTCGCGCTGCTCGCCCCGGCTCGGCCCGCTCCGGGCGCCGACGCCCCGGGGGCACGCCCCAACGTGCTCCTCATCTGCGTCGACGATCTCAAGCCGGCGCTCGGGTGCTACGGTGACCCGCACGCGAAGACGCCGCACATCGATCGGCTCGCCACCCGGGGGGTGCGATTCACCGCCGCGTACGCCAATCAGGCGGTCTGTTCCCCGTCGCGCAACGCCCTCCTCACCGGCCTCCGCCCGCAGACGCTCGGCATCTACGACCTCGGCACGAACTTCCGTCGCGCCGCCCCGACGATCCGTACGCTGCCCCAACTGTTCCGGGACGCCGGCTGGCACGCCGCCGGCCTCGGCAAGATCTTCCATGTCGGCCATGGCAATCGGGACGACGCCGAGAGCTGGGACGAACCGCTCTTCCGCGGCAGGACGGTGCAGTACCACCTGCCGGCCAACCGCGGGCCGAGTCGCGAGGAGGCCCGCTTCGAGGGGCGTGCGAACCCCGGGAAACTCCCCCGCGGCAGCGCCACCGAGATGGCCGACGTCGACGACGACACCTACGACGACGGTCGGATCGCCGCCGAGGCGGTGCGACGGCTCCACGCGGCGGCCGCGGCGCCGGGGAAGCCCTTCTTCCTCGCCGTCGGCTTCCTCAAGCCCCATCTGCCCTTCGTGGCACCGAAGCGCTACTGGGACCTCCACGATCCCGCGTCGCTCCCCCTCCCCGCCACGCGGCGGCCGCCGGAGGGGGCGCCCCCGTACGCCGCGACCGAGTGGGGGGAGCTGCGCCAGTACAAGGACACCCCGGACACCGGGCCGATCGACGAAGCCCTGACACGCAAGCTGATCCACGGCTACTACGCCGCGACGAGCTACGCCGATGCCCAGATCGGCCGGCTCCTCGCCGCGCTCGACGAGACCGGCCTGGCTGCCAACACGATCGTCGTCCTCTGGGGAGATCACGGCTGGCATCTCGGCGACCACGGCATGTGGTGCAAGCACACGAACTACGAGCAGGCGACGCGCGTCCCGCTCGTCATCGCCGCCCCCGGCGTGGCGGGCGGCACGGCGACCGCCGCGCTCGTGGAGACCGTCGACATCCTCCCCACGCTGCTCGATCTCGCCGGGCTGCCCGCGGCCCCCGGGCGTGACGGCCGCAGCTTCGCCCCCGTGCTCGGAGATCCCGCCCGTTCCGCGCGCGACCACTGCGTCCATGTCTATCCGCGCGGCGATCGGCTGGGCCGGGCGATCCGCACGGCGGACCGGCGCCTCGTGGAGTGGCGCGCGTTCGGCGCCGCGCCGGAGACCGCCGACATCGAGCTGTACGACGTCTCCGCCGATCCCGACGAAACGCGGAACGTCGCCGCCGAGCGGCCCGACGAGGTCGCACGTCTGCGTGCCCTGCTCGACGGCCACCCCCTGCCGCGGCGACCGCTCGGGGGGGCCCGCGCCGAGGACCGCACGGTGGAGACGGTGCACGAGCCGCCGGTGCCGGCGGTCGAGGGGGTCCTCCGCTACCGCACGCGTTACCGCCTGTGGATCCCGGCCGGGGACGGCCCTCTGCGCGGGCTCGTCGTCCACCAACACGGCTGCGGCAAGGGGGCCTCCGACGGCTCGCGGACCGGCGCCGACGACCTCCAGTGGCAGGCCCTCGCGCGGGCGTGGCGCTGCGGGCTGCTCGTGCCCACCTACGAGACCACCGACGGCGACGAGTGCCGTGCCTGGTGCGATCCACGGCGCGGATCCGACGAGGCGTTCCTGGCCGCGCTCGACCGGTTGGCCGAGGCCTCGGGCTGCCCGGAGGTGGCCGTGGTGCCCTGGTGCCTGTGGGGCCACTCCGGGGGGGGATTCTGGGCGACGATCATGCTCGAGCGTCATCCGGAGCGGGTCGTGGCGGCGTGGCTGCGCTCCGGAAGCCCGTTTCCCGCGATCGCCAAGGGGGAGATCCCGCCACTCGACTTCGGTCGCGACGCCGCCTTCGCGGTGCCGATCGCCTGCAATCCCGGCATCCGGGAAAAGGGGGACGCCCGTTTCGCCGCCGCCTGGTCGGGCGCCGTCGACACGCTCGCCTTCTTCCGCGCCCGGGGAGCGCCGGTGCTGTTCGCCCCCGACCCGCGCACCGGCCACGAGTGCGGGGAGAGCCGGGCGCTTGCCATCCCCTTCTTCGCGCGGATGCTCGAGGCGCGACTTCCGCACGTCGCCGGAACGGCCGGGCCGCTGCGGGCGCTCGACATGGGCGGCGCCCTGGGCACGCCGCTCGACGGCGACGACATGCCGGGTGAACCCCGCCCCCTCGCCGAGTGCGGCGATGCACGCCGCTGCGGCTGGCTTCCCGACGCCGCGTTCGCCGCCAAGTGGCGCGACTACCTCCGCGACGGCCGGGTCGCCGACGTCACCCCGCCGCCGCCGCCGCGCGACCTCCGTGCGGCCCCGCGCCCCGGCGGGCGGTGGCACGTGGCGTGGCGTGCCGACGCGGATCCCGAGAGCGGGCTGGCCGGTTTCAGCGTCCGCCGCGGGGGCGAGGAGATCGCGCGCATCGGTCCGGAGAACGGCCGCACGCTCCTCCAGGGACTCTCCTACCACGACACGCCGACCGGCCCCACGCCCCCGTTCGAGGTGGAGTTCGCCCGCGGCGACGCCGCCGACACGCTCGTGGTCGTGGCGCTCAACGGCGCCGGTGTCGAATCGACGCCGGCTCCCGTCGACTTGGACGACATCGACTTGGACGACGACGACGGGAAGGGTGTCCGGGACTCCGGCCGCTGACCCGCCGGCGCCCGGTCAGGGATGCCGATCAGGGATCGAGCACCACCGCCACCGGCATCGAGTCGCCGAAGGTGTCGAAGTCACGGAAGGTCCAGACCACGTTCTTGTCGCGGTCGACCTCGATGATCTGCGGGTTGTCGGGGCCGGCGTGGCAGTTGACGAACCGGGTGCGGCCGTCCGGCAACCGCCACACCTGCGTCACCCACGCCAGGACGATCCCCGGCAGGTCGTGCTGCTCGACGCGCCACACGATCTCCTTCTCCGGCGTCACCTCGAGGACCGCGTGGCCGTTGCCGGTGCCGACGAGGGTGTTTCCGTTCTCGAGGCGGACGGCGGAGTAGACCTGGTCCCCGTACGCCTCGGGGCCGTGCCCCCCCTTGGGCTCCCTGCCGAACAGCGGCACGTCGAACTCCCACACCACCTTCCCGGTGTCGTCGTACTCGCGCACCATCCCGTCCCGTTCGTGGGCCACGAGCCAGGTCCCCTGCGGCGTGCGCCGGGCGTTCCGCGTGTCGGAGTGGACGGCCGGGTGATCGACGGTGAGGGGGATGCGACGGCGGACGGTGCCGTCGCGGTCCACCTCCACGATGCGTGCCGGACCCGATTCGACGATCATCGTCGCGCCGTCGGGGAGGCGTTCGAAGGCGTGCACCTCCACGGGCCGGCCGGCGTTATCGCCGGCGGCGGCGTCGTACTCCCAGACGACGTTCCGGTCGCCGTCGAGTTCGATGATCCGCGTCCAGCCGTCCTGGAGGAGGAGGTGGCCGTCGGGGAGCAGGTGGAGGTCGTGGATCGCCCCGTTGGCACGGCGCCACTCCACCCGCCCGTCGGGGGCCAGCGCCGCGAGCGTGCGCCGGGAATCGTCGGCGGCGATCACGCGCCGCGGCGTGCCGGTCTGCTCGGCGGCGGCCCGACCGGCACCGAGCGCGGCCAGCAGGCAGGCGACGAGCACCCCGGGCAGCGCCCCCGCCGACCAACCGGCCCGGGGACGCGCGTGAACCCGTGCCGTCCGGCCCCCCGCCGCCGCCCGGATCGCCTCCCGGGCGGGGCCGATGGCGTCGGCCGACAGCTTCTCGAGTTCGAGGTCGAACGTCACCTCGCCGCGGGGCTCGAGCGTGACGACACGTCCCTGCGCTTCCTCGAAGGAACGCGGGTTGGGGTAATTGGTGCCCGGTTCGAGACCGGTGACGTACCCCTCCGACTCCCCCCCCTGCTGCTTCCAGAGGGTGAAACAGGGGAGCGTCGTCGCGTTCCACGAGAGCCGGACCGCCTGCTTGCCCCCGGCCCCCACGAGCAGCGCCTGGGCGCGGCCCCCCGGGGCGTGCAGGGTGGCGAAATGGGCATCCTCGGGGCGCCCCGGTCGGGGGGGATCGTAGCGGTTCCAGGTGGCGACATCGGCCGCCGCGCCGGCGTCCCGGGGCGCGATCTCGTCCACCGCCGCCACCACTTCGGCGCCGCTCCCGAGCACCGGGGGACCGATGTTCACGTGATACAGCATCTGCATCGTGGAGGGCCGGTCGGAGAGGTTGGTCACCGAGTCGCTCCAGGCGAGCCCCGGACGGTCGACCGACATCGTCAGCGTCGTGGTCATCCGCAGGGAATGGAAGAGGAAGCGGGTCTCGTCGACGACCCCGCGGGCGGTGAGCGTGCCGGCGTCCTCGTCGAGGATCACCTCCAGGGAGCGGGCGGGAAGATTGGCGATCCGTCCATGGAGCCCGTACGCCAGCCGTCCCGCGGGGGTGAAGTCGGGCGCACCGTTGCTCACCAGTCCGCAGCGGGCCACCAGCTCGTCGAAGCCGTCGAGCCAGCCGAGTCCGGAGGGCTCCGAGAGCGGCACGTGCATGGGGTGCACCGGCCCGCGCACGGGCGACTGCCAACCGAGTTCCGTTCCGGCGGCGTTCACCTTCCAGATCCCCAAGCCCCGATCGGGGAGGAGGTAGGTCCGCGTGGGGCCGGCGATGAGTTCCACCATCCGCACCCCCTCGGCGAGGCCCCCGCAGAGCGTCCTGCAGCGCACCGCCAGGGGACCGGCCGAGATGTCGATGTCGGCATGGTGCGGCGGGGAGGTCCCGAGCCGCTCGTTCGCCTCGATGATCGCCACCCGTCGCGGTGCTGCCATGATCCCTGGCTCTCCCTCGTCTTCCCTTCGAAGGGACGCAGTGTAGCAGCCTGCGGTGTTCGCCCCGGGGCGGCCCGGGCGAGGATGACGGCCCGCCGGGCTTCGACTACGCTCCGGAGAGTCGTCCGCATCCCCCGCCGGAGTCCCGCCGCATGGAAACCCCGCTCGATACCCAGCTCCGGGGAGGCGGGATCGCGCCGATCGGTGTCGTCCTCGCGGCCGGCAAGGGGACGAGGATGGGGAGCGACCTGCCCAAGGTCGCCCACGAGGCCGCCGGCAAGCCCCTCGTGGTCTGGGTCGTGGACGCCCTGCGCGACGCCGGGGTGGCCGACTGCGTCGTCGTCGTCGGCCACCGGGCCGAGGTCGTCGAGGGGTGTCTCGCGGCGGTGCCGGGCATCTCGTTCGCCCTGCAGCGCGAGCAGCGGGGCACGGGCGACGCCGTGGCCGCGGCCGCCGGGGCGATCGGCCGGCTCGCGGCGGGAGGCCTCGAACGACGCCCGGTGGTGATCGTGTGCGGCGATTCGCCGATGCTCCGCCCGCAGAGCGTGCGCGGGCTCCTCGACCGCTTCGCCGCCCGCGATGCCTCCTGTCTGCTGGGGACCGCGGTGACGGACGATCCCCGGGGGCTGGGACGCATCGTCCGCGACGGCGCCGGACGATTCCTCCGCATCGTGGAGGAGAAGGACGCCACCGCCGCCGAGCGTGCCATCCGCGAGGTGAACATGAGCACGTACGTGTTCGCCGCCGCCGATCTCCTCCACGCGTTGTCGCGTCTGGGCAACGCCAACGCCTCCGGCGAGTACTACCTCACCGACTGCCCCGGCATCCTCCTCGCGGAGGGCCGGACCGTGGACGCCGTGCCCTGCCTCGACCCCTCCGAGACGCTCTCCGTGAACACGCCGGAGCAACTGGCGCTGGTGGCGGCGGCGCTCGCCGCCCGCGGCGCCCGGTCGCCGGCTTGAACTCGCCCCGGCCGCGGGGCACAGTGTGGCCTCCGGGGTGTCGCCCCCCCGCCCCGTCGAGGTGCCGGAACAGCCACGATGAACGACCTCAAGATCTTCAGCGGCCCCGCCAACGTCCCGCTCACGCAGGACATCTGCCGCTACCTCAACCTGCCCATGGGCAAGATCTCGATGGGGCGGTTCCCCGATGGCGAGATCTCCTGCAAGATCGACGAGGACGTGCGCGGCCGGGACGTGTTCATCGTCCAGCCCACCTGTCCGCCCGTGAACGACCACCTCATGGAGCTGCTCGTGATGATCGACAGCTTCAAGCGGGCGAGTTCCTACCGCCTGACGGCGGTCATTCCCTACTTCGGATACGCCCGGCAGGACCGCAAGGACTCGGGCCGCGTGCCCATCACCGCCAAGCTGGTGGCGAACCTGATCACGCGTGCCGGCGCCGACCGGGTGCTGGCGATGGACCTCCACGCGCCGCAGATCCAGGGGTTCTTCGACGTCCCGGTGGACCACCTCTACGCGGCTCCGGTGCTCTCCAACCACGTCCTCTCCATGGGCCTTCCCAAGGAGGACATCGTCGTGGTCAGCGCCGACGAGGGGAGCATCAAGCGAGCCAGCGGCCACGCCTCGCGGCTCGGCGCCCCGCTGGCGATCGTCGACAAACGGCGCTTGAGCGCCGACACGACGCGGAGCACGAACATCATCGGGGCCGCGGTGGAGGGGAAGATCGCCCTCATGTTCGACGACATGATCAGCACCGCGGGCTCGATCTGTTCGGCGGCGGAGGTGGCGCAGAAGCACGGCGCGCGGGCGATCTACGCCGCCGCGACGCACGGCCTCCTCGTGGGGCCGGCGATCGAGCGGCTCCGGGCGGCCCCCTTCGCGGGGATCATCATCACCGACACGATCCCCCTCTCCTCCGGCAAGCAACTCCCCTCGATCAAGGTCCTCTCGGTGGCCAGCCTGCTGGGGCAGGCGATCAAGCGGATCCACCGCAACGAGTCGGTGAGCATGATGTTCCAGGGGTGAGCGGCGGCGATCCGGGCCCCGGCTGGCGTCGATCGCTCCCCCGCGGCCGGCCGGTGGATCGCTTTTTCGCCCCGGCCCGGCAGGTTCGTCTTGCGAAACCACGGCCGCGTGGCACAATCAGGGGCTTGCCGAAAGGAGCTTTCATGAGCGATTCCCTCGAAGTCTTCGCCCGCGCCGCCACCGGTTCCCGCGAATCCCGCCGCCTCCGCCGCCAGGGGATGGTGCCCGCGGTCCTCTACGGGCATGGAGAGAAGTGCATCGATCTCGCCGCGCGACGCGAGGCCCTCGAGGCGGTCGTGCGCCACGGGAGCCGGATCGTGGACCTCGAGGGTGCGGTGAAGACCAGCGCCCTGGTCCGCGACCTGCAGTGGGACACCTTCGGCGTCGAGCCGCTCCACGTCGATTTCGTCCGCGTCGACAAGACGGAGCGGATCAAGGTCCGCGTGCCGCTCGACCTGAAGGGGGACGCGCCCGGCCACCGCGCCGGAGGCACGGTGAACATGGTCCTCCACGACATCGAGATCGAGTGCACGCCCGACACGATCCCCGAAAAGCTTCACGTCCACGTCGGCCATCTGGAGGTGGGGGGGCACATCAAGGTCCACGACATCGAACTCCCCCGTGGGGCCAGGGCGATCACCGACGGTGAGGAGACGGCGGTCAGCTGCACGATCACCGCCCACAAGACCGACGAGGCGGCGCCGGCCGGCGGCGCGGAGCCGGAGGTCATCGGCCGGAAGGCGACCGAGGAGGGCGAGGCCGCCAAGGAGGGCTGACGGCGTGGGATCGTTTCCGCGCTCCGCGCGTGAAGCGGTCCGGCGGGATCGGCCGTGGCCCCGATCGCCCTCGCCGGGCCTCGGCAATGGATCCGGATCCGGGCCCTGGTCCGACTCCGGGCCCCATGCCTCCGCCGTCCGTTCGCCTTTCCGACCATGAAACTGATCGTCGGTCTCGGCAACCCCGGACGGGCCTACGACGGCACCCGGCACAACGTCGGGTTCGAGGCGCTCGACGTGCTCTCGGGTCGGAATGCCTCCCCGCCGCGTCGGGCCCGGTTCCAGGGGGAGTTCGCCCAGATCACGATCCGGGGCCAAGCGGTCCTCCTCCTCTGGCCGCTCACCTGGATGAACCTGAGCGGGGCGAGCGTCCTGGCCGCCCGTGACTTCTACAAGATCGACGACCGGGACATCCTCGTGATCTGCGACGACTTCCAACTCCCCACCGACACGATCCGGATTCGCCCGGGGGGCTCCAGCGGCGGCCAGAAGGGGCTCGCCGACATCCTCGCCCGGTTGGCGACGACGACCGTGCCCCGGCTGCGGATCGGTGTCGGCCCCCTGCCTGCCGGCTGGAAATCGGCCGACTACGTCCTCGGGAGGTTTTCCAAGGCGGAACGGCCGGCGATCGACATTCTGGTGGAGCGGGCGGCCGACGCGGCCGAGGAATGGGCAGGAGCCGGAATCGAGGCGGCGATGAACCGGTACAACTGATCAGCCCCCCCCCGGCACCCCCCTCCGGCGGCGGCGAATCGGCGGGGGACTTCCGACGGGCAGCGTCAGGTGTGATAACCTCGCCGGTCCGGAACCGCGTCCGGGACGGGAGTTGGCGCCGCCGACACGACGAATCACGAACGACACGATCCACGAGACGGTCCGGCGGGTCCGGACCCCAGATGAGGAGCGACGAGCGACATGGTGGTGTACGAAGGGATGTTCATCCTCGATCCGACGAAGTACTCCCGTGATCCCCAGGGTTTGACGCAGCAGGTCGCCGACCTGATCACCCAGCATGGCGGCACGATCCTCGCCGCACGGCTCTGGGACGAGCGGAAACTCGCCTATCCGATCAACGGCCACAAGAAGGGGGTCTACTGGCTCACCTACTTCAAGATGCCCGGCAGCGGCGTGGCCCCGCTGGAGCGGCAGTGCGAGATCAACGACGACATCATCCGCAAGCTGATCCTCAAGGTCGACGCGCGGATCGCCGATGCGCTCGTGCAGCACGCCCTGGCCGGCCAGGAGACGGCGGCGGCGAAGCGGACCACCCCCGCCCCGGCCGCGGCGCCGGCCGAGTGACCGGCGATCACGCGGAGCAGGTTGCAAGGTGAGCGTCGTCACCCTAGCATGGTGAACATGCGTACTCAACCCTTCCCCGCCTGCCACAGGAGTCGCCGATGGCCAGCTTCAACAAAGTGATCCTCCTCGGGAACGTGACCCGCGATCCCGAACTGCGTTACGTCTCCAGCGGGACGCCGGTGACCGAGATCGGTCTGGCGGTCAACAACCGGCGCAAGGGGCCCAACGGCGACTGGATCGACGAGACGACCTTCGTCGACGTCACCTTCTGGAGCCGGGACGCGGAAATCGCCGGGCAGTACGTCACCAAGGGCTCCCCCCTGATGATCGAGGGTCGGCTGAAGCTCGACACCTGGGAGAAGGACGGCAAGAAGAACTCCAAATTGCGTGTCGTCGGCGAGCGGTTGGTGCTCCTCGGCGGCCGTGACGCGGCCGGCCGCGGCCCGGCGGAGGGGGGCAGTGCACCGCGGGCACGCCGGCCCGCCGTCGCCAACTCCGGCACCGCCCCCGAGGAGCCCTTCGACGGTTCCCACGACGGCGGCGGGGGGGGCAGCGGCGGTTACCCCGGCGGATCCGACGACGACATTCCGTTCTGAACCGATTCATGGCACAATCGTGGCCCCTCCGTGGCCCCCGCGGCCGCAGCCACGCCCCGTATCCCGAGACGAATCATGGCGACCACCACCACGTCCAAGGCCTCCCGACGATCCACCGCGGTCAACGCCCACTCCGGCCAGCTCCCCAAGGGGGACCGCGGCGGCGTCGAACTGCTCCTCATCCACAACGTCGAGCACCTCGGCAAGCAGGGTGATGTGGTGGAGGTGAAGCGCGGCTACGCGTTCAACTATCTCCTCCCGCAGGGCCTCGCCACGGTGGCGACGGAGCACCACAAGCGGATGGTGGCCAAGCACAAGGCGAAGCTCGAGGAGATCGCCCGCGAGCGCCTGGCCGGCCTCCGCTCGCTCCTCGACGAGGTGGTGCGCACGACGGTGACCATCGAGGCCAACGCCAACGACGAGGGGCACCTCTACGGCTCGGTGACCTCGGTGGAGATCGCCCGGGCGCTCAAGCAGCAGGATCTGGTGGTGGCCCCCGAGAACATCATCCTCCAGGGGCCGCTCAAGGAACTGGGCCTCTACACCGTCCGGGTACGCCTCGCCGCCGAGGTGGAGGGGGATCTGAAGGTGTGGGTCGTGCCGACCAGCGGCGACGGCGCCTCCAAGTGACGTTCCCCGGACGTCGCCCGGAGCCGTCTCCGGGTGCCGTCCGCGGTCGGATCGACGCCCGTCGGGACCGGCCGGGTCGGCGGACTCCCCCGGCAGCCCTGCAGGCGGCGCGGGGATCCCCGATCATCCGTGAGAAGGGAGGCTCCGGACATGGCCACGGTGCGGCGCGGTGGAGACGAGGGCAACGGCGCGCGGCGCGACGGCAAGCGGTCGGCGCGTGACGGCGCGGGCCGGGGGCCGGTCCGTTCCGACCCGCGCGAGCGGCCGGTCGATCTCGATGCCGAGCGCGGCGTGCTGGGAAGCATCTTCCTCAAGCCGGACGTCTGCGACGACGTCGCCCTGGTGATCCAGCCGGAGGACTTCGCCGACGAGGCCCACCAGATCCTCTTCCGTCACCTCCTCGAGCTCCACAACGACGGCAAGCGTCTCGATTCGACGATCGTCCTCGATCGTCTGCGTTCCAAGGGGGACCTCGAGCGGATCGGTGGCGTGGGGGCGATCGCGGAGATCGTCGGGGCGGTGCCGCACGCGGCCCACGCCGTCCACTACGCCCACATCGTCCGCGACAAGGCGCTCCTGCGGGCCCTCATCGACGCCAGCACCGACATCCTCCGCGACGCCTACGACTCGACCGACGAGCCGCGGGAACTGCTCGCCCGCGCCGAGTCGAAGCTCTTCGGCATCCTCGAGGAGCGCAGCGCCGCCGATGCGGTGGCCCTCGAGCCGGTGCTCGACAAGGTGCTCGAGCGGATGGATGCCCGGATGAAGCACGAGCACGCCCTCGGCGGCGTGGAGACCGGCTTCATCGAACTCGACGCGCTGTGCGGCGGGCTGCACAACTCGGAACTGGTGATCCTCGCCGCCCGGCCGAGCATGGGAAAGACGGCCCTCGCGATGAACATCGCCGAGCACGTGGCGATCGCCAACCACCAGCCGGTGCTCTTCGTCAGCCTGGAAATGGCCGCCATGGAACTGGCCGACCGGCTCCTCTGTTCGGTGGCCGGGGTCAACGGCCATCGCGTGCGCAACGGCACCGTCTCCAAGGAGGATCGGCGCCGCCTCGTGGAGAAGGCCAACGAGATCAGCAAGGCCCCGCTCCACATCGACGACACACCGGGTCGCACGCTCACCGAGATCGCCGCCGTCGCGCGCCGGATGAAACGGCGTGACGGGCTGGCGATGATCGTCATCGACTACCTGCAGCTCATCGAGCCGGACAACCCCCGTGATCCCCGGCAGGAGCAGGTGGCGAGGATCGCCCGCCGTCTCAAGCTCATGTCGCGCGAACTCGACGTGCCGGTCCTCTGCCTCGCCCAGCTCAACCGTCAGGCGGAGGTGTCGCGCGACAACCGCCCGCGACTGAACCATCTCCGTGAGTCGGGTGCGATCGAGCAGGACGCCGACCTCGTGATGTTCGTCCATCGCGAGGAGTACTACATGACCAACGACGAGGACCGGGAGCGGGTCAAGGGACAGGCCGAGATCATCATCGCCAAGCAGCGCAACGGCCCCATCGGCGAAGCGAAGCTCCTCTGGCAGCACGACTTCACCCGCTTCGTCAATCCGGAGCACCGTCAGTACGACGAGTTCGAGCAGTTCTCGTCGTTCTAGTTTTCGCGCGGTCGAAGCCATCCTGGCCTTCGCCCGCTTGCGACGCCCGGCGGGAAAGCCGGGGTTTCCCACCGGGCTCCGGACCGCCGCATCCTGCGGCGGATCGGCCGCGCGGTTTTCGCGCGGTCGAAGCCATCCTGGCCTTCGCCCGCTTGCGACGCCCGGCGGG
>CAZMOU010000115.1:0-2397 GCA_964567835.1 uncultured Chitinophaga sp. | reverse complement strand
AAAGCCGAGGTTTCCCACCGGGCTCCGGACCGCCGCATCCTGCGGTGGAGCGTGTCATCCCCGCGGGCGACGGTCGGTGCCGGGGGAGACGTCGAGGTCGAGACCGTCGTCGCCACCGCGCTCGAGTCGTTCCCAGGCGATCGCGCCCATCGCGGCGTTGTCGGTGCAGAGTTCGCGCGGCGGCACGAGCACCTCGACCCTGCGCTTCCGCCCCAACTGCTCGAGCGCGGCCCGCAGCGCGCCGTTGGCCGTCACGCCCCCCCCCACCGCCAGTACCGGGCAGCCGGTGCGCTCGAGCGCCAGGTCCACCTTGGCGAGGATCGTCTCCACCACCGCCCGCTGGAACGAGGCGGCGAGATCGGCCAGATCACGCCCCACGGGCGGCGGCACGTCCGCCGCGCCGGGGGGCCGGACGCGGTACCGCAGCGCCGTCTTCAACCCGCTGAAGCTCATGTCGAGCCGGTCACGTTCCCGCGCGAGGGGACGGGGCAGGCGGATGGCACCCGGGTCGCCGCCGGCCGCGGCCCGCTCCACCGCCGGACCTCCGGGGTAACCGAGGCCGAGGAGAGCCGCCGCCTTGTCGAAGGCCTCCCCCGCGGCGTCGTCGATCGTGCCCCCGAGCCGCTCCAGGTCGAGCGGCGAGCGGGCCAGGAAGAGCGTGGTGTGGCCCCCGCTGGCCACGAGGCCCACGCAGGGCCACGTCATGCGCGGGCCATGGGCGAGCCGGCAGGCGTAGAGATGGGCGGCGACGTGGTCGTAGCCGACGAGCGGACAGCCGGCGACGGCGGCGATCCCCTTCGCGGCCGCGAGGCCCACCAGCAGCGACCCGACGAGGCCGGGGCGCACGGCCACCGCCACGGCCTCGATGTCGCGGCGCTCGATGGCGGCACGCGACACCGCCTCGTCGATCACCGGCACGATGCGTTCGACGTGGGCGCGCGAAGCCACCTCCGGCACGACGCCGCGCCACCGGGCGTGGAGCGCCTCCTGGCTGGCGACGACGCTCGAGAGCACACGCCGCTGGCGGTCGATGACCGCGGCCGCGGTCTCGTCGCAGGTCGTCTCGATGGCCAAGAGCGGCAAGGGCGCGGTCTCCGGGACGGCTCCCCGCCCTAGCGGCCGATCGCGCCGGACGGGGATCAGTAGTCGTACCACATCCCGATACCGGCCCGGTTCTGGTTCTTGTAGACGAACTCGTACTGCGGGTCGGCGCCGTACAGGTACTCGAACCCGATGCGGTAGAGCTTCTCGCTGCGGCGGCCGCGCCAGGCCCAGCCGGTCTGGACGCACACGTTCCCCCCCCAATCGAGTTCCTGGCGGGAGAAACCGTTGACGGCGAGAAAGGGAGCGCCTCGGCCGCCGGTGGGCCGCGCCTGGACGAGTTCCGCCCCCGCCTGGAACTCCCACGGCTCCGCGCCGCCGGAGGTGAAGAAGGCCCATCCCGCCTCTCCGTACAGCCGCATCCAGTCGTAGGGATACCACGAGCCGCCCCACACGATGCAGTCGCGCACGTAATTGATCCGCGGGAAGGACGGATGCTTGAGCATGAACTCGTCGCCGAGGTGCGCGCTGTTGTGGTAGTAGGCGAGCTTCGTCTGCCAGCGCCCCACGCCGTAGACCAGCGGCACGCCGAAACGGTAATCGGCCGAGCGCAGGTCGCGTTCGTCCTCCGGGTCGAGACGCACGAACGCGGCCCCCTCGATCTGCACCTCGAATCCCTGCGGGTGGACGACCGGATCGGACCCGTAGCGGAGGATCGACGCCCGTCCGCCGAGCGTCGAATCCCAGAGCCAGCCCTCCTGGCCCTTGTCCGAGTAGGGGGGCGGCGTGGTGTCGTCGTACCAGACGGTCGCGAAGCGCGATTCCTTCGGGCCCGCCAGGTAGCTGGTGTAGATGAGATTGTTGGGCATCAGCTGCCACGACCACGGCCGCGGGGCCCACAGATCGTCGAAGCCCTCGGGAAACGCGTTGCCGGGGATGAGGTAGGCGTCTTCCGCGGAGGGGGCGAGCGGCTCGTAGGGCATGTCGAGCACGACCGGACCACCGGGCCCCACCGGCGGGAGCGGATCGACCACCGTCGCCGGACCGGGATCCTCGACGAGGGACCGGTCGGCCCCGATCGCGGCCGGGTGCGGTGCCGGGAGGATCGCTCCGCCCGACCCGGAGGCGCCGGGTACGGCCTCGCGCCAGGGGACCGCCTCCTGGGCCCCCGCCGTCCCCACGAGCGCGGCGAGCCACAGCGCCAGGATCGACGCCCCGCGACGTCGTCGCCGAAGCGACCGTCGGTGGTGGCTGGAGACGGTCATGGGGAATCCGGGCGGGATCGTCGTGACGGATGACGCGGGGCGGCCCCCCTCCGGGGACCGCGACCCGGGTCCGACTCTACGAGTCGTGACG
>CAZMOU010000114.1:0-15347 GCA_964567835.1 uncultured Chitinophaga sp. | reverse complement strand
ATGACCGGCTGCCCCAACGCCTGCGCCCGTCCCTACAACGCCGACATCGGCATCGTCGGCCGCACGGCGGGGAAGTACACGCTGTTCCTGGGCGGCCGGCTCCTCGGCGACCGGCTCAACGAGCAGTACAAGGACGTCGTCCCCTTCGAGGATCTCGCCAAGGAGATCACCGCGGTGCTCGCCTGCTACAAGGCGGAGCGGAAGGCGGGGGAGACCCTCGGCGACTTCTGCCACCGCAAGGGTGTCGACGGGGTGCGCGGGTGGGCCGACGAGTGGCTCGCCGGCGCCCGCGGCCACGGTTGATCGCCGCCGGGGCCGGGCGGCGGTGCGATCGGGGGAGCGGCCACGCGGGGGGCCGTTCACTCCCCAAGGGGGTGTGGTAGCATCCCGGGGTCGTGCGGCGCGTCATCGCTGTCGACGGGCCGCGATCGGGGGGTGACGCCATGCGACGCTGGGCACGGGTCTGGTTCGGCCTCCGGGAGCCGGTCGATCGCACGACCTATACCGCGAGCGGACTCGGCCTGGCGGCCTTCAAGTACGCGGTCGAAGCGGCCGTCGTCGGTGCCGCCACCGGACACCTGCTCACGCCGCTGGAGTTCGTCAGCCCGTCGATCGTCACCCGTCAGACGTTCCTGGAGCGGGCCCCGGAGTGGCTCGGGCTCTTTCTGGCGCTCTGGACGATCCCCTTCGTGTGGATCGCGCTCTCAATGAGCCTGCGACGGGCCCATGCCGCGGGGCGATCCCCATGGCTCGGGGCGTTCGTCCTCGTGGCCCCGGTGAATCTCCTCGTCATGGCGTTCCTGGCGCTCGCCCCCGACGCCCCGGCGCCGACCGTCGCATCGACCGCTCCCGGAGCGTTGGACCACCCCGCCGGTCCGCCGGAGAGCCCCCTGCATGGCACGGTCGCCGTGCTCGCCGGACTCGCGGTGGGGATGGTGGCGATCGTGACGGGGCTCTACGGCTTCGGGTCGTACGGCGCGGTGCTGTTCTTCGTCACGCCGCTCGTGATGGGGATGGTGTCCGGATTCGTCTACAACCGGCCCGTGCCGCGGTCGACCGGGGCCACGGTCCGGATCGGCGTCTTGGTCACGCTCCTCTCGGGCGGCGTCCTCGTCGCGCTCGCCCTCGAGGGGCTCATCTGCCTGGTGATGGCGGTGCCGATCGTGATGCCCATGGCCCTCGCCGGGGCGATCCTCGGCAAGTGGGTGGCCGAATGCACCGCCGCCGGCACGCGTCAGATCGCGGGGCTCGTGCTCGCGATCCCGTTCCTCGCCGGCGCCGAGGCGCTGACACGCGGGGTACCCGAGCGCGTCGTCCTCACGAGCGTCGAGGTCGACGCGCCGCCGGGGGCGGTGTGGCGCCGCGTCGTCGAGTTCCCCGATCTCCCCGAGCCGGATGACTGGTTCTTCCGCTGCGGGATCGCCTGCCCGATGCGGGCACGCATCGTGGGGAGCGGCGTCGGGGCGGTGCGCCACTGCGAGTTCACGACGGGCGACTTCGTGGAGCCGATCACCGTCTGGGACGAGCCGCGCGTGCTGGCCTTCGACGTCGTCGACCAGCCCGACCCGATGGTGGAACTCACCCCCTGGCGCCACGTCCATCCGCCCCACCTCGTGGACCGGTCGCTCGCGAGCCGACGGGGTGAGTTCCGCCTCATCGACCTGGGGGGCGGGCGGACGCGGCTCGAGGGACGCACCTGGTACACCTTCGACATGCATCCGCAGCGGTACTGGACGCTGTGGAGCGACTTCACGATCCACCGCATCCACCGCCGCGTCCTCGGGCACGTGCGCGATCTCGCGGAAGCCGACGCGGCCGGTCGCCCGCCGCGAGCGGAATGACGCGGGAAACCGGATCGTGGCGCGCGTGCCCGCGGGCGATCAGCGGGCGAAGGCCTCGGGCCGCTCGAGCACGAACATGTGGCCGTGGTCGCTCGTCACGATCACGACGGTGTCGTCCCAGCCGCCGTGGGATTCGATCCAGGCGGTGATCGCGCGGAAGGCGTCGTCGCCGCTCTTCACGGCGCCGATGCAGGCGTCGATGTCGTTGCCGTGGCTCGCCCAGTCGACGTCGCCCGCCTCCACCATCAGCCAGAACGGCTTCCCCTTCGCGGCGAGCACGTCGAGGGCCGCGGTCGCCATCTCGGCGAGCGTGGGATTCTCCGCCACGTCGGCCGCGGAGTAGGCGATCGGCTGGCTGTACTTGAGCCCGAGCCCCGACTGCTCCCCGACGGCGAGGAGCTTGGCCCGCGCCTCGTCGGAGACGACCACCGGATCGTGGCCGCCGTCGGCGGTGGCGAAGGGAAGATTGCCCGCGGCGGTGCCGAACCAGCCGAAGAGCCGCCGGTCCGTGGCGATGGCGGCCCGCGCTCCCTCGGCGAGCACCTCGCCGCCCCTCCGCCCCGGCGTGCGCAGCGCCATCTGGTAGCGTCCGCCGCGCCGCGCGTCGATCGCCTCGAGCGTGGAGACGGCCGCGTACTTGAGCGGGGGCTCGTAGTTGGCCCCCTGGTCGTCGCGGTCGTCGGGATCGCCGACGCCGAAGCCGCAGCCGATGACCACGTCGAGCCCGGGGAGCGGCTCGGTGCGGTGGGAGACCGAGCGCACCCCCACCATGTCGCGGGCGATGTCCTGGTAGTCGTCGCGGCTGACGTTGTTGGCGTAGGCGCAGGCCGGCGTGGCGTGCGGGATCGGCACGCTCGTCACCGCGCCCACGGCCCAGCCCCGCTTCTGGAGCGTGCGCGCGATCGGCTCGAGCTGCCCGCCGTCGGCGTCGACGTTGATCGCGTCGTTGTAGGTCTTGCGGCCGCTGCAGAAGGCGGTGGCCGAGGCGGCGGAATCGACGACGGCGTGCGGCCTGTCACGGTCGCGACCGATGAGGTAGGTGGGGCGGGCGGCGGCGTCCCAGGGGGTGGCGCCGCCGAGGGACGGGTCGTAGCCCCCCGTCTTCTCGCCGCCGGGGTTCTTCAGCGCCTGGGCGTCGACGTCGACCTTCGTGCCGTCGTTGGCGGGGGAGGTGCAGCAGAAGCCGAAGGCGGTGGGGGCGCCGGCGTAGTCCTGGAAGGAGAGGCCGGTGCCGCGCCCCTCGGCGTAGGCCACCGTGCCCGTGAGCGCGATCGCCGCGGTGCGCGTCGTCGTCCAATCGAGGCCGTCGAAGACGACGAGCACGATCCGCGTCTTTCCCGCGGCGGCAGCCGCGGTCTGCAGCGCGTGGATGTCGGTCTGGTCGAAGTACTCGGCGGATGGATTGAGGGTGTGGTCGGGGAGGCGGCCGTAGAGCTCGCGGAGCCGCTCCTCGCTGCGATAGGCGCTGCGCGCACCGGCCACGGAGTCGAGGCCGATCCCGAAGGCGTAGACCGGCACGAGCCGGTTGGAATGGTTCGACCAGGAGATGTAGTGCTGGGCCTGGTCCCCCCAGCGACCCCAGGGGGCACTGCCGACGTGGGAGGCGGTCCACTGCATCGCCGCGAAGGGGTCGCCGGGCCGAACCGCGGCCACCGGGACGCGGCTCACGGCGGGCGGGTCGGCGGCGCGGAGCCAGCCGCCGGCGAGGAGCAAAAGACCGATGCCCACGACGGACATGGAGGGAAGGGACATCGACGGGACTCCCACGGTGACCGCACCGGGCCGGCGCCCGACGTCCGGCCCTCGACCACGGCAACGTGACCGCCCTCGATGAGAACCTGATGAGGGCCGGAGGACAACCGGGAGGGCCCCGGTCAGGCCGGCACGTCGTCCCACACCGGCGACCAGAGCGGCAGCCTCGGGAAGAGGATGCCGGCGAGTCTCTGGGCCATCTGCGTCGACGGCTCCATCGTCCCACGGGCGACCGCCTCGAGCGGGTCGCACTGGCCGAGGAGGAGCCTGGCCAACTCGTCGTCGGAGAGCTTCATCCAGCTGCGCCCCACGCGTCCGGGGCAGACCGAGGCCTTGCCGTCGGCGACGGTGACCGATCCGCGGAACGACGGCGAGTCGATCCCGAGCTCGATCGCCTCGCGGATGCCCGCCGCGGCGACGCGGGAGGGGATCTCCGGAGCGAGGCGCTCGAGCACCGCGGACGGGTCGAGCAGTTTGGCGACGATCATCCGGTCATGGACGCCGACGATGTTCTCCCCGCCCGCCACGGCACCGTGGAGCGGATCGGCGGCGCTCGACTCGAAGACGATCTGCTGCCGGTCGTTCTCGATCGCCTCGGCGCAGACCCGGGCCAGGATTTCGCGCTCGAGACCGGGGAACTCCGGATCGGCGAGGAGCTCGAGGACCCGGTTGCCCGACTGGATGCAGTAGCCGACGATCCGCGCCGACGTCTCGTGGAGATCGTAACGGTCCTGTCCGACGAGCGCCACGAGGATCGAGTCGAACGCGCCGCGGCTGACGAGCCATCGCGAATAGGCCTCGCTGCGGTCGAGCGGACCGACGAAACGGGCGGCGTTCTGCCGGTAGATCCGCAGGATCGCGGGCAACTCGACGTGGCGCCACTGCCGCATCGAGATCCCTTCCCCGCCCCGGTGGGACGGGACCGGCGCCGGCCTGGAGGCCGACGAGGAGGCGGGCATCGGCACCTGGCGTTCGAGGAGCCGGGCGAGGATCTCCGCCGGGCGTCCCGGCGTGGCGCAGTCGCGGCCCAGTACCGACCATCCCATCTCGTGGAACGACGCGGCGATGCGCGTGCGCGAGAAGGCGATCGCCGCGCCGGTGCGCCGCATCCTCGCCTCCGCCTCGCGGACCAGCCGCTGGCCGTGGCCGGCGCCGCGGCACTCCGGGAGCACCGCCACCCGGTCGAGCACGGCGGAGGGAACGGACGCCCCCCCGAGGAAGGTGTTCCGCGGCACGATCTCCGCATGGCCGACGATCCGGCCGGAGAGCCGCGCCACGAGCCGGTTCTCGGGGTCGTGGTCTGGGTGGTCGACCGCGGCGTGGAACTCGGCCCTCGTCGGGGCGACCGGGAGACCGGCGAGGAGCTGGAGGATCTCGCTTTGGTCGCCGGCCCGGGCGGGGGAGACCTGGCACTCCTCGAGCATCCACGCCGGTGGGGTGCGCGGGACGACCGGGTGGATGGGGAGATGGACGATCGGGGGGCGCCGGGTCTCGCTGCGGCGGCCGACGGCGGGGCGGACTTCGACCTCGAGGAGGGCCGCGCCGGTCGAGTCGGAGAGCGTCGCCCCCTTACCCGCGCCGCGCTGCGCTGCGTGGCCGCTCGCCGCGCGGCGAGTGCCGGCTCCCTTGGAACGGGTGGCCGCCGTCGCCACGCGGATGCCGTCGGCGTGGACGGCCGACTTGGAACCACGACCCGCCGACGCACTGCCGGTGCGGGAGCGGCGCACGTCCTTGGGCTCTTCGCCTTCCGTCGGCATGGTGCCTTCCAGTGGCATGGGGCCTCCTCTCCCTGGAGCGTCCTTCACAGTCCTTCGGCCGAAAGGATAGGCGGATCGTCACGCGATCTCAAGTAGTAGGAAGCCTCGCAACGACTTTTCTGGAAAAAAACACCACGGATGTTCGCGCGACCAGAGGATGTTGGCGGCCCGCATGCGCCCCGCCAGGGGCCCCGCCTGACTCTCCAGACGTTCGCGCTCCGCCCGGGTGAACGCAGCCAGGCGGGTGTTGGCGGCTCGGATCTCGTGGCAGCGACGCCGCGCGAGCGTGGGGGTGGGGAAGGTGTCGATCCAGCGACGCTTGTGGAGGACGAGGTCCCGGACGTCGGACGGAAGGTCGTCGAGCGGCGGCAGATGGCGTTCGGGGTGGTACTCCAGGTCGCGGAGATCGGCGTGGAGACGTGTCAACTCCGCGGCCGGGTCGCGCGCGGCCTCGCCGGGGAAGAGTCGTTCGGCCGGCAGGCGCAGCGTGCCGCTGACGACGGCGTAGCGCGGCGGGTCGCAGCCGGTCAGGCGGCGCACGATCCCGTCGGTGATCCGGTCGTAGGCCGCGCCGCCGATCCCATGGACGAAGACGTCGGCCACGAGGAGCCGGGCGACGAGGGTGGTGAGGAGGGCGCGCGGCCGGAGACGGAGATCGTGCGACTCGAGGCGCTGCAGCGCCTCGACCCAACGCGAGGGGGTGGTGTCGGGGGTGATCGGCAGTTCGACGCGGAGCGTCTCCAGGTCGGAGAGGAGGAGCGTGTCGGCGGTTCCCAGATTCGCGAAGACGCGACGGCGGCGCGGGTCGTCGCGCGACCAGAGCCACCAGGGGACCTCGAACCAGGGCCCCTCCGCGGCGTCGACCGTCCTCACGACGAGGTCGGGCATGGGGTGGGCATGCCCGCGGATGCCCCGCGCGGCGCGGTGCTCGGCCAGCGCGGCGTTGTAGGCCTCGTGGAGGCGGCGGGCGTGGGCGAGCAGCCAGCCGGTGAACACGAGCACCGTCGGCAGGCGCATCATCTCGCTCACCGGCAGTTCGAGCGTGTCGAGGCCGAAGCGCTCCTCGAGGATGTGTCGGGCCTGCGCGATCGCCAGCCCGAGACGGTGGCTCTCCGCCGCGCGCTCCATCACCAGTGGCCACCAGCGCCGCACGACGGGCGCCGGCTCGAGGGGGAGAAGGAGTTCCGCGCAGCGGTCGCCGAACGCGGAGAACAGATGGTCGTCGAAGACGGGCCGTTCCTCCCAGGCCATGTCGGGGCCGGCGACGTCGAGGGGGACGTGTTCGAACCGGGCCGACGCCGGGGTTCCCACCGGCACGCCGACGCTCGTCCTCGTGCAGCGGTCGCTGTCGACGACCAGGTTCACGGCGGTTCCGCCCACCTTCCGGGCGTAGGCGTCGAGCGCCGAATTCTTGAGCCACACGCCCGGGTGGAAGAGTTCCGGCTGGTGTCCCCCCATGACGATCGGCCGCGCGATCCAGTCGGCGCTGTCGCGCGGGCGGACGACGTCGCGGTAGTGGGAGGTGTATTCGGCCGCGACGTTGAGGACCTCGCGCCGCGTGGCGGCGATCAGCTCCCAGAGACGCAGGTCGCCGACGCGCGTGTCGAAGGCGGCGCGGAGGAGGCGGTTGTTGTCGAGCAGGGTCTCGATGCAGTCGGCCGGAGCCGCGGGCGCCGGCTCGAGCGGCGGGTGCACGAGACGCGCTCCCGATGCCGCGGGCGCGCGGAATCGTCGCACGGTGGAGGACCTGGATGGCGGCATGGAGGAGACGAGGCGGGGATGGGGACCGTCACCGGCGCCCGGGGATCAGCCACCCCTCGTCGCCGGACCGCCCGACGGACAGTTCGCCGCCGCGGCGACGGCCGCCTCGGCCCGGTCGAGGACGCCACGGTAGTAGGCCAGACGGGTCTCCGCGTCGTCCAGTGCCCCGCCGAAACTCCGCGAAGGGTCGAGATAGAGGAGCGGTACCGGCAGTTCCTCCACCACGAGCCCCGCCGCCGCCGCCTGCACCCAGACCTCGAGCGGCATCGCATACCCGGGCTCGGTGACGTGGAGCGCCAGGAGTGCCCGCCGCGTGTAGGCCTTGAAGCCGCAGAAGGCGTCGGTGAGCCGGAAGCCGCAGCGGGCGTTGATCTCGGCGGTGATGGTCTCGTTGATGCGCCGACGGGCCTCCGGCGGCCGGCTGTCCCCCTCGAAGTGGCGGAGGTACCGGCTCCCGGAGACGATGTCGGGCCCCCGACCGGGACCGTGCGCCGGCCGGGTGGCGGCGGCGACGAACTCGGGGATCAGCCGCGGCTGGTGCTGGCCGTCGCAGTCGATCGTGACCAGACCCTCCCAGCCGCCCGCGAGCGCCTCGCGGAACGCCGTGGCGAGCGCCGCGCCGTAGCCCCGGTTCTGCGGGTGACGGACGACACGGACGTCGCCCCGCCGCTCGAGGCGGTCGGCGAGGACCCGCGACGTGCCGTCGGTGGAGCCGTCGTCCACCACGAGGACGTGGGGGGCGTGGCGGAGCACCTCGTCGAGGACCCCGTCCACGTGGCGGACCTCGTTGAACACCGGCAGCGCCGTGAGGAACCGGCGGCCGGGATCCTGGGCGGATTGGGATGACATCGCACGTCCTCGGGCGTCGGGCCTCGGGTCGGGACGGAATGCCCCGTTCCCCGGGCGCCCCGGTCGAACGTCAATTCTAGCGCGGGGAGAACGGCGGGCAACGCGCCGGCGTCGGCGTTTCGTGCGGAAGCGGGCCGGACATTCGTCGCCATCGGCATCGGCCGGAGGTGCCGGGCGACCCCCGCCGACGGCCGCGTCAGTCCCGGGGGACGCGAACCCCCGCGAGCGGCAGGAAGGGATCGACGTCGGCGAGGCTCGCCCGGCACTCGAGCCCGGGCACCCGCGCGGCCAGGCGTTCCCCCAGCACGGGCATCGAGAAGCGCTCGCTGGCATGGTGCCCCAGCGCGATCACCTTGATGCCCGCCGCCCGGGCATGGAGCGCGTCGTGGAGTTTCAGTTCGCCCGTGACGAACGTGTCGCAGCCCGCCTCGACGGCGGCCGGGATGCCGTCACCGCCACTGCCGCAGACGATCCCCACGCGGCAGACCGGGGCCGTCGCGTCGCCCACCAGGAGCGTGCCGGGGGCGTCGAGCGTCGCGGCGAGCCGGGCGGCGAAACGGGCGAGCGACGGCTCGTCGGGGGCCAGGCCGGTGCGGCCGAATCCGGCCCGGGGGGCGATCGGGTCGGGGTGCAGCGGCGTCACCGCGGCGAGCCCGGCGCGCTCCGCGAGCAGATCGTTGATCCCTCCGGCGGCGGAGTCCCAGGCGGTGTGGCTGCTCCAGACCGCGATGCCGGCGGCGGCCAGGTCGAGGAGGATCCCGCCGGTCGGCGTGGCGTCGGTGATCCGGGCCACCGGCCGGAAGGGGAGGGGATGATGCGTGACGACGAGGTCGGCACCCTCGTCGATCGCCTCGCGGGCCACCGCCGCGGTGAGCGAGAGGCAGGCGAGCACGCGCCCGATCCCCGCGCGCCTGCTGCCGACGAGCAGCCCGACCGAATCCCATTCCGCGGCCAGGCGCAGCGGGGCGAGGTCCTCGAGCGCGGCGGTCACGTCGACGAGCGTGGGCATGGAAGCCATCATACAGCTTCCCCCCAGTCCCCCCGAGGCCCGCCATGGACCGCTCCCGACTCTGTGCCGCCACCGTCTCGCTCGCCCCCGACCTGCGCGCGGCGATCCGGCGCGCCCGCGAACTGGGCCTCCGCGGCATCGAGATCGACGCCCGCACCGAACTGGACGGAGCGCGGGTCTCGGCCACCGGCGTCCGCCAGGTGCGCAAATGGCTGGACGACGAGGGGGTGGTGGTGGCGGCGCTGCGCTTCACCACGCGCGGCGGCTACGCGGAGCCCGAGCGACTCGAGGAGCGGATCGCCGGCACCGGTCGCGCCCTGGCCCTGGCCCGGGCGCTGGGCGCCGACACCGTCACCAACCGCATCGGACCGGTGCCGCCGTCCGACGCCCCCGCGTGGGCCATCCTCGTCGAGGCCCTGCGCGACGTCGGCGCGCAGGGGGAACGCGCGGGAGCCACCTTCTGCGCCGAGGCCGGTCCGGCGGCGCCCGCCGACCTGCTCCGCCTCGCCGCCGCCCTCCCGGAGGGGGCGATCGGTTGCACGCTCGTCACCGGGGCCTCGATCGTCCACGGCCACGACCCGGCCGAGGCGGCGGCGGAACTCACGCGGCTGGTGCGCCACGTGCGCCTCACCGACGCCGTCGCCGGGTCGTTCGCCGGGCATGGCCGGCCCGTGCCCCTGGGCAGGGGGGACGTCGATCTGGCCGGCACGCTCGGCGTGCTCGAGGAACGGGACTACCGGGGATGGTTCGGGCTCGAGGCGGCAGGAACGAGCGACGGCGCTGCCGAGATCGCCGGGGCGATCGCGCGACTGGCCGCGCTCGGGTGAACCGCTCCGCGCCCGACGGTCAGTCGATCGAACCCTGGTCGCCGCCGTCCTTCGAGCCGATCGCTCCCCAGACGCCGTAGGGGCTCTGCCCCTTGGAGTTGTGGGCGATGATCACGCCGGTGTTGCCGGTGTCGATGTCGTTGCCGATGAAGCGGACCGACGCGTCGGCGAAGGCCGCACAGACGCCGGCGACGTGGAAACTGCCCGGGGGAAGGACGACGTCGCTGTTGTCGGCGTTCACGTTCGTCCCGCCGCACGAGGGGCCGTTCGGAGGGAGGATGGTGTTGAAGCCGACGCGCTCCGGCTGGCCGTCGGTCCAGCGGTTCCCCCAGTAGCCCTTGGTCTGCGTGCCGTCGATGTACTTCTGGCCGCTGACCACCGTCAGGCAGGCGTTGGGAGTGGTGCTGATGGCGGCCACCTGGGCGATGCCGCGGACGAGGAGCTGGTTCGCGGACGGGGCCCACGTGGCGTTCGTCTGCCCATGGACGCGCTCGCTGATCATGATCGTCTTGCTCGTGCCGTCGCGGACGTCGGAGAGGAGCGTGCCCAGCGGCTTGACGGGCGTCGTGCCGTTGTAGGCCGTCGGCATCCACATCCCGCGGCTGAAACCGGTGCTGGTGGCGTTGCGCGGCTGGTCGCCGATGCACAGCGCGTAGTGGTTCTGCGACACCGGCCCATCCTGCGGCGCGACCGGGCAGCGGAAGGCGTTCGGCGAGGTGTCCCACACCGCCCAGCTGATCCAGGCGTAGGGTCCGCCGCCGGAGACGGTCGCGTCGCCCGACATGATGCCGTTGTAGAGCGCCGATTCCTCCACGTAGGGCAGCATCTCGATGAAGGCGCTGCGCCGGCCGGAGTTGTTCTTGTAGGTCAGGGCTCCGCCGCTGGCCCAGCAGCAGGTGCCGCCGGCCATGCCGGGGAGGCTCTTGTTGGTCTGCTCGAAGTTGAGCGTGGCGAGGGCCAGTTGCTTGATCTTGTTCATGCACTGGGTGCGCGAGGCGGCGGCCCGTGCCGATTGCACGGCAGGCAGGAGCAGGCCGACGAGCGTGCCGATGATGGCGATGACGACGAGCAGTTCCACGAGCGTGAACGCCCGCGGGCAGGGGCGACGGGAAGGCATGCTGGCGACTCCCGGGGACGGAAAGGATGAACGGATGGAAGGGGAACCACGGAGTTGATCGCCGCGGCCGGTGCCGCGACGGGTTCAATCGAGCTTGAAATCGAAGGTGTTGGCTTTCGCCTCGACGTTGGCGGTGAGACCGGAAGCGGCGCCGTTGCCGTAGCGTACGGGAATCAGGCTCTTGGGTGCCGGGGCCGGGGCTTCCGGGTTCGGCGGGACGTAGTCGTCCCCCATGCCGGCGCCTCCCGCGCCCCCCCCCTCGGCCATCTTCACGATCGCCACCTGGTAGGGACCCTCCACCGCCCCGTCGCCCGCCGAAAAGGTCGTCAGCGTGTAGGCGCCCGCCTCGTCGGTGATACCCACCGCCGCCTGTCCGCCCGGCTTCGTGGGCTGGAAACTGACGGTCGCCTTGGGGAGCGGAGCCCCCTTGAAGGTCACCGTCCCGGACACCTTGTGGGTCTTCGGGCGGTTGGCCCCCTTCGCACAGCCTGCCATCGACAGGGTGACGACCGCGAGGATGGCGGCGACGGCGACGGGACGGAAACGACCGGAGCTTCGGACGAAGGTGGCGATCATGGTGCGGAGAGTCTCGGGTTGCGGGCAGGGGCGGATCACTTCTTCAGGTCGAACGTCGCCGGATCGTTCTTCCCGTCCTTCACCTCCACGGTGAGCCCCGAGGTGGCCGGACTTTTGTACTTCACCGGGACGAGTTCCTTCGCCCCCTTCGCCACCGCGGCGACGGCGGTGCGCGGGTCGTAGTTGGGGTCCTCGGCGGTGAGCGGTACGCCGTCGGGGAACTCCGTCTTCGAGATGGCGACCGAGTACCGCGCGGGGACGGCGCCGTCGCGGGCGTCGAAGGTCGTGAAGACGACGGCCCCCTGGGCGTCGGTCATCCCCGAGGCGGCCCGACCGTCGCTCCCCTCCGGCGCGAGCACGACGGTGGCCCCCTCGATCGGGGCGCCGTCGAGCGTCACCGTGGCCGAGAACGGCACCCGTCGGGGACGGGTATCCACCCCCTTGGCGTTGCAGCCGGCGATCGTCGGCAGGAGGAGCCCGAGCCCGACGAGGGCGCGGCCCGTGAAGCGGTGCATGGTCGGAGAGCCTCCTCGGGGGAAGATGGTCGGGATGGCGTCGCGGATCACTCGTTGCTGACCGCCTCGCCACCCTGGATCGTCCCCATCGCCCCCCAGACACCGTACGGGCTCGGCCCCCCGGCGACGTTGGGGAGGGCGAGGTTGCCGGTGTCGATGTCGTTGCTCACGAACCGCACCGACGCATCCCCCATGACGACGTTCACGCCGGCGGGATGGTTGCTCGTCGGGGGGATGAGCTGGTGGGGGAAGTCGTGCGTCGTGCCGCTGTTGCAGCCCGGGCCGTTGGGGGGGCTGATGGTGTTGAACCCGTTGAAGGCGGGGCGGGCGAACATCCAGTCACGGCCGGCACGGGGGACGACGGTCCCGGTGTACTGGGTGCCGGAGACACGCGAACTGCAGATGATCGGGCTCGTCTCGAAGCCGGCGACGCTCCCCGCCTGCGTGTCGATGATCTTCAGGCTCCCGTCCTTGCCGCGGGCCCGCTCCGACATCATCACCGTCTTCGAGAGCCCGTCCATGACCGACTTCATCTGGACGAAGTTGGGGTCGGTGGGGGCGCCGGGGAGGCCGCCGATCAGCCCCAGCCCGAACATCCCGCGCGTGAGGGTCGAGTCGGAGACGTTCTGGCAGAGGTCACCCACCGAGAAGACGTAGTTCGTGGTCCCTCGGTAGGCGTAGCCGTGCGTCGCCGTCGTCCGCCCGTCGGACGGGCAGACGAGCGTCGGCACCTGCTGCATGAGGATGCCGCCGTTGGCGGCCGGGGCCCGCCAGGGCTGCCAGTTGTCGCTCGCCGCCACCGGATAGGAGGCCACCGCGGTCGTGGTCAGGTAGTTGTAGATCTGGTCGTAGTAACCCTGGTTCTCGTAGAAGGGGAGGAGGGGGAGGTTCCCGCTCCACCATTCGAGGATGTACTTGTAGGTGCCGGGGACGCAGTTGGGGTTCCTGTTGGCGATGTCCTGCCCGCGCAGCCCCACGAAGTGCTTGCGCGCGTCGTGGTAGGTCGTGTTCGCCAGGCCGAGTTGCCGCAGGTTGTTGGAGCACTTCGAGCGGTTCGCCGCCTCCTTCGCCGCCTGGACGGCGGGGAGGAGGAGGCCGACGAGCGTGCCGATGATGGCGATGACGACGAGCAGCTCGACGAGCGTGAACGCGCGTCGTTCGACGGATCGACGCCGTGGGAGGATCGACATGGACATGGTCTGACCCCTTGCTGATGAGGGACCCGGGCGATGCATCGCGCGAGGAACGGGAATGAAATGGGATCCGCGATGAAAAGAGAGGGAGCGGGGTGCGCCGACACGCTCCGCCGCGGCAAGTCGGGCTGGCCGACCTCCCTGACGGACAAATCCTGCCGGCAAACCCCCCATCCCAGTGATTTTGAAAACTTACACACCCCTGCCTGGGAGTCAACCCGAGAACCGGTCGTTCCCCCGGGGTTTGCCAGCGACGGCGGGGACCATGGCGGGTCGGGACAGGAACGCATCGGACCCCAGCAATGGGGACGGTGGCGACCATCGCCGCACGCGGGGCGCTGCCGGGAGTGAGCGCGGGGCGGGGCCCCTCGCCGCCGCCCCGCGATACCAGCCCGTGGCTCGGGTGCTCCGCGGCTGACGACGGCGACCCACCTGCCGAAAACCCCGGTTTGTCGCGCGGTCCGCCATGGACCCGGCGAGCCGGCCGTCAGCGGCCGGACGGTCGGGGATGACGCTTTCCCCGGACAGCTAGCGTGACGCGAGGGGGGGGCGTCGCGCGAGCGTGTGGATGCCGCGGCCGTCGGCCGACAGCACGCAGAGGTAGACCTCCCCGTCCTCGTCCTCGCCGAAGGAGAGCACGGCGAACGACTCCGCCCCGTCGTCGCGCACGAGGCCACGGTTGGCGACGACGCGACCGGAGACGTCGTCGTACGCCAGGGCCCAGACCCGTCCCGAGACGTAGTCGGCGTAGAGATAGCAGCCGTCGATCTCGGGGAGCTTGCGGCCGCGGTAGACGTTGCCGCCGGTGATCGATTTGCCGACGTCATGGGCGTACTGCCAGACGGGGTCGTCGAACCCGGGGGCGATGGCGGTGTTCTGCGGGGAGTAGGGCCCGTCCCCCTCGCGGAGGTTCCATCCGTAGTTGGCGCCCCGTCGGCCGAGGTTGACCTCCTCCCAGAGGTCCTGGCCGACGTCGGCGATCCAAAGGCGGCCGGTCCTGCGGTCGAACGAGAAACGCCAAGGGTTGCGCAGTCCGTAGGCCCAGATCTCCTGCCGCACCCCCTTCGGCCGCGCCGGTTTGCCGTCGTTCCCGTTCGTCGCCGCGACGAAGGGGTTGTCGTCGGGAATCGCGTAGGCGGTCTTCTCGCCGTGCCGGTCGACGTCGATGCGGAGGATCTTGCCGAGGAGCGTCTGCAGGTTCTGGCCGTTGCCGTGGAGGTCGTTCTGCTTCCCGCCGTCGCCGTACGCGACGTACAGGCAGCCGTCGGGACCGAAGGCGATCGTGCCCCCCTTGTGGTTCCAGTAGGGATGCTCGACGCGGAGGATCTCCTCGGCGCTGGCCGGGTCGGCCCTGTCGGGATCGTCCTTCGACACCCGGTAGCGCTCGAGGACCATCGTGTGCGGCGCCGCCGTGGTGGTGTAGTGGACGAAGAACTCGCCGTTCTCCCGGTAGCGCGGATGGAACGCCATGCCGAGGAGTCCCTCCTCGTTCTCCCGGTCGTCGTAGCGGGCCTTGCCGGTGAGATCGAGGAAGATCGCGGTCCGCTTCGAGTCGGGGCGGAAGACGTGGATCGCTCCCTGCTGCTCCGGCACGAACAGACGCCCCGACCCGTCGCCGGCATGCGTGAGGAGGATCGGCCGGAGTGGATGCGGCTTGCCGTCGACCTCGGACTGCCAGCCGGTCCATTCGAGATCGGGGAAGGCCGGCACCACGGCCAGCGGCAGCGGCCTCTCGTCGATCGCGGGGGCGTCGTCGGCATGGCACGGGGTGGACGCGAGCGCCGGGATCAGGACGCACAGGGCGGCGAACAGGACGGGCAGCGGGAGACGCATGGTCAAGGGCAGGCTCCGGCGGGTTGGGAATGGGAAAGTGTAGCGGTCCGGTGCCACGGGTGGAGCGGCCCGGTCGTTTGATCCCCCGCAGGCTCGGGGTATCCTCACGCCCCGGCGACACCCGGTTCGAGAGGCCGCGGGGCGCCCCGGGAGCGGGCATGCGCGAGACAGTGACCTGGCTGGTGACGATCGCCTACGCCGCACTCGCGGCCGGGCTACCGCTCCCGGCGGGTGCCGTCGTCGAGTCGCCCCGGCATGTCTCAGCCGCCGCGAAGGCGGGCCTCGCCGGCACGGGCGGCGGCGACTGGCGGACTCTG
>CAZMOU010000113.1:0-15383 GCA_964567835.1 uncultured Chitinophaga sp. | reverse complement strand
GCCGGGCATGACGACGTACTTCTGGTACTGGCCGTCGATGACCTCGTTCATCCGCTTGACGAGCAGCCCCTCGTCGTCCTTGTCGAGGAGCGGATCCCAGTCGTCGCCCCAGATGACCTTGATGACGTTCCAGCCGGCACCGCGGAACAGCCCCTCGAGCTCCTGGATGATCTTGCCGTTGCCACGCACCGGGCCGTCGAGGCGCTGGAGGTTGCAGTTGATGACGAAGATCAGGTTGTCGAGGCGCTCGCGTGCCGCGAGCGTCAGGGCCCCGAGCGTCTCCGGCTCGTCGGTCTCGCCGTCGCCGATGAAGGACCAGACCCGCTGCCCGCCGGTGTCCTTGATGCCCCGGTCCTGCAGGTACTTGTTGAAGCGGGCCTGGTAGATCGCCATCAGCGGTCCCAAGCCCATCGAGACGGTGGGGAACTCCCAGAACCCGGGCATCAGCCAGGGGTGCGGGTAGCTCGACAGACCGCCGCCGGAGGCGAGCTCGCGGCGGAAGTTCTCCAGTTGCTTCTCGCTGATCCGCCCCTCGACGAAGGCCCGGGCGTAGATCCCCGGGGAGGCGTGCCCCTGGAAATAGACCTGGTCGCCGGAATGGTCGGCTCCGCGGCCGCGGATGAAGTGGTTCATCGCCACCTCCACGAGCGTGGCGGAGGAGGCGAAGGTGGAGATGTGCCCGCCGATGCTCTTGTCCTCGCGGTTGGCGCGGACGACCATCGCCATGGCGTTCCACCGGATCATGCTCTTGATCCGCCGCTCGAGTTCCCGGTTGCCCGGGAACGGGGGCTGCTCGGAGGCGGGGATCGTGTTGATGTAGGGGGTGGTGGCGGAGAAGGGGATCGACACGCCGAGGCGGTAGGCCTCCTGCTCGAGGGCCTGCAGAAGGTAGGCGGCCCGCTCCTCACCCCGGCTGTTCAGCACGTAGCGGAGCGAATCGAGCCACTCGCGCGTCTCGGTGGGATCGCTGTCGATGCCGGCGGTCCCGTCCAAGGGCATCGGCTGGCCCGCCGAACCCGGGGTCACCCTCCCGATGGACATCGGTGCATGGGCGCCACCCGGCAGTCGCGCGTACGCGGCTTCGGCATCGCGACCGGTTTCGTCGACGTCGGGGCTCGCCATGGGCAACTCCGGGAGGCTGGGAAAGACGTGCTCATTATTCCGCCCGTTCCGGGGGGCGTAAAGGCCGCTTCCCCCAGGACGACGACGACGAAAGTCGGCCCCGCGACGAGGCTTTCGGCAACGAAGGGCCGGCCGCGCCCCGCTTTGCCGCGCGGCGGATCAAGCGTCGACCGCGGGACGACAGCGTCGTCCTCTCACGACCGTGCCGCGTCGGCCCGCGGGCGATAGATCTCGGTCGCGGTGCCGAAATGGTTCTCGGCGGCGAAGGCGACCGTCTCCCCCAGCGTGGGGTGGGCGTGGATCGTCTCCGCCAGATCGCGGGCACTGGCCGCCATCTCGATCGCCAGCGCCCCCTCGGCGATCAGCTCGCCGGCACCCGCACCGACGATCCCCACGCCGAGCACGGTGTCGGTCTCGGGATCGACGAGGAGCTTCGTCAGCCCCTCCGTCCGCCCCAGTGCCTGGGCACGCCCGCTGGCGGCCCAGGGATAGCGGCTCACCTCGACCTCGCGTCCCGCGGCTTTCGCCTCCTGCTCCGTGAGCCCCGCCCAGGCGATCTCCGGATCGGTGAAGACGACCGCCGGGATGCAGCGCGGGGCGAACAGCGCCGGCTCGCCGTGGAGCGCCTCGACGGCCACCTTGCCCTGATGGCTCGCGCGGTGCGCGAGCATCGGCTCGCCGCAGACGTCGCCGATGGCGAGGATGCGCGGGTCGGCGGTGCGCTGCCGGTCGTCGACCTCCACGAATCCCTTCGGGGTCAGCTTCACGCCGGTGTTCTCGAGACCCAATCCGTCGGAATTCGGGCGCCTCCCCACCGCGACGAGCACGCGGGTGAACTCCCGTTCGAACGGCCCCTCCGGCCCCTCGAACCGGACGAGGATCGCCTTCTTCTTCTCCTCCAGGCCGAGGACCTTCGTCTTCAGGTGGATCGTCTCGAAGAGCTTCTCGAGCCGCGTCTGGAGCGGCTTGACGAGATCACGATCCGCGCCCGGGAGGAGCCCGTCGGTGAGTTCCACCACCGACACCTTCGCCCCCAGTTCGGCGTAGACGGTGCCCATCTCCAGACCGATGTAGCCCCCGCCGATCACCAGGAGCGACTCGGGGATCTCCTGGAGCTCGAGCGCGGTCGTCGAGTCCATGACGCGCGGCGTGGGGAGGTCGAAGGCCGGAATCCGCGCCGGCCTGGAGCCACTGGCGAGGACGCAGTGGTCGAACGTCACCGTCTGCGTCCCCTCGGCCCCGACGACCTCCATCGACCCGGAGCCGGTGAATCTGGCCTGACCGTGGATCAGACGCACGTTCCGCCGCCGGGCCAGCTGGGACAGCCCCCCGGTGAGCGTGGCGATGACCTTGTCCTTCCGGGCCCGGAGGGCGTCGAGCTTGATGCGCGGCTTGCCGAGCTCGATGCCCCAGGCGTCGAGTTCGCGCGACTCGGCGAGCACCCGGCCGACGTGGAGCAGCGCCTTCGAGGGGATGCAGCCGCGCAGCAGGCAGGTGCCCCCCAGCCGTTCGTCGCGCTCGACGATCGCCACCTCCATCCCCAGGTCCGCGGCGAGGAAAGCGGCCGCATACCCGCCGGGACCGCCGCCGAGCACCACCAGGGGAACGTGCGTCGTCATCAGGGCGGACTCCGGGGCGAGAGCGCGGGGAAACGGGGGCCGTTGTTGTAGTTGCGTCGTGCGGATCGTTCAAGAAACACTGTCGGCGGCCGCGACGCCGGGTGGACGGCTGCAGCACGGATGCGGAGGGCCCCGATGGGCTGGCGTTTTTTGTCGCCGACGACCGACGCGTCGGAGCGGACGGAGTCGCGGCCCGGGCAGACGCCCTCCGTCCTCCGGCTCGACGCGCGCAGCCTGGCGGTGTCGCGGGTGCTGCTCGGCCTCGTCCTCGTCGTCGACGCCGCCCTGCGTGCCTCCTCGGCCGGCCGTGTCCTCGCCGCGGACGGCATGCTCCCGCCCGGGCTCGCGCGCCGGTTCGTCGGCCATCCCTGGTCGTGGTCGCTGGCCTTCGTCGGCGACGGTGTCTGGTCGGGGATGGCGTCGCTCCTGCTCGAGGGGCTCGCGGGGGTGCTGCTCGCGGCAGGCGTCGCCACGCCGGTGGTGACGACCGTCGCCTGGGTCGCGGTGGTGAGCGTCGTGCGGCGCACCGCGCCGATGACCAATGCCGGCGACGTGTTCCTCGCCTGCCTCCTTTTCTGGGGGCAGTTCCTCCCCTGGGGAGCCCGCTGGTCGTGGGACGCGCGGCGGCGCGGTGCCGTCGAGGCGGCCTCGGTGCAGGGCCTCGCGGCGGCGGCGATCCTGCTCCAGGTGGCGGCGGTCTACCTCTCCGCCGGCTGGGGCAAGTGGAACGACGTCTGGCGTTCGGGTGACGCCGTCGCCTACGCCCTGTCGGTCCACGACCATGGCACCTTCGTCGGCGACTGGATCGCGGCATCGCACGCGCCGGCCCGTCTCCTCACCTGGGCCACGCTGCTCCTCGAGACCGTGGGGCCGCCGCTCTTGCTCGTGCGGCGGGCACGGCTGCCGCTCGTGGCGGCGTTCCTCGCCTTCCATGCCGCCATCGCCGTGACGATGGACGTCTGCCTCTTCCCCTGGGTGGGTGCCGCCGCCTGGATCACCCTCCTCCCCGGCACCTTCTGGGATCGCCTCTTGCCGGGGTCCGCGGGCGGCGCGACGCTGACGGCGCCGCGTGGCACCGCAGGAAGGATCGCGTGCATCGCCTCGCTCGGCGTCGCTGCCGCGGCCTTCCTCTCCGCCAACGGGCCGTGGCCCCGGCCCCTCCCGACCGCCCTGGCCCGCGCGGTGCAGTTGACCTTCCTCGAACAGGACTGGCAGGTGTTCGGCGAGATCCGCCGTCAGCGGCAATGGGTCTATGCGGCGGCGGATCTGGCCGACGGCAGCCGTGTCGACCTGCTCCGACGGGGTCGCCCGGTGGAAACGGTCCTCCCGGCGGGCGGATTCCATGCCGTCGGGGACCAACGTCTGCAGAAGCTGCTCTGGGAGCTGCCGAAGCCCGACCGCCGTCCGTTCGCGGCACATGTCGCGGCGGTGCTGGCCCGGGAATGGAACGCCGGCCGGCCGGCCGGCCGTCAGGCGGTCGCCGTCGAGTTGCGCGGCGCGCGGATGCTCGAGGGATCCGACGAGGGGGTGATCCAGGACGTGCTGCTGGCGGCCTGGCCCGGGCGCTCCCCCACGGGTCGAGGGGGGCTCGAGAGGTTTCTCCGCGGCAAGGAGGGGAGCGGAGGCGTGGCCGACGACCCGGCGGTGACGCCTGAGTGATCACGTCCACCGTCGGGGTACACTCGCCCCGGGCGAGAGTGGCGGAATCGGCAGACGCGCTGGACTTAGGATCCAGTGCCGCAAGGCGTGCGGGTTCGACTCCCGCCTCTCGCAGTCCCCGTCGGCGGGGATGCCCGGCGGGGAATCAGCGGAGCGGATTGCCGGGGCTCATCGTCACGCCGCGGACCGCTCCCCCGGCACGGGTGGCTCCCCGCGGTGCCGGCGTGCGCGGGCCTTCCGCGGTCGCCGTCACGGCGCCGCCGTCGGCCTCGATGATGGCGGTGGCGACACTGGCGTCGCTCGCCGAACGCCACCCGTCCGGTCCGCCGCGGTCGGCACGGCGGAGCGGATTGGCGCGTGCGCCGGTATCGAGCGACGCGGCCGGTCGCCCGGTCGGACTGGTCGCCGGCTCGGACGTTGCCGCGTCGGGATCGGAGGTCGTGCGACCCGCGTCGGCGTCCTCCATGGAGTCCCCTGGCGTGTCCGTCGCGGCGGGGGCGCCGCCTTCACCCGGAGCCGCCGCGTCGTCCGGGGCGCCAGGGCCGTCCGTTTCCAGCCCGTCGTCCATGGCCGCGTCGGGGGATCCGAGTTCCTCGGCGTCGTCGTCCGCACCCTGGGCGGCGGGATCGTCGGGGTCGATGCCCGATTCCTCGTCGATCGTCGGCACCTGCGTCCGCGGCGGACTCACCGGCGTGGTGGCGGGGTCGAAATGGGACACCTGGCGGACCGCTTGGCCGGGCCAGCTGCGCCACCTGGTGGCGTAGTATCCGAACTGGTCGGGACGCACCGGACAGTGGGCGGGACATCCTCCCGCGTCGCACTTGCCGTTGCAGGGAAGACCGAGACGTCCGCCGGAGGGACGGCACTGGTTGCAGCCGCGGCGCCCGCAGTGGCTGCAGTCCGCGGTGGCCACGAACGCTCCCGCCTGCCGCACGCCACCCTGATCCGCCCTGCCTTCCGAAACCGCGCCACCGGCGCGGACGACGCCGGCATCGACGCGCCGTCGCGGGGTGGTCTCGGATGCCCCCCGGGGACCGGCCGGACCGGAGGCACGCGGCTCCTCGCCGTACCCCCGCGCGGGCGTCCTGGCGGCCGGGGTGGCGGCGGCCGCGACCCCGTGGAGGAAAACGATCGTGGTGACACCGAGGAGGAGCCGGAACGGGATGGATCCTCTGCCGACGAACCCTGTCTGGGACGGGATAAGGGAAACCATCGGGCGCCTCGCGGGATGACACGGATGCCAGGGGATCCGGGGGGCTCACTTCCGCCCCACCGACCCTCCTGACCGGCACGACTGGGAAGATCGTCCCGATCGCACCCATTTCTTTGACCCGTTTTTCCCGCCGGACTTCCCCGGGTCTCCCTGGGCACCGTTTCCTTTCCCTGGCCGGCCGGCGCCGGATAGGATGGAGGTTCGATCGACACCGACCGGACCCAGGTCAGCCGGAGGGATGCGGCGCCGCGGATCGGCCACCCGCATCCGCCGGTGCCCTGCCGACGACCGGCCTTCCGGCGGCGACCACCCCATGGCCCGCCTCGGCGCTCGCGCCTGCGCGGCTGCCGTGGTCGTTCGGGCGTTTCCTCCTCCGGGACCGATGCATCATGCGTCAAGTCAATCTGCGGCTGATCCTCGGAGTCATCGGCCTGCTGGTGACGGCGGTGGGGGGCGTGTACGGCCTCCACGAGTATCAGGTGTTCCGCAACGCCGACTCGCTCCTCACCCTGGCCCGCGAGCGCGTCGACGAGGGGCGCGGTGAGGAAGCACTGGGGCTCTACTCGCGCTACATCGGGCTCCGGCCCGGCGACGGCCCGGCGCACGCCGAATACGCGCGGCTGCTGCTCAAGAAGGCCGACGCGCCCGGCAGCAGCAAGGGCACCATGACGGCGGCCTACGACGCGCTCGAGGCGGCGGTCCGCAAGAACCCGCAGGACGAGGACCTGCAGCAGAAGCTCGGCAACTTCCTCCTCGTGACCCGCAACTATTCCGACGCGCGGGGGCACTTCGCCTCGATCCGCGACCGGCGGGCGCGGGGCGCGTCGGCGGCCGACGCGGGCGCCGGCGCGGTGATCAGTTCGGACGAGCCCGACCATGTCATCGATCTCCGTTACGCGCTCGCCTGCGGCGGCATGGGGAGATACGACGAGGCGATGGCGGTGGCGTCGAAACTCATCGGATTCGACCCGGTGACGAAAGCCTTCGACCCGGCGTGGGAGCCGCTGCCCGATTGCAGCGACGCCTACATCCTCTGCGGCGACATCCTCGAACGGCGCTACAAGGATCTCGACACCGCGTCACGCGTCATGCGGCGTCTGCCGGAGGCCTATCCGAAGGATTACCTCGCCTGGCTCGCGATGGCCCGCTGGAGCTTCGTCCACAACGACCTGGGGGCCGCGGGCATCGAGATCGCCAAGGCGACGGAGCTCTCCCCGGAGACTCCGGAGGTGCTGTTCACCGATTTCGAGATCGCGATGCGGGCCGGCAATCTCGCCCGGGCGGAACGCGTGATCGGGGAGAACATGGCCCCGTTCGCCGACGACCCGCGCGTGATCATCGGGCGGGCCGACCTGGCGCTGGCGCGCGGCGACGCGACGGCGGCGCTCGACACCCTCACCGCGGGGCTCGAGAAGATGGAGGACAACGCGCTCGTGCTGGAGCGGATCATCAACCTCCTCTTCGATCTCGAGCGCGAGGACGACGTCGAGAAGCACGTCGCCCGGCTCCGGGATCTCCAGGGGGACGACGATCCGGCGGTGATGTGGTCCGAGGCGCGCCTGAAGATGGCGGCCGGACAATGGCATCAGGGGATCGAGATGCTGCGGCAACTGCGGCCGATGGTCGCCCAGTCCGACACCCTGATCCACAACGTCGACTTGGCACTCGCCATCTGCCACCAGAACCTCGGGCAGGCGGACGAGTTGATGGAGGCCGCCCTGCGCGTGCTCTCGGACGATCCGAACTCCTACCAGGCCCGCGTCGCGTTGGCGACGGCCCACGCCCAGTCCGGGCGCGTCGACGAGGCGCTGTCCGAGTTCGAGTCGCTCGCGGCGGTGCAGTCGCCGGAAGAACTGGCCTCGAAACAGCTCCTCTGGGCACCCCTCCTCGACCTCCGGCTCAAGGACCAGACCCGACGGCCGCCCGAAGAGCGTGATTGGACCAAGGTCGACGAACTGGTCGACGTGCTCGCCGGCAGCCCGCTGGTGACCGACGCCCAACTCGCCTCGGTGCGCTCGTCGGTGCTGCAGCGCAAGGGGGAGGCACCGGCGGCGATCGAATTGGTGACGAAGGCCAGGGATTCCTCCCCCGACAGCCCGATGGTCCTGTCCCAACTCGTGACGCTGCTGCTCGCCAACGGGCGGGTCGCGGAGGCTCGGGACACGATCGAGCAGTGCTCCGGCCAGCTGCGTCTGGATCCGCTCGTGCTCTCGACGGAGGCCCGGGTGGCGGCCAGCGAAGGGGACGACAAGAGCGACGCCGGACTCGCTGCGGTGGAGAAGGCGACCGCGAAGCTCGCCACCAAGGATGCCGTCCCGGTCCTCCTCACGATGATCTCGATCCGGGCCGGGCAGGGGCGGCTCGACGAGGCGGAGCGGCTCGCGCGCTCGATCCTCGAGCGTGAGCCGGGCGAGCTGCGCACGCACTCCGCCCTGCTCGAGATGGCGTCCGAACAGAAGGACGTCGGCAAGCTCGAGCAGTACGCCGAGATGATCGGGGACGTCGCCGGTCGGGCTTCGCCGCAGGCCAAGGTCGCGCAGGCCATGGTCCTCATCCTCCGCGTTCGCCAGCGACGGGAACTGCACGCCAACGCCGACGCGGTGCTCCCGCCCCTGACGGCGGAGGACAAAAAGGACCTCGACGAGGCCCGAAACGTGCTCCTGGAAGCGGAGAACGACCGCCCGGGGTGGTTCCAGATCCAGCAGGTCTTCGCGCAGCTCGCGGGGATGCGGGGGGACAACGACGCGGCGATCTCCCACCTCCAGCGCGCGATCGCCCAGGGGACGCCGAGCACGGCAGCCCCCAAGATGCTCGCGGCACTGCTGCGGCAGTCTGGCCGGCTCGAGGAGGCGCGGGCCGTCATCAACGAGATGGGGGACGCCGCTGGCCTCGCCTCCGAGCGGATCGCGGTCGACATCGACGCGCAGGCCGGCCGATTCGACGCGGCGGTCGCCAGGGCGGAGAAGATCACCGCGGAGGCGGCACCCGACGCCGACAACTACCTCTGGTTCGGCCAGCTGCTGGCGCGATGCCGGCGCGACGACCGCGCCGTCGAGGTGTTCACGAAGGCCACGGAGGTCGCTCCGGACCGCCTGGAATGCTGGCTCGAATTGATCCGTCAACAGCTGCGGCTGGGGTTGAGCCGGCCTGCGGAGGAGTCGCTGAAACGGGCCAGGGAGAGCCTCGGGGGCGCCGACCGGGAGATCGTCGAAGCGGCCACCAACGAGATGCTCGGGAAGCCCACGGAAGCGGAGAAGGCCTACCGCGCGGCGGTCGCGGCCGCCCCGACCGACCCGCGGGTCGCGCGGCGGCTGGCGGATTTCCTCGTCCACCAGAGCCGGATCGGCGAGGCACGGGAAGAACTGCTGCGGATCATCGCCATGCCGGAGGCCGCGGGCACCACGAGCATCTACTGGGCCCGCCGCATGCTCGCCCGCTACACGTCGGCGGGGGCGAATTGGAAGGAATTGATGGAGATCTGCCGTGTCCTCGAGGAGAACACCGACGCCGAGGGGCGTCTCACCCCGGAAGACGTCAAGGTGGAGTTCGCCATCCTCATGGACCGGGAGGAGCCCGAGGCCTGGCGCCGGGCGATCGCGCTGATCGACGATCTCGGCCGCCGGCAGAAGCTCGACATCGAGCAGCGCGTGCTGCGGGCGTGGCTCGAGGACAAGCTGGGAGACTGGGTCGAGGCGCGGAAGTCGCTCGTCGACATCGCCGCCGAGGAGGAATGCCCGCCGAACGTCATCGCCACGCTCGTCGAGCAACTCATCGCCCACGGGGAACTGGTGAGCGCGAGGACGTGGGCCGCCAGGCTGCGGGCGAAGGTCCCGGACGCCCCGATGACCCTGCGGTCGGACGCGAAGCTGGCCATCGCCGCCGAGGACAGGGAAGCGGCCGCCGACGCCGCCAGGAAACTGATTCCGACCGGTCCCATCACCGCGGAGAACGCCACGTCGCTGGGGCTCGTCGCGGAACTGATCGAGGAACTCGGTTTCCCGAAGGCCGCCGACAAGCTCTACGTCGACTACGCCGCCGCCTCGCCGATGGGAATCGTGGCCAGGGCCCGGTTCCTGGGCCGCCAGCAGGAGACCGAGGAGGCGATGAATCTGCTCGTGCAGGCGTGGGGACAGGTGCCCGACCTGCAACTCCTCGACAGCGCCATCACCATCGTGCGCGCCAACGGCACGTCGCCCTCGGCGGCCGCCGACGAGAAACTCCTGCAGCTGATCGAGAGGACGCGCCGCTCCGACCCCGATTCGGCGATGGTCGCGATCCTCGATGCGGTCGCCCGCGAGGTGCTCGGCCAGCCGAAGGAGGCGGAGGCCATTTACCGCGAGGTGATCGCCCGCCCCGGGCTGCCGGCGGATCTGGCCTCCAAGGCCGCGAACAACCTCGCCTCGCTCCTCATCGACGCGGGCGACTTCGAGGAGGCTCGCACCCTCCTCGAATCGGCCGTCGAGGAACTCGGTCCGCACCCCAACCTCCTCGACACCCGCAGCCTCCTGTGGCTCGGTATGGGCAACGTCACGAAGGCGATCGAGGATTGCAAGGAGTCGTCCCTGGTGCCCTCCGCCACGAAACACCTGCACATGGCCGTGGTCCGGTTCGAGGCCCGTGAAGTCGCCGAGAGCAGGGCGGCGCTGACGGCGGCGGAAGCCCTCGACATCCGCAAGCAGCGGCTCTCGATCGGTGATCAGAAGCGGTTGGAGACGCTCGACAAGGCCCTCGCCGATCACGTCGGGAGTTGAGAGAAGGAAGCCTCCGGCACCCGACGCCGTCGGTGACGTCATGGGGGTGGCACTTCCCCCGCGACGCCCCCGCTCCTCCCCCGACGCCGGCGGACGCCGACAGCGCCCCGACATGGCGACACGGGCAATGGAGTTCGGGCGCCTCTCAGGGCCCCTGCAGCGTCCTCGAACGGGCCAGGGCGTCCTCCGCCTCGGCGATCTTTCCGGCCCGCACGCAGGCCACGCTGAGCGCGGTGAAGCTGAACGGATCGCGCGGTTCGAGTTCGCACACCCTCCGCGCGTGAGCGATGGCCTCGTCGTGCCTCTCCAGTCGGGTGCACCACGCCGCCAGTGCCGAGTGGGCGAGCGCGAAATCGGGGTGGTCCTTCACCACTCCCTGCATCTCGGCGACTGCTTCCGCGAGTTGCCCGGCTTCCTTCGTCTTGTGCGCCGCGTCATACCGTTCGTCGCGTGTTGCCATGGCGTATCCGGCCCGCTTGCTTGATTCCGATCATCCGACGCCGTCGAGCGATTCGACAGCGGGAAGTGTATGCCGGATCGGGGTCCTGGGTAGCCCGGTGGGGGGACGGCGCGGACCTGGGCGGAAGGAGGATGGGGGCGGCAATCTGGCAAAGGGGGGGGATCGTGGAGGCGTGCCGAGGTCCCCCCGCGCGTCCGCGGAAAGGGGACTCTGGCCGACTTGGGAGGGCACCGAGGCCGCGTGGCAAGTGGCATTGAATCCTGAACGGCGGGAAGACGATAACTCCCCGTACTCGATACGGTCCGACCGTTCGATGGCCCGTCCCGGGACCGGTGGGCACCCGGGACCGCCCCGCCCCGCACGCCATGGAAGGCACGCTGTGAGCATCCATCCGCTGGCCGCCGTGAGTCCGGAGGCCCGGCTCGGCACGGGCGTGAAGATCGGCGCGTTCGCCTCGGTCGAAGCGGACGTCGAACTCGGTGACCATTGCGTCGTCGCCTCGGGCGCCGTCGTCAAATCGGGGACGTGTGCCGGGAGCCACAACGAGTTCTGCGAGCACTCCGTCGTCGGCGGCGCTCCGCAGCACGTCGCCCGCCCGACCGACATCGGCCGCATCCTCATCGGCGACCACAACGTCTTCCGCGAACATGTCACGATCCACCGCGGCCTCAAGCCGGGCTGCGACACGATCGTGGGAAGCGGCAACTACGTCATGGCCGGGGTCCACTTCGGCCATGATTGCGTCGTCGGGAACGGGTGCATCTTCGCCAACGGCGCGATGCTCGGCGGGCATGTCCATGTCGAGGACAAGGCCTTCGTGTCGGGCGCCGTCGCCGTTCACCAGTTCTGCCGCATCGGACGCCTGGCGATGGTCGGGGGACACGCCCGCGTCACGCAGGACATCCCGCCGTTCATGCTCGTGGACGGGCAGAGCGGATGCATCGTCGGCCTGAACGTGGTCGGCCTCCGCCGCAGCGGGCACACGGCGGAGGACATCGCCGACCTCAAGAACGCCTACCGGGTGATCTACCGGCGCGGGCTCACTTGGCCGGAGGTGCTCGAGCCCCTGCGGGTCGAGTTCAGGGCGGGGCCGGTGCTCCACCTGCGGGACTTCCTCGGCTCCGGGAAGCGTGGTTTCACGCAGGAACGAAGGGCTCCGCCGAACGCGACGCTCCGACTCCGGGTGGCGGACGACCAGTCCCCCTCCACCCCGGTGCTCCGCTCCAAGGCCGGTTGAACGGCCCGGGGGGCCATCTGGGACGGTCGTACCGCGGGCGCCCGGCAGGAAAACGTGCCCGGGGGTCGCCCGGGCTGAAAAGATGGGCAAAGATTGACGGAGGCGGTGTTTGCTCCGCCCACCCCCCCGTCATCGTCCCATGCCCATGCGGTCTTCAGGCGTCCCGAACCCGGTGATCCAGCGGGTCCCGCAGGTCTCGCCGTGGATGGCGGCCTGGCCGTGGCTCCTCTTCGGGCTCCCGCTCGCCGCCCTGGCGTGGTGGTTCCTCGGCACCCCTTGGAACCGACAACCGACGATCGTCGTCGGCGTCCTCCACACGCGGGCCGGAGCGGCCGCTTCCGCCGAGCGGACGATGGTCGACGGGGAGACGCTCGCCGTCGACGAACTCGTCCGCACCGGCGGCCTGCTCGGCCGCAAGATCCGCCTGGTGGTCGCCGACGGAGGGGAGGATCCAGCGTCGTTCGCGAAACGCGCGGAGCGTCTGATCCGCGAGGAGAAGGTCGACGTGATCGTCGGCTGCGCGACGTCGGCCAGCCGCCGCGCGGTCGTCCCGGTCGTCGAGGCCGCCGACCACCTGCTCGTCTGCCCCGCCCGCCACGAGGGCTTCGAGGAGTCGCCGGCGGTGGTGTCGCTCGGTCCGCTTCCCAACCAGTCGGTGGGTCCGGCCGTGGCATGGTGCCGCGAGGCACTCGCGGCGAACCGGTTCTTCATGGTGGGCGTCGACGACACCTGGTCCCGCGCCGCCATCGCGGTCGCGGGGGACCAACTGGCGGCGACCGGCGGCTCGGTCGTCGGTGAGGAATACCTGCCCCCCGGCTCGACCGACGTGGCCCGGACCGTACGGTCGATCGTCTCGCTCCGACCCGACATGGTCTGCAGCCTGCTGCCGGTCGATGCCACGGCCCAACTCCTCCGCCGGCTCCGCGAGGCGGGCGTCCGCTCGGCCGACATGCCGGTGCTCCTCGTCGGCCTCGACGACGAGGACCTGCGCGTCCTGCCGCGCGACGACCTCGCGGGCAGTTACGTGGCCGCGGGGTATCTCCACGACATCGACCGCCCGGCCGATCGGCAGACGACCCGGACCGCCGCGCCGGGCGGCGGGGGCGATCGTCCGGTGTCGGAGCGCGCGCTGTCGGCCTACGAGGCGATCATGCTCTGGGCGGACGCGGTGCGGGCGGCGGGAACCACCGAGGCGCTGGCGGTGCGGGCGGCACTGCGCCGGCAGACGCGAGCGACCCCCGAGGGCGTGATCGCCGTCGATCCCGCCACGCAGCATGCCTGGCGGACGCTGTCGATCGGCCGCGTCCGCCCCGACGGACTGGTGGAGGCGGTGTGGACGAGCGAACGCCCCGCCCGTCCGGTGCCGTTCCCGATCACCCGTTCGCGGGCCGAGTGGACGCGCTTCCTCGCGGCCACGGAGCGGGCCAGGGCGGGGCGTCGTGCGGCGGCCGCCGGCTCCGATGCCGGTGCCGAGGCGCCGACGCGGGAGAGCGACGGCCCGCCATGACACCCTCCACGCCCCTTTCCCACCGCTCCGGCCGCTCCATCGTCGGACGGCTGCTGTTCTGGTTCCTGGTGATCGCCCTGGTGCCCTGTGCGATCCTCACCGCCACGACCGCCAGGCTCGCCACCAGGACGATGGAGCAGTCGGTGCGCGTCAACCTGACCCAGATCGCGGCCTCGAAGGCGGAGTTGATCGAGAGCTACGCATCGGACCGGATCCGCGAGGCGACCGCCATCGCCCGCCTGCCGGACGTCGTCTCCATCCTCGGGTCCTCCCCCGCCGCCGCCCCCCGGCAGATCGAGTCGGGTGCCGCTTCGCCCGACCCGTCGTTCCTCGACGCCGTCGCGGAATCGCTCGGCTTCTCGCGCGTGGTGCTCGCGGACGACGGGGGCCGGATCGCCCTGTCGAACAGCGAGTCCTTCCCCGCCGGCGCGTCCCTCCTCTCCGGGGGCCTCGCCACCACCCCGCTGGCCTCCGGCTTCACCCGTTCCCGGGCCATGCTCCAGACGGAACTCACGGCCTTCCATGCCTACGGCCCCTCGCTCGATCCGGTCGCCTTCGCCGTGGCCCCGGTGCTGGAGGACGGCCGTCTCGTCGGCGTGTTGGCCTTCGGCTTCGGCCCGTCCCGAATCTGGTCGATCCTCGAGGACTGGACCAACCTGGGCAAGACCGGCGAGGTGGTCGTCGGCGCGCGGGCGGGCGACGACGTCGTGGTGACCGCACCGGTGCGCCACCTCCCCGACGCCGCCTTCCGCCTGCGCGTGCCGACGGCCACGCAACGCGATTCCGGTCTCGCCTCCGCGGTCGATGGCAACGGCGGCGAGGGGATCGTCACCGACTACCGCGGGCAGAAGGTCGCGGCGACGTGGGCACACCTGCCGAGCCTCGGATGGGGGATGGCCGTCAAGCAGGATCTGCGCGAGGCCTATTCGCTCGTCGACTTCCAGCGGGCGCTCGTGATCGGTCTCTCGCTGGCCACCATCCTCGGCGTCTCGTTGGCGGCCTCGGTCGTGGCCCGCACCATCTCGAACCCCATCCGGATGGCGGTCCAGATCGCCAGACAGGTCGCCGCCGGGGACCTGCGCAGCACCGTCGTGGGGACGTCGGACGACGAGACCGGTGCGCTGCTCGCGGCGATCCACACCATGACGAACGATCTCCGCGGTCTCATCGGGCGGATCCAGCGTTCCTCCGTGGCGTTGATCTCGACCTCGACCGCGATGCAGGCGACGAGCGCCGAGCAGCAGCAGGTCATCGCCGACTACGGCGCCTCGACCACCGAGGCGGTGGCCGCCGTCAAGGAGATCTCGGTGACGAGTCAGGAACTCGTGCGCACCATGACCGAGGTCAACGACATGGCCGCCCACACCGGCGACATGGCGGCCGAGGGACGCGGCAACCTCGCCAGCATGGACGGCACCATGCGCCAACTCGCGGAGAGCACCACGTCGTTCAGCGCCAAGTTGGCGGTGATCAGCGAGCGGGCGGCGAACATCAACCTCGCCGTCACCACGATCACCAAGGTCGCCGACCAGACCAACCTCCTCTCCATCAACGCCGCCATCGAGGCGGAGAAGGCGGGGGCCTACGGGCAGGGCTTCATCGTCGTGGCCCGGGGCATCCGCCGGCTCGCCGACCAAACCGCCGTGGCCACGCTCGACATCGAGCGGCTGGTCGAGCAGATGCAGACCGCGGTGCAGGCGGGGGTGGGGGAAATGGAGCGGTTTGCGGCGGAGGTGAAGGCGGGGGTCGGACGGGTCGCCCAGATCAGCGGGCAGTTCACGGAGGTGATCGACAAGGTGCACGGCCTCTCGGGCC
>CAZMOU010000112.1:7193-15401 GCA_964567835.1 uncultured Chitinophaga sp. | reverse complement strand
GCCACGGCCACATGTCGCGCTCGCGGTCGACCTGGAAGCCGTAGCTGTCGGCGTAGCGTGCGACGTCGAGCCAGTCGACCGCCATCCGCTCGCCGTACCGCGGGCTCGCGAGGAGGCGATCGACGAGGCGGTCGTACGCGTCGGGCCCGTCGTCGGCGGCGAACGCCGCCACCTCCTCCGGCGTCGGCGGGAGCCCGGTGAGGTCGAAGGTCACGCGCCGCACGAGCGTGGCCCGGTCGGCCTCCGGCTGGATGACGAGGCCGCGGGCGGCGAGGCGCGGTGCGACGAAGCGATCGATCGGATGGGCGCCCGATTGGGGCGTCTCCGGCGGCACCACCGGCGCCTTGACCGGCTGGAAGGCCCAGTGGGGTTCGTACTCGGCGCCGGCGGCGATCCACGCCTCGAGGATCGCGACCTGCTCGGCCGTGAGTTTCCCGAGCTTCGACTGCGGCGGCGGCATGACGACGTCGGGGTCGTCGGAGAGGATGCGGGCGACGAGTTCGCTCGCGGCCGGATCCCCCGGGACGATCGCCCTCTGGCCGCTCGCCGCCTCGGCGGTGGCACTGTCGCGCCGATCGAGACGCAGGCCCGCCTGGCGGTGGACGCCGTCGGGCCCGTGGCACTGGAAGCAGGTGTCGGAGAGGATCGGCCGGACGTCCCGGTCGAACGAGATCGTCGGCTCGGCAGCGCCGGCGATCCCCGCCAGGGCGACGAGCATCGCGGACACGACCGGGAGGCGGGTGGGGGGCATCGGGAGGGGAGTCCTCGTGGACCGGCGCCGATTCCACAGGCGCCGTGGAGAAACGGCATTCTACGTCGCGGCCCCCCCGACGGGCTGCACCACATTCGCACTTCGCCTCCGCTTCCCCGGCTGCCGGGGCCTCCGGCGGCACGGCGATCCCCCGGGATAGACTTCGCCGGGCGGCGGGGAAGTGCCACGAGGGCGCCCCGAGCCCCGCCCCTTCGCGCGCGGGGCGACATCGGCCTGTTCCTCCACCGCGACGGCTCGGTCGGCGGCCGTCACCCGCCGCCGCCTGCACCGTCTCTGCCACCCCTTCCTGAACACCCTCGGCATGCTCAACGTGCTCTTCAGCCTCACCCCGCTGCCCCCGGATCCGCCCGAGTCGGCGCGGCACGCCGCGTTGGGATTCCTCGTCGGCGGCGTCACGATGCCGACGGTCTGCTTCCTCACGGCGTGGAGGCGCGGGTTCCGGCACGCCTTCGTCGTCCCGGTCGTCGCGCTCGTCATCGCCGCCATCGAGACGCTGCGGATCCCCCCGCCATGAAGATCGGCTTCCTGGCGATGAGCGGCCTGCGGGCCCACGACCCGGGGCTGCGCGAGCGGGGCCGCGTCCTCTCCGCCCTCCCCAGCCTGGGGCTGCTCTCCCTCGCCGCCTGCACGCCCCCCGGGCACACGCTCCGCTATTTCGACGCCGAACGCGACGGGGCCGAGCCGGCGGAGGCGTACGACTGCGATCTCGTGGCGATCAGTACGTTCTCCGCGCAGGTCTTCGAGGCCTACGCGGTGGCCGATCGTCTCCGTGCCGCGGGGGTGAAGGTGGCGATGGGCGGATTGCACGTCTCCGTGCTGCCGGAGGAGGCGCTCGCCCACGCCGACCACGTGTTCATCGGCGAGGGGGAGACGACCTGGCCGCTCGCCGTGGAGGCGATCGCGCGCGGCGACGCGCCGCGCGTCTGGAACGCCACCGACCATCCCCCGCTCGACGTCCGCTCGCTGCCGGCGCCGCGCTACGACCTCCTCGCCGGCCGCCCCTACTCCCGCTTTCCGGTGCAGACGACGCGCGGATGCCCGTGGCGATGCGACTTCTGCGCCTCGAACGTCACCCTCGGACAGCCCTACCGCAAGCGACCCGTCGCCGACGTCATCCGCGACGTCGAGGCGGTGCGGCGCCTCCATCCGAACCCCTTCATCGAGTTCGCCGACGACAACACCTTCGTCGATCACGCCTGGGGGAGGGACCTGTGCCGGGCGCTCGAGCCCACCGGCGTGAAATGGTTCACCGAGACCGACATCTCCGTGGCCGACGACCCGGAATTGCTCACCCTCATGCGCCGATCGCGGTGCCGGCAGGTGCTCGTCGGCCTCGAGAGCCCCGAAGGAAACGCGCTCGACGGCATCGAGGCCAGGTCGAACTTCAAGCGGCGGCGCTTCGACGGCGCCGTCGAGGCGGTGCGCCGCATCCAGGCGGAGGGCATTTCCGTCAACGGCTGCTTCATCCTCGGCCTCGACGGCCACGGCCCGGACATCTTCGAGCGCGTCCTCGCGTTCGCCATGGAGGTGCCGCTGTACGAGGTGCAGATCACCGTCCTCACCCCCTTTCCGGGCACGCCGCTCTACGACCGTCTCCTCGCCGAGGGGAGGATCGTCGAGCCGGGCCGGTGGGATCTGTGCACGCTGTTCGACGTGAACCACGTTCCCCGGGGAATGACGGCGGACGAACTGCGCGGCGGCATGCGCTGGCTCGTGGAGCGTCTGTTCAGCGCGGACGCGGTGCGTGCGCGGCGCCGCGGGTTCTTCGAGGCGTCGTGGCGACGACGGGCCGCCCGGGGAGGGTGAGGGGCCCGATCCGCCCTTCACCCGAACAGCGGCGCGATCGGCTTGCCTTCGCAGACGGGGAACGGGCGACCGATGGTGTCGGTCCAGCCGGCGTGCGGCGCGACGCCGAGGGCCTGCCAGATCGTGGCGGCCATGTCCTCGGGGCGGAAGGGGTCGCTCGCCGGCTCGCCGCCGAACTTGTCGGTGCTCCCCACCACCGTGCCGCCGCGAACGCCGCCGCCGGCGAAGAACACGCTCTGGGCCCGGCCCCAGTGATCGCGGCCCGCCTCGCGGGCCCCGGCGAGCGTGCTGATCTTCGGCGTCCGCCCGAACTCGCCCGCCATGACGACGAGCGTGTCGTCGAGGAGGCCGCGCGATCCGAGATCGTCCAGCAGCGCCGCCATGCCGCGGTCCATCGGCGGGAGGAGGTGACGCTCGAGGTTCGTCCAGGCGGACTCGTGCGTGTCCCAGGTCTCGTTGTTGCCGAGATTCACCTGCACCATCCCCACCCCCGCCTCCACGAGCCGGGCGGCGAGGAGGAGCGACCAGCCGAAGGCGTTCTCGCCGTAGGCCTCGCGGAGCTTCGGGTCGGCCCGCGAGATGTCGAAGGCAGCGGCCACCTCGGGATCGAGAAGGAGCGAGGCGGCCATGTCGCGGTAGCGGTCGAAGGAGCGCTCGTCGGCGGTCTTCTCGATCTCGGCCCGCTGCCGGTCGATCGCGTCGCGGAGGGCGAAGCGGTTCTCGAGTCGACCCCCCACGAGCGACTGCGGCACGGTGAGATCGAGCGAGCGGAAGTGGAGATCCTGCGTCGCCGGCCCGTCGTGGTGGTGGAAGAGGTATTCGGGGTACGCGCCGTAATTGACCGGGTTGTAGGGGGAGCAATCGAGGAAGAAGGGCTCGTGCTGGCGGCCGAGGAGCGCCGCGAACTGCCCCGGGATCACGCGCCCGGTGCGGTGGATCATCTTCTCGGGGAGGACGATCGCGGGGGGAAGGTTGTTCCTCGCGGGAACGAGGTGCGTGGCGAGGGCCGCGAGCGACGGCCAGTCGGTCTTCTTGGGGGCGCTCGGATCGAAGCCCACCGGGATGTCCGACCGGCCGGTGAGCATGATGTGATGGCCGGCGGAATGGTCGTTGCTCGGATGGGTGAGCGAGCGCACCACCGCCCACCTGTCACTCCGACCGGCGAGGAGCGGCATGTGCTCGCAGACCTGCAGGCCCGGGGTCCTCGTGGCGATCGCCTTGAACGTGCCACGGATGTCGAGGGGTCCGTCGGGCTTGGGATCGAAACTCTCGTGCTGGGCGAGCCCGCCGGAGAGGAACACGTAGATCACCGACTTCGGCGGACGCGGCGCGTCCCCGGTCGCGGCCCTGGCCGCCGCCACCCCGTCGAGCGAGAGCCCGAGGAGGCCGATGGCCCCCGCCTGCACGGCGGTCCGCCGGCTCATCGGCGACCGGTGGGGATGCATCTCGCGCGCCGGCATCGTCAGCCCTCCCGTGCCGGACCACTCCCGGCACCGACGCCCCGCGGGGCGGTTTCGGGGACGGGAGGTTCCGGTCGAGTCCCGCGGATGCGAAACTGCGTCCCCGCCCCGCCTCCACGATACGAACCGACGTGCCGACTGTCGACGGCGCGTCGGACGTACCCTACCCCTCCACGCGGCCAGGGGTGGCAGGAAACCGTGCCCGCCGCGGCCCCACGATCGATCCGGACCCCGGGCCGAACGCCGAATGCCCCTCCCGTCGTTCACCGTCGAGCCGCTCGGGGACGCCGCGCTCGTCCTCCGCATGGGCAGCGGGGCCGACAGCGCGGCCGCCGCGCGCGTCCGCGCCGCCGCCGACAGCCTCTCTGCCGACCCTCCCGCGGGGCTCGTCGATCTGCTCCCCACCTTCACCACCCTGGCGGTGTGCTTCGCCCCGGACCGCACCGATGCCGCGACGTTCCACGACGAGGTCCGCCGTCGCGTCGCCGACCCGGGCGAAGGCGCGCGACCGTCGCCCCGGCAGTTCGAGATCCCGGTGTGCTACGGGGACGAGGCGGGGCCCGATCTCGACGCCGTCGCCGCCGCCACGGGCCTGTCGGCCGCCGAGGTCGTCCGTCTGCACGTCGGCACCACGCACTCCGTCGGCATGATCGGCTTCGCTCCGGGGTTCCCCTACCTCCTCGGCCTGCCCCCGGCCCTGCGGTTGCCGCGACGGGCCACGCCGCGGACGGCCGTCCCGGCGGGGTCGGTGGCGATCGCCGAGGCGCAGACCGGGATCTACCCGCGCTCGAGTCCGGGCGGCTGGCACGTCATCGGCCGCACCGACTCCCCGCTCTTCGATCCGACGCGCGATCCCCCGGCGCTGCTCCGCACCGGGGACCGCGTCCGATTCGTGCCGACCGCCGCCGCGGCCGCCGGCCCAACCCTCCCCGACGACGGGATCGGCGACGGAGTCGGAACGACGCTCCGGCTGCGCGTCCCGGGCATCGCCACGACCGTGGAGGACGCCGGGCGCCCCGGCTGGCGCGCCGCCGGCGTGCCGACGGGGGGCGCCGCCGACCCGCTCGCGCTGCGCACGGCGAATCTCCTCGTGGGCAACCCCGACTCGAGCGCCGCCCTCGAGTTCACCTTCCAGGGCCCCTGCGTCGAGTTCCTGCGCGGTGCCTGGGTGGCGTTCGCGGGGGGGGAGTTCGCGGCGACCGCCACCACGCCCGCCGATGGGACGGTGCCCCTCCCCGCGCGGCATGCCGTCTGGCTGCCGGAAGGGGCGGTCCTCACGCTCGGCCCGCCCCCTTCCGACGCCGTCCTCCGCGCCGGCTCCGGCATCCGCGGTTGCCTCGCGATCGACGGCGGGATCGACGTGCCAGTCGTCCTCGGGAGTCGTTCGACCTGCCTGCGGGCCGGGTTCGGCGGCCACCGCGGGCGTCGCCTCCGCGCCGGGGACACGCTGGCCAGCGGACCGGCCCGCCTGCCCCCGCCGCGCGACCCCTCGTCGATCAGCGTGCTTCCCCGGACGGTGGCTCCTCCGACCGCGGACCGCCGCGGCGGGGACACGATCCTCCGCGTGGTGGCGGGACCGGAGTGGCTCCGCTTCCCCGCCGCGGCCCGCGACCTCCTCCTCGGCGAGAGCTTCACCGTGGGCCGGGCCTCCGACCGGACGGGGCTGCGGCTGGAGGGCCCGCGACTGGCCGGGCCGGGCGGCATCCTCTCGGAGGCGCTCGTCCCCGGCACGATCCAGGTGCCGCCGGACGGCGCTCCCATCCTCGTCGGCGTCGACGCCCCGGTGACGGGGGGCTACGCCCGCATCGCCGTCGTGGCGACGGTCGATCTGCCCCGACTGGGGCAGGCCCGTCCGGGCGAGCGTGTCCGCTTCGTCGCGGTGGAGATCGACGAGGCACGTCGGCTCCTCGCGGCCCGCGAACGGGATCTCGAACGCCGCCGCGTCGGCTGGGAGTGCCGGCGATGAGACCGGACGCCGCCCCGCGCCGCTCGATCGATCTCAACGCCGACCTCGGCGAGTGGGACGCCGACACGCCCGACGCATCGGCGTCGCGCCGCGCCGACGAAGGGATCATGGAGCACGTGACGAGCGTCAACGTGGCCTGCGGCGGCCATCGCGGCGATGCGGCATCGATGGAGGCCACGGTGCGGGCGGCGCTCGCCCGCGGCCTCGCGATCGGCGCCCACCCGTCATACCCCGACCGGGAGGGATTCGGGCGCCGGACGGTCTCGCTCGCGCCGGCGGCGCTGGGGAAGGTGGTCGCCGGACAGATCGCCGCGCTCGCCGCGGTCGTGGCGAGCGCGGGGGCGAGGCTGCACCATGTCAAGCCGCACGGCGCCCTCTACCACCGCTCCGTCGACGACGTCGCGGTCGCCGAGGCGATCGTGCACGCCGTGGCGAGCGTCGACCCGGGCCTCGTCGTCGTCGGATTCTCCGGCGGCGCGCTCGTGGAGGCGGCGCGGCGCCACGGTCTGGCGGCGGCCGCGGAGGTCTTCGGCGACCGCGGCTACGACGACGCCGGCCGCCTCCTGCCGCGGGGCGCGGCGGGGGCCATCCTCACCGACCCCGAACCGGTGGCGGCTCGGCTGGTGCGGATGGTGCTCGACGGACGCGTGCGCTCCGCCGCGGGCCGCGACCTGCCGGTGGTCGCCGACACCGCCTGCGTCCATGGCGACACCCCCGGCGCCGCGGCGCTCGCCCGGAGCGTCCGCGCGGCGCTCGGTGCGGCCGGCATCGCCGTCGCGTCCTTTCCGCGACCCGCGTGAGACGCGTGGGCGCGTCAGCGGCCGGCCGCGGCGGCCTCGGGCCAGGGGGACGGCACCGGCGGCAGCGCCAAGGACAGCGACGGTTCGGTCTCGCGACCGGTCGCCGAGAGGTCGATCGGCTCGACCCCGAGGGCGAAGGCGGGGGAGTCGGGCTGGAGCGTGAAGTCCCCCGCGGCAGGATCGGCGAGCAGCGGGTCGGCGACGCGGGATCCGCGGTCCACACCCGCCGCCTGCCGCGCCGCCAGATCCTTGCCGTCGGGGAAGAGGACCGGGCCGCCTTCGTGCCAGTAGAGGTTGTCCCGGGCCACGATCCGCTTCGTCCAGTCCCCCTCGGCGAGCCTGCCCGCGCCGGACCACCAGACGACGTTCTTTTCGAAGCGGAAGCTCGTGTGGTCCTCCACCCGGGTGCGCTGCAATTGCCAGTCACGCGCGGCGGCGAAGACGTTGTTCTCGACGACGTTGTCCCGGCCGTAGTGCTGGTGGAAGCAGCCCGAGGTGACGTCGTGGACGACGTTGCGCCGCATCACGACCCCGGTCGATCCCTCGTCGGCGTAGAGCCCCCAGCCGCCGTACCCGTGGCTCGCGACGTCGTGGACGTGGTTCTCCTCGACGACCACGCCCGGGCCGGCGCCGAGCGTGTAGACGCCCCCCATGTCGGAGAGGACCCCCTGACCCAGACCGTGGACGTGGTTGCCGCGGACCACCGTGTGGTGCGACGCCGTGGCCCCGTAGCCCCAGGTCCAACCGACCGACACACCGGTGTAGGTGAAATCGGCGATGTCGCAGCGCTCGAGGGTGGTGTGGTCAGCCTGTCCGATCCACACGCCGATCCCCGCGGGGTGGAGGCGGCCGCCCGCCCGGATCGTGCAGTCACGGACGACGTTGCGCGAGACGGCGGTGAACAGGTCGCCGGGCGCCGCGATCGATCCGACCATGACGCCGCCGGCACCGAGATCGACGAACTCGCATCCCTCGACGCGGCAGTCGTGCGTACCCACCCCCAAGGCCAGGGCGTAGCGACCGACGTGGCGGATGCCGACCCGCGCGAGCGTCACCTCGCGGGCGCCGGCCAGGGTCACCGCCGCCCCCACGTTGAGGTCGCCCTGCGCGAAGGACTGACCGCGCTGCGCCATCGTCCAGTTGCCATGTGCGAAGGCGAGGCCCTCGATGCGCAGATACGACACCTTCCGCTTCTCGGCCGTGTCACCGCGGATCGTGAGGAGCGTGTCGAGGCGCGGCGCGACGACTTCCGTCGTCTCCGGCGACTCCCCGTCGAGCGGACAATAGGTGAGCGTGCCGGTGGGGACGTCGAGATACCACGACCCGGGGGGCCCGAGGGCCTCGCGCACGTTCTCCATGCGGAAGCGGGCCCCGGCGGGGAACGCCCCCCAGTCGGCGTTCGAG
>CAZMOU010000112.1:0-7183 GCA_964567835.1 uncultured Chitinophaga sp. | reverse complement strand
TCTCCGCCGGCTCGATCGAGGCGATCCGCAACCGCGACATGCTCCATGGATGGACGGCGACGAGTTCCACGGCGTCGCGGTCGGCCCAGTCGCGCGCCACGTCGGCGGCCGCGGCCACGAAACGGTCGTGTCCCTTTCCCTCCGCGGCCGGTGACGGTTCGAGCGCGCGGCGCACGGTGAACCAGCCCGCGGCGGGGAGCACCGGACGGAAGCGCCGCTGCCCGTCGACGAAGAGCTGCGCGAAGCGCCACTTGCCCGCTTTCACCTCCGGGAGCGTGGCGGTCCAGCGCGGCCGGCCGTCGACCGTCGTCACCACCCACCCGCCGATCCGCCGGCCGCCGCTGAAGACCGGCCTCGCGCCGGTGGCCGCCTTGATGACCGTGGGCGCCTTCTCGGTGCCCGAGTCGGCAGCCCCGATGACGAGCGTCTCCGCCAGTTCGTAGCGGCCGTCGGCGACCTCGACGGTCACCGGCACGGTCACCGCGGCGCGGGCCCGGATGCCGGCGACGATGTCGAGCGCCCGGCGCAGCGTGGCCACCGGTCGGCCGGGGCGGCCGTCGGCGGCGTCGTCGCCGTCGGGCGCCACATGGACGTTGGCGGCGGAGAGCGGCCGTGGGACGGAGCCGACGAGGCCCGCGAGGAGCAGGGCGGTCAACGGGAGGACCGACCGGTACGGGCCCCGGACGGGGCCGTGCCATGCTTTCGTCGCCCGTTTCATCGCGTCATGCCCCGCCTGCCCGGTCGCTCGTCCCCGCCGGCAGCGCCGTCACCGTCGGCCCCGCAGGGGCGTCAATCTCACGCCCCGGGTGGCGCGCCGTCAACTCCCCGGGCCGGCGGGCGTCGGCGCTCACCCCGTGCCACGGAAGTTCGGTCGCAGCCGCCACGCGCCGCTCTCCAGGCGGGCGAGGATGCCGACGAGGAGGCCGTCCGCATCGACGGCCGCCGCCGTCGACGCGTCGGCCGGCAGCCTCCCGGGATCGTGGGGAAGGAGCCCGCCGCGGACCGCGTGCTCGAGATCGGCGCCGACGAGGACGACCCGGGGCAGGTGGGGCAGGGCGTCGAGCGGGGGGCGGAGGGCGGCGGCGAGCCCGGCGGGATCGAGCGTGTCGAGCGACCGGGCCGACGCCAGGTCGAAGGGCCCGACGCGGGTGCGCCGCAGCGACTCCATCACGGCGCGCGTCCCCAGGGCCAGCGCCAGGTCGCGGCCGATGGCGCGGATGAACGTCCCGGCGGAACACTCGATGTCGAGCGCCAGCCGGGGCCACTCCCAGGCGTCGACCACGAGCCGCTCGATCCGTACCGGTCGGGGAGCGAGGTCCACCGGCTTGCCCTGGCGGGCGAGGCGATAGGCCCGCTTCCCGTCGACGTGGACGGCGGAGTAGTCGCAGGGGCGTTGGAGGATGTCGCCCCGGAACCGTGCCACGGCATCCTCGATCTCCTCCCGCGACGGCACGCGCGGCCCCGGCTCCTCCTCCACCGGCGTCTCCAGGTCGTCGGACGGGCTCGAGCGCCCGAGGAGGAAGGTGGCGGCGTAGCGCTTCGTCTGCGCGTGGAGGTGATCGACGAGGCGCGTGGCGTGCCCCAGGCAGACGACGACCACGCCGCTGGCGAGCGGGTCGAGCGTGCCGGCATGGCCGACCGTCTTCATCCGCGCCGCGCGCGCCACCGCATCGACGACGCGTCGGCTCGTCACCCCGGCGGGCTTGTCAACCGGGATCACACCCGTGAATGGGAAATCCATGGAGCGTCGCCACCTCGTCCGCCGTCTTCCCCGCCAGCCGCACCCGATCCCGCAGCGCCGCGACGTCGTCGACGGCGCCCGCCACCAACCGGTCGAACTTCAGATCGGCCATCCGCCCGGTGCCGACGGGATCGGACCTCGCATGCCCCAGCGGATGGCGCACGAGCCCGCTCTCGATCCTGCCGTACGACGCGTGGTCGATCGACACGCTCGTGGGGATCCCGTCGGGGTAGAGGGCGTCGTACTCCGGGCCGCCGTGGATGATCGCCATCCGATCGACCAGCGCCCGCACCTCCGGGTCGGTGATGCGGTCGCCGTCGTAATCGGCCGGAAGGAGCATCGCCGACGCCCATCCCGGAGCCTCGCCGCGCCGCGCCGCCTCCCGCGCCTTGAGGATCGTCCGCGCCACGATGTAGGGGAGCGAATGGTCGGCCGATTGCCGCGTCGTCGGGGTCCGTTTCGCCGGGTCGGCGATGATGGAGAAGGCGGGCTCGTAGATCGCCACCTCGATCCGACGGATCCCCTCCGGATCGGCGGCGAGACCGGGAAGGCGCGCGAAGAGTTTGAAGAGGGCCTCGAGCGCGCCGGCGGACTGGTGCTCGTAGAGCCCCAGCTTGAAGTGCATGGCGTGGATCGCGAAGGCGTCGCCGGAGAGGCCGAGTTCGAGATCGAAAGGGCTCCTGCCATCGGGGCAGGGGACGTTGCGGCGGTAGATCGCCAGCGGATTGCGGAACACGTCGCGCGGCCCGAGGAATCCGGCCAGCGCCCGCCGCGCGGCCGATACCGCCGTCTCCGCGGCCAGCGCGGCGGAGGCCCCCTTGCTGTCGGACAACTGGTGCCCGGCACGGATCGCGCGCGTGGGGACGTAATGCGCCACCACCATCCCGATCGCCGACTCGATCACGCCGGCATCGCCGCCGAGCGCCGCCGCGAAGGCCGCCGCGCTCGCCACGGCGCCGTGGTGGACGTGGTCGATGGCGAAGGCGCGCAGCGCGAAGACCTCGGCGAGCCGCCCGCGGATCTCGTCGATGAGGAGCATCACGCGGAGGGTGGCGTCGCCGTCGAGCCGCGCCTCGCGGGCCGCCGCGAGGGCGACCGGGTAGAAGTCGTTGTGCCCGAACTCCCCGGCCACCCGCCCCTTGGCGGCGTCGTGGCCGAAGTTCGTGCCGTTGGAATCCCACTCGCGGACCGCGGAGCAGTCCGCCGCCACCCCCTTCTCGACCGACACCGGCCTCAGGCTCCCCAGGCAGATCGCCCCTCGGCTCCCCGCCGCCGGAGGGGAGGCGAGCGCCTCGCGGCGCAGTACGGTGGGGGCGTTGGCCCCTGCGGCCAGCGCCGAGACGCCGCAGCCGATGGCATCGACATGGAAGCGCTCGAGCCGTTCGAGCGTCGCCGCGCCGACCGTGGGCCCACCCCGGAGGAAGTCGAGGCAGTATTCCGCCAGGCCGAGGGCCTGATTGGTGTCGGCGGCGAGGAGACGCGTGGTTCCCGGTCCGGGGACACCGCGCGGGGCGGGGACGGGGCTGGTCATACGGGGTGGGCGGGGGGCGAGGGCGGGGGGGTGCGGAGGGGGGCAGGACGCGCCTTCGCGGCCCGGAAGCCTGCCGGTTCGACAGTTCTACCCGATGCACCGACAATGGTCGGCGACGCCGCCCCGCGGGGGTGGAACCCGCCGCCGTCATCCGCCCCCCGACGCCCATGCCACCGGAACGACTCGGACCCTACCGGATCGGCGAGCGCCTCGGTCGGGGCGGCATGGGATCGGTGTACGAGGCGGTCGACACCACCACCGGCGAGCCGGTGGCGGTGAAGGTCCTCGCCTCCCATCTCGCCGACGACGCCGGTCTCCAGGCGCGCTTCCGCGCCGAGATCGAGACGCTCAAGGGGCTGCGGCATCCGGGCATCGTGCAACTGCTCGCCTTCGGCGAGGAGGACGACCAGCCCTACTTCGCCATGGAGCTGGTGCGCGGCAAGACGATCGAGCAGCTGCTGCGTTCCGGCCGTCGATTCACCTGGCGCGAGACGGTGGCCACCGCCAACGCCGTGGCCCGGGCCTTGAAGGTGGCGCACGACCAGGGGGTCATCCACCGCGACCTGAAGCCGTCGAACCTCCTCGTCGCCGAGGACCGGCCGCCCGCCGAAGGGGTCAAGCTCGCCGACTTCGGCATCGCGAAGCTGTTCGGCGCCGCCGCGCAGACCGCCCACGGCAACATCGTGGGAACGGCGGAGTACATGGCGCCGGAGCAGGCCGCGGGGCTGCCGGTCGACGCCCGCGCCGATCTCTACGCGCTCGGGCTCGTGATGTACGCGATGCTCGCCGGTCGGCCGCCGTTCCGCGGCACGCAGGTGACCGAGGTGATCGAGAAACAGCGGCGCTGCCAGGCGCCGCGCGTCTGCTCGGTGGCGGAGGGGGTGCCGCCGGAGCTCGACACCCTCATCGACCGGCTCCTGGCCAAGGATCCGGACGCCCGTCCGGCCAGCGCGCTTGCGCTCCAGAGGCTGCTCTCGGCGCTCGAGGCCCACGTGCCCGACGAGGCCCCGGGCCCCGCCACGGCCGCCGAGGACCGCGTCGTCGACAAGCTGGTGATCGCCGACGAGCCGTTCCGTGGCTCGGCGGAGCCGCATCCGGCCGCGGGCGAGCGCACGACGATGGTCGGCCCACCCTCCTCCCGGCCCCCCGACCCGGTTCCCGTCCGCCCCGTGCCCCCGACGCTCGCCGGTCCCGGTGCCGCCCCTCGGCCGGTGCGGGCCACCGCGGCGCGGGAGGACGACGCCACCCATGCCGAGCCCCAGGCCGCGGCGGCCACCACCCGGGTCGACGGCACGGCGCGGGGGCGGCACACGACGCTCGCGGAACTCGACCGCGCGGACCGCGCCCGGCGGGCGCGCGACGAGGCCCGCGAGACGCTCTGGCAACGGGTCCTCGCCAGCGCCATCGCCGCCGCCGTGCTCGGAGGGGGGTGGTGGCTCCTCCAGCCCCCCTCCGCCGACGCGCTGTACGGACGCATCAAGGAGGTGTCGACCGCCGACGACCGCGACCTCCGCGACGCGGCCGAGACGATCCGACGCTTCCTCACCCTCTATCCCGACGATCCACGGGGGGGGGAGGTGGCATCCCTCGATCGGACGATCGCCATCGACAGGCTCGAACGGCGCACCCGGCGCAAGGCCCGGACCGGCCGCCTCCTCTCCCCCCTCGAGCGCGACTACCGTGCCGCCATGGCCCGCGAAGAGGAGAGCCCGTCGGCCTGCGTCGAGGCGCTGCAGGCGCTGGTCGCGCTCGAGCCACTCCCCGGGAGCGGTGTCGAGGGGGAGGACGAGACGCTGTGGGCCGATCTGGCGCGCCGGCAGATCGCCAGGCTGTCGCCGCTGGCCCTCGAGGAACGGCAGCAGGACATGACCCGGATCGACGAGGCGCTCGCCGCGGCGGCCCGGCTCGGGGCCGACGCCGCGGCGGCCGTCGATCCCTCGCGCCGCGACTCCCTGCTCGCCGAACGGCGTGCCCTTCTCGAGGGTCTCGTCGGCACGTACGCCGGACGCCCCCACGCGGAGGAGGCGCTGCGCGGCGTGCGTGCGCTGCTCGCCGAACCGACGACGCCCGAGCCCCGTGCACCGCTCCCCCCCGAGGCCCCCCGATGACCGAGCCGACCACGCCGCGACCCCGCAGCCACGCCGCCTTCGCCCGTGCCAAGTCGCTCATCCCGGGCGGTGTCAACTCCCCGGCGAGGGCCTTCGGCGGCGTGGGCGGGGAGCCGCTGTTCATCGCCGGCGCCGAGGGGCAGTGGCTCACCGACGTCGACGGACACCGCTATCTCGACTACATCGGCTCCTGGGGGCCGATGATCCTCGGACACCGTCATCTGCGCGTCGTCGCCGCGATCGAGGGGGCGCTCGCGCGCGGGACGAGCTACGGTGCGCCGACCGAGGCGGAGAGCCGGCTGGCCGAGCTGATCGTCGCGGCGGTGCCGTCGGTCGAGAAGGTGCGCATGGTGAGCTCCGGCACCGAGGCGACGATGAGCGCGGTGCGTCTGGCACGCGGTTTCACCGGGCGCGCCGGGATCGTCAAGTTCGCCGGGAACTACCACGGGCATGTCGATTCGCTCCTCGTGGCGGCCGGGTCGTCCGCCGCGACGCTCGGCGTGCCCGACTCGCCCGGGGTGACCGCCGGCGCCACGCAGGACACGATCGTGCTCGACTACGGTGCCGTCGACCAGCTCGAGAGCCTCTTCGCCACGCGTGGCGACTCGATCGCCGGAGTGATCCTCGAGCCGGTGGTCGGCAACATGGGTCTGGTGAGGCCGTCGCGCGAGTTCCTCCTCGCGGCCCGCCGGCTGACGGAGAAGCACGGCAGCGTGCTCGTGTTCGACGAGGTGATGACCGGCTTCCGTCTCGCCTACGGCGGCGCCCAGGAACTCCTCGGCGTCACCCCCGACCTGACGACGCTCGGCAAGATCGTCGGCGGCGGCCTGCCGCTGGGGGCGTACGGCGGCAAACGGGCGATCATGGACCATGTCCTCCCGGCCGGGAAGGTGTTCCAGGCGGGCACCCTCTCGGGCAACCCGCTGGCCGTGGCCGCCGGCACCGCCACGCTCGAGCAGCTCGGGGACGAACCGCCCTACGCCCTCCTCGAGCGTTCCGGCGCCCGCCTCGAGGAGGGCTTCCGCGCGGCCGCCGCCGCGGCGGGAGTCCCGGTCACGGTGGCGCGCGTCGGCAGCATGATGACGATGTTCTTCCAGAAGGGCACGCCCTGGCCGGTCACCGACTGGAAAAGCGCCTCCCGGAGCGACACCGGGGCCTTCGCCCGTTTCTTCTGGGGCATGATCGAACGCGGCGTCTATCTTCCCTGCAGCCAGTACGAGGCGCTGTTCATCTCGGCGGCGCACACCGACGCCGACATCGAGGCGACGGTGACGGCGGCCAGGGAAACGCTCCGCGAGATCGCCGCCGCGACCGGCGCCTGACCCGCCGCCCCTGTCAGCCGAGGTGGAAGTCGACGATCAGGGGCAGATGGTCGGAGGCGTCGCGCGTGAGCCGGGTGCGCACGATCCGGGCCCTCCCCACCTCGACGCCCCCCCGCGCGAAGGCCTTGTCGAGCGCTCCCAGCGGCAGCCACGCCGGAAAGGAGCGGAACGCCGACGGGGGACTCGTCACCTGGCGGAAGCCCTCGGCGGCGAGCGTGCCGTGCCCGAGCGCGTCGCGCCAGTCGTTGAAGTCGCCGACGATGAGCGTGGGATGGACGGCCCCCGAGCGGAAGAGCGGGTGCAGGAGGAGGCGTTGGACCTGCCAGCGCCGCTCCTGCTCCCCCAGACCGAGGTGGGTGTGGACGAGGTGCAGCGGCCCCTCCGGCGATTCCACCACCAAGAGCTGTGCGCCGCGCGGCTTCTTCGTGCCGAGGCGGAGGGAGAGGCGGTGACGGCTGGCGATGGGGAATCGCGACAGCAC
>CAZMOU010000111.1:0-15502 GCA_964567835.1 uncultured Chitinophaga sp. | reverse complement strand
GCCCGATCGCGGACGAGTTTGGAGACCCAAACCACGCGGGCAGGGATGCCCGCCTCCCACGCCCCGAGCCGGAGGCTCGAAAGCGTCGGCGGCCAGGATGGCCGAGCGACGAGTCACTCCCGTCCGCGGGCAGGGATGCCCGCCTCTCGCGCCCCCCTGCCGGAGGCTCGAAAGCGTCGGCGGCCAGGATGGCCGAGCGACGCGTGAATCCAGTACGCCCGGCAGGACTCGAACCTGCAACCCTCGGTTCCGAAGACCGATGCTCTATCCAATTGAGCTACGGACGCGCGATCGGCCGCAAGTATAGGCGACGCACCGGCCCCCCGCGGCAGGTGGTCGCGCCGGGCCCGACAACCGATACCGTCTGCCCGACCGCCACTTCTTCAAGGGCGACTCTGCCGGTCGGGCGAATCTGCCGATGCCTACCCAGGCGTCGATCGTGGCCGGCCAGCCCGGGAGATCTCACCCCGGAGGCCGCGGCGACGTCTGGCGGACCGTCTTCCCTGCCCACTCCCCCACGTGCTCGGTCGCCACCGAGGAGTACCACCCATGACCGTCGTCAATCCCCACGGATCACCCCCCGCCGGTGCACCGGCGGTCCGCCTCGACGTCCGCTCCTTCCTCGTCGGCGGGGGCACGATGCTCCTCGTCGCCTGGTTCGGCCTGCTCCGACCGGCCTGGCACCAGCTCGCGGCCCTCGAGCGCCACGTGTCCCACCTCTCCCGCTCCGTCGCCGACCTCAACGACACCGCCGCGGGCGCCCGGGGCACCAACGCCCTCCTCGCCCAACTCCAGATCCAGGGCCGACAGCTCGGCGACGCCGAGGCCGCCTTCGCCCGCTACGAGAAGATCGTCGGCCGGATCACCGAGCAGGCTCGGTCGCTCGAGCAGGCCTCCACGACGCTCGACGCGATCGACGCCCTCCACGCCGGACTCGCCTCCCGCGGCTCGAGCGTCGGCGAGGCGACGACGGTGCTCGCCGAGATGGCCGATCTGTCGGCCAAGGTCCAGGCCTCGCGCGACGTGGCCCGTGAGGCACGCTCCGCCCTGGCCGTGCTCGACACGCTCCATCAGGACCTGACCACCGGCATGACCAAGGTCGACGCGGTGTCGCCCGTCCTCCACGACGTCCAGGCACTCGTGGGCCGCATCGCCGCGAGCGCCCCCGACGTGGCCCGCGCCGCCGAGGTGCAGGACCGGGCGGACGCGCTCCGCGACGGCGTCATCGCCGGCGACGCCACGATCGAGGGTGTGCGCTCGCTCCTGTCGAGGATCGCCGAGACCTCCGCGGACGTGACCCGCGCCGGGGAGGTGCAGGACCGCGTCGAGAAGCTCGAGCGGTCGGTGATCGCCAACGAGAGCCTCCTCGCCGCGGCCGAGGAGAACGGCACGCGACTCTCCCGCATCGCCTCCGACCTCGTGGCGGAGGCCTCCGTCACCGGGCCGGCGGAGGAACGGTTGGGCCGGCTGCTCGCGCTGCAGGACCGCGTGCTCGACGGCACCGACTCCCTCGACGACGCCGCGGGCGTGCTCGCCCGGCTCCACGACCTCCGCGACGGGCTGCGGGACGCCGCCGGCACCGTGTCGGGCGTGCAGCACATGATCGTCGACGTGATGCTGCTCCAGCCGGCGGTGGACCGGGCCGTCGCGGCGCTCAAGCCGGTGATCGAGCTCACCCGCACCGCCCGCCAGGCCGACCCGGCCACGATGGCGCCGCGGCCGGTCGCCGAGCGGAACGCCGAGCGGAACGCCGAGCCGGCTCCCGAGGCCCCGCGTCCGGCGGCGACCGCGCCGGTGGTGGGCACCGCCCCCGCCACCGACGCGGTGAAATGACCGGCGCCCGTCGCCGGCAGACGATCCCCTGGTTCGGTGCGTCACCGGGGCCCGGCAACGGGCCCCGGTGACGGCTCTCCCCGGCGACGGTTTCCTTCGCGGCACGGAGCGGTCAGACTGTGTCCACCATGGGGGATCCCCAGCCGACGACCACCGATCCGCCCCGCACCCTCGGGGGGGCCCTGCGCCACCTCGGCCCCGGAATCGTCCTGGCCAGCTCGATCGTCGGCAGCGGCGAGTTGATCGCCACCACGAGCACCGGCGCGCAGGCCGGGTTCCTCCTCCTCTGGCTGATCCTCATCGGCTGCGTCATCAAGGTGGCGGCGCAGGTGGAGATCGGCAGGGCGACGCTCGCCTGGGGACTCACCCCGCTCGACGCCTTCGACCGCGTGCCCGGCCCGCGCTTCGCCGGAAGGGGCTGGATCTACTGGGCCTGGGCCGTGATGACGGCGCTCGTCCTCGTGCAGCAGGGGGGGATCCTTTCCGGGGTGGCACAGACGCTCGCCGCCGGACTGCCGGTGACGGCGGACGGACGCGTGTGGAACCGCGTCCATGACGAGGCGGCGCGGGACCGGATCCTCGCCGCGGCGGAGCGGCGCCGGGGGGACGACGCCAGGGCCGACGCCCTCGACGCGCGCCTGGTCGAACTGGAGCGCGAGCGGCGGACGCTCTCGAAGCCGCTCGACGAGACGTTCTGGGCGGTCGTCACCGGCGTGGTCACGGCCGTGCTCCTGGGGGTCGGGCGCTACCGCCTCATCGAACTGGTCTCGATCCTCCTCGTGGGCACCTTCACGCTCGTCACGCTCGTGGCTCTCGGGCTCCTCCAGCTCGATCCGGCCTGGGCCATCTCGGGGAGCGAGTTCTCGAGCGGTCTGGCCTTCCGCCTGCCGGAGGAACGGCAGGGCTTCTCGCCGCTGCTGACGGCGCTGTCGACCTTCGGGATCATCGGCGTGGGGGCGAGCGAATTGATGGTCTACCCCTACTGGTGCCTGGAGAAGGGCTACGGCGTGGCGGTGGGGCCGCGCGACGACTCGGAGGCCTGGGCGGAGCGTGCCCGGGGGTGGCTCCGCGTCATGCAACTCGACGCCTGGGCCTCGATGGTCGTCTACACCGCCGTCACCGTCGCCTTCTACCTCCTCGGCGCGGCGACCCTCGGCCGGCTCGGACTGCTCCCGGAAGGGAGCGAGATGGTGCGCACGCTCGGCGCGATGTACGCGCCGGTCTTCGGCACCTGGGCCAACGGCGCCTTCCTCGTGGGGGCGTTCGCCGTCCTCTACTCCACGCTCTTCGTGGCCGCCGCGGGCATGGCCCGGATGGTGGTCGACGGATTGATCCTGGCCGGCGTCCTCCCCGGCGACGCGGCCTCGCGGGCCAGGTGGACCCGCCGCCTGTCGGTGGCCTGGCCGCTGGTGGCCCTGGTGCTCGCGCTCGCCATCCGCGCGCCGGTGGCCATGGTGCTCGCCAGCGGGATGGCCCAGGCGGTGATGCTCGCCGCACTCGGGGTGGCGGTGCTGTGGTTCCGCTGGCGGGCCCTCGACCCGCGGCTCCGTCCCGGCCGCGCCTGGGACGCGCTCCTCGTGGTCTCGTCGGCTTCATCGTCCTCGGGTCGTGGACGTTGTGGGAACGGGTGACGACGCTCCTGGCGGCACGCTGACGGAGGGGATCATGGCTCCGACCGACGACGACCGACCCGTCGTGCGGCTCCGCTTCGTCGGTTTCTGGGACGGGTTCGACCCCCGCGACAACTTCTTCACCCGGCTCCTCGCGCCGCGGTTCCGCATCGATCAGGACGCCGATCCCGACTTCATCCTCTACACCACCGTCGGATCCGGCCGCCGCGACTACCTGGCGTACGACTGCACCCGGATCTTCTTCACCGGCGAGAACGTCGGCCCCGACTGGCTCAACTGCGACTGGGCCTTCACCTTCCGGCACGATCCCCATCCACGCCACCGTCGTCTCCCCCTCTGGGTGCTGTACGCCGATGCCGCGTCGCTGGTGAAGCCGGCGGCGCCCGACGCCGCGGCGATCGTGGCCCGGAAGGAACGGTTCTGCGCCTTCGTCGTCTCCAATCCCCTCTGCCGGACGAGGAACGAGTTCTTCCACAAGCTCTCGCGTTACCGGCGCGTCGACTCGGGAGGGAAGCTGTTCAACAACGTGGGGGGACGGGTGGCCGACAAACGCGCCTTCCTCGCCGGCTGCCGCTTCACCATCGCCTTCGAGAACGAGTCCTTCCCCGGATACACCACCGAGAAGGTGGTCGAGCCGATGCTCGTGGACTCGATCCCCATCTACTGGGGCGACCCGCTCGTCGGCCGCGATTTCGACACCACGAGCTTCCTCTCGGCCCACGACTCGCCGTCGCTCGACGACCTCGTCGAGCGCGTCGTGGCGGTGGACCGGGATCCCGACCTCCTCGCCCGGCTCCTCGTCCGTCCGTGGCTGCGCGGGAACCGGGTGCCGGAGTGTGCCGACCCCGACGGGATCCGGGAACGATTCGTCGAGATCCTCACCCGCCCGGTCGACCCCGTGGCGCGGAGGCGAGGCCTGGCACGCACCCTCCGTCTGCACCGCCTCCCCGCGGCGGCCGCGAGCATCGGGCACCGTCTCCGCCGCCGTCTGCGGAAGCTCAGCGCGCCTGGATCGGGACCAGCGGCGGGGAGTCGATCGGCGCCGTGAGGGGCGGCGGCTGCGTGGTCGCCGGCAGCGGCACGGCCGTCGGCAGCAGGGGCGGCTGCTGCCCGGCGAGCGACACCGGCGCCGCCCCGCCGAACGGCGTGACCGCCTGCTGCGGCAGCGACGCGGCGGTCGTCACGGGGACCGGTTGCGGGCGGGAGCGGGCGTTCACGTCGTCGACGAGCGCCTGCACCTCGGGGCGGATGCCGAGGCCGCGATGGGCGAAGACGTCACCCGGAGTGACGCCGAACCGACCGTAGAGGACCGCGTTGGCGTTGTTGTCGACCGAGAGATCGCTGCCGCCGAGCGACACCCCGGCGAACAGGCCGCGGCTGCGTGCATAGGAGTAGATCTCGGCCCCCAGACGGGCATCGGTTCCCGCCACGGCACTGCGCCCCACCGGCCCGGCGGCGATGGAGGCGTCGGCCCCGAGCGTCACCTTCTGGCCGGAGAGGATCCCTTGGAGGCTGCGCGGCGTGGCGAACACCAGGACGATGTCGGCCGCCTGGACACCCGCCTGGAAACCGACGCTCCCACCCCCCATCGTCACCATCACCGGCGGGCTCCACGTCCGGTCGGGATTGCGGATCATGAGCACGCCGCGGCCGAAGTTGACGCCGAAGATGAATCCACCCTTGATCATGTTGGGGAAGATCGCGATCCCCTCCGCCGCCTGGAGCATCGCCGGCGGCACCGCCTCCATCTGCAGCGTGAAGAACTGGTCGAGGGCCTGCTTCGCGGCGACCACCGTCTGCGTCTCCTGTTCGCCGCCGGCCGTCGGCACCGGCGCCGCCGGCAGCGGGTAGTTGGCCGGCGCGGCGTAGTTGCCGGTCGGAGGGGCGAAGGTCCCCTGCACCGGCACCGGCGCTCCGAAAGGGGTCGTCTGGGCGAGGAGGGATCCCGTCGGGACGGCGGCCATGACGAGGACCGCGGGGAGGCGGCGGACGAGGGCTCGGGCGGATGCCGGCAGGGACATGGCGAATCCTTTCGCGTTGGTCCGGGGAATCGCGGGGATCGTATCGCCGCTCCGACCGGCGGGTCGAGCGCAGTTTCAACGGGAAAAGTGCCCCCGCAGCCCCCCCACGGCGTCAGCCGGGAACGGCCGGGCCCGCGCTGACCGCCCGGAGGATGGCGTCGGCGACCTTTGGCAGCGGCACCACCTCGTCCACCACCCCCGCCTGGATCGCCGCGCGCGGCATGCCGTAGACGATGCAGGTCTTCTCGTGCTCGGCGATCGTCCGCCCGCCGACCCGATGGATGGCCTGCATCCCCAGCGCGCCGTCGGTGCCCATGCCCGTCAGCAGCGCCGCCACGACATGCTGCCCGGCCGCCTCCGCCGCGGAGCGGAAGAGGACGTCGACGCTCGGCCGGCAGTGGTGGATCGGCGGGCTCTGGAGGATCCGGGCCCGGTAGCCGTCCCGGTCGCGGGCGATGGCCAGATGGTGATCGCCGGGCGCGATCAGGCAGGTGCCGCGCTCGAGTCGCATCCCGTCGGCCGCCTCGCGGATCTCGAGATCGGAGAGCGCGTCGAGGCGGGCGGCGACCGCCTTGGAGAAGTAAGGGGAGATGTGCTGCACGATGGCGATCGGCGGGAGCCCGGCGGGCAACAGCGGCAGCACGGTGCGCAGCGCCTCCACGCCTCCGGTCGAGGCGCCGATCACGATCAGCTTCCGTGCGTCGACGCGCCCGGTGAACGCCGTCGGCCGCCGGGGAGGGGGTGGCGGGGGCGTCGGCAGCGGCGCGACGGGCCCCGGGACGGCGGCCGGCGGCCGCACCGGTGCGGCCCTGTCGGAAGCGTGCGCCCGGGCGCTGCGCGCGAAGCGGCCCGACGCGGCGGCCGCCTTCACGTGGAAGGCGATGCGCCCGGCCAGATCCCCCACCGACATCGTGCCGTTCGGCTTGGCGAGCACGTCCACGGCGCCCGCCTCGAGCGCCTCGAGCGCCGCCTGCGAGCCGGCCTGCGCCAGCGAACTGACGACCACCACCGGGAGCGGGTGGTGCTCCATGAGGATGCGGAGGAACGTGAGCCCGTCCATCCGCGGCATCTCCAGGTCGAGCGTGAGCACGTCCGGATCGAGACGGACGATCTTCTCCCGGGCCACGTACGGGTCGCACGCCGAACCCACCACCTCGATCTCCGGATCGAGGGCCAGGGCGTCGGTGAGGGCCTTGCGCACCAGCGCCGAATCGTCGACGACGAGGACGCGGATCCTTCGTGGCGTGTCGTGCATGGCCTCGTCCTTTCGCCCCCTGGTCACTCCGGCCGCACGTACACGCTCGGCCACACCGGCGTGAGACGGTGCGGGATGCCGATCAGGCTCTCCGAGTGGCCCACGAACAGGTAACCACCCGGCGCCAGCATGTCGGCGAGCCGTTCCACCAGCAGCGTGCGCGAGGGGACGTCGAAGTAGATCATGACGTTGCGGCAGAAGATGACGTCCAGCCCGCGTTCCACCGGGTAGGTCTCCTGGAACAGATTCACCCAGTGGACGGTGACGCGGCGGCGCAGTTCGGGCTTCACGCGCAGGCAGCCCTCGCGCTCCCCGATGCCGCGCTGGAACCAGCGCTGCCGCCACTCGGCCGCCGGCAGGACCACCTTCTCCTCCTCGTAGATGCCCGACCGGCACCGGGCGAGCATGCGCTGCGAGATGTCGGAGGCGTCGATCTGCCAGGGGAGCCAGGGACGGGTGCGGGTGAACTCGCCGAGGACGATCGCCAGCGAGTAGGCCTCCTCGCCGCTCGACGCCGCCGCCGACCAGAAGCGCAGCGGCTCGAGCGTCGCCTGCCGTCCCTCCGCCAGGCGCGGGAGCAGATGGCGGGAGAGGAGATCGAAATGGGCCGGCTCGCGGAAGAAGTGGGTGTGATTGGTGGAGATGAGGTCGATCAGCGAGTCGATCTCGTCCTCGCTCCCGGGTGCCGCCAGGATCGCGCAGTACTCCTCGTAGTCGGCCAGCCCCATCGACTGGACGCGCTGCCGCAGGCGACTGGTGACCAGCGTCTGCCGGTCTGGTCCGAGCCGGATCCGGCTGCGCTCGTAGACGAGGTTCGCCAGAAACTCGAAGGCCCGCGGCGAGAGGGGGACGTCCGGGGGGAGGATCATGGGGTGGGGGGCGGTGGCGGCGGTCCTCGACCGGAGGAACCCCGCGGCGCTTCCGTCGCCGCGCTGCGGGACGACCGGGCGCCGGCGGGCCGCTCCGTCGCCTGCTCAGAAGTCCCTGAAGTTCTTGTCCTCGCCGTCATCATACGCCCCGCCATGGTCCGGCATGGGGATGTGGCCGGCCGGCCGCCGCGCGTCGCGGATCCGTGCCGGCCGGGACGCGGCGGCGGGGAGGCGGGGGGGCGTGGCGCGGGGAAGGCCGGGCCGCGGCGCGGGGACCGCGGCGGGGAGGGTGGCGGCCCCGGCCGACCCGACGAGCGCACGGAGATGGAGGACGAGATCCTGGAGGTTCCGCGCCTGGGAGTTGAGCTCCTCCGCGGCGCTCGCGGTCTCGGCGGCGTTCGACGCGTTGGCCTGCGTCACCTTGTCCATCTGCGTCATCGCCAGCCCCACCTGCTGGATGCCCTGCGCCTGCTCCTTGGCGGCGGTGGAGATCTCGGCCACGAGGCCGTCGGCCGCCCCCACCTTCTGCACGATCTCGTGGAGCGATTCGCCCACCTTCTCGCAGCTGGCACTGCCGCGACGGCTGTTGGCGATGGCCGCCTCGATCTTCTCCGCCGTCTCCCTCGCCGCGGCGGCGCTGCGCTGGGCGAGCGAGCGCACCTCGTCGGCGACGACGGCGAAGCCGGCCCCCGCCTCGCCGGCCCGGGCCGCCTCGACGGCGGCGTTGAGGGCGAGGATGTTCGTCTGGAAGGCGATCTCGTCGATGTTCTTCACGATCTTCGCCACCTCGGCGCTCGACGCCTCGATGGCCTGCATCGCCGTGTTCATGTCGACCATCGTCGCGGCGCCCGCCTGGGCCGCCTGCCTGGCCTGCGTGGCGAAGGCCTTGGCCCGTTCGGCGTTGTCGGCGGTGCTGCGGATCATCACCGACATCTGCTCGAGCGCGGCGCTCGTCTCGGCGACGCTCGACCCCTGCTCGGCACAGCCCTCGGCGAGCGACTGGCTCGACGACGTGAGCTGCGCCGAGGCGGAGGAGGTGTGCGTGGCCCCCGACTCGAGCGAGTCGGAGATGCCGCCGAGCTCGCGCCGGGCGGCTCGCATCGTCCACCAGCCGATGAGCGTCCCGGCGAGCGTGGCCAGGAGGAGGTTCGTGACGATCGCCACGTAGCTCGAACGCACGACATTGCCCGCGTCGCGCGAGGCGTTCTCGGAGAGCGTGCTGTTGTAGTCCACACCGTCGGAAAAGGCCTTGAGCGTGTCCTCGAGGACCGGATCGACCTCGTCGGCGAGGACCTTCTGCGCCTGGCCGCGGTCGTTCCCCTTGGAGACGGTGACGAGCTTGTCGGCGGCCACGAAGAACCGGTCCCGCAGCGACTTGGCCTTCTCGAAAAGATCCCCGTCCTGCCTGTCGGTGATCAGTCTCTTGTAGTCCTCGCACTTCTTCAGCGCCGCCTCCTTGGCGGACGCGTACCGCTGTTCGGCGGCCGCCCGCAGCGTCGCGTCGTCGGAGACCGCCATCCGGCGCGAGGCCCGCCCCGCCAGCGCCACGGCGTTGGCGGCCTCGTTGAGGACTTTCACGGAGGGCACGATGTTCGTGGCGAGGTGCGTGACCTGCCCGTTGAGCGTGCCGATCCGCCACAGGCCGACGAAGCCGGTGAGGAGGGCGAGGATGAGGAGCGCGGCGTAGCCGGCCGCGGTACGGGCGGGAATCGTCTTCAGGTTCATGGCGTCACTTCGATCGGGGCGGGGTGGACGGGACGTTCAGGCGTTCGGTCGCGGGGGCTCGGAGAGGATGGCACGGTCGGCGGCCCAGACCCGGTCCAGGTCGACGAGCATCTTCACGCCGGCCGTCGTCTTGGCGATGCCGGTCAGGTACTGGGCGTCGATCGCCCCGCCGAAATCGGGGGTGGGCTCGATGTCGTCGGGGAGGAAATGGGACACCTCCTCCACCCCGTCGACGATCACGCCGTAGAGGCGCAGCCCGCCGGGCACGGCGAGCTGCGTGACGACGATGCAGGTGCGCTCGTCGTCGAGCGCCGCCGGCAGGCCGAACTTCGTCCGCAGGTCGACGAGGGGAATCACCTTGCCGCGGAGGTTGATCACCCCCTTGACGTGCGCCGGCATGTTGGCGACGGGCGTGATCGGACAGAGGCGGATGATCTCGCGCACCTTGAGCACGGGGATCCCGTACGACTCGGTGCCGAGCGTGAAGGTCAGGTATTTCCCCGGCTCGGCGGAGCCGGCGGCCCGGGGCTGGCGGGGATCGTTGTCGTGCATGGCGTTCTCCGGGGCGGTTCAGGCCGCCTCGCCGCCGCGGAGGCGGAGTTTCACGAGGGTGTTGACGTCGAGGATCAGACCGACGCGGCCGTCCCCGAGGATCGCCGCGCCGGCGAAGTCGCGCTGCGTCCCGAACAGATCGCCCAGGCTCTTGATCACCACTTCCTGCTTCCCGAGCAGATCGTCGACGAACAGGCAGCGGGCGTCGCTCCCCGACTCGACCACGACGACGATCCCCTCGGTGGAGTCCCGGGCGCGGGGCACCACGCCGAGGTGGTCCCCGAGGCGGAGGAGCGGCGTGAGCCTGCCGCGGACGGCCACCATCTCCCCGCGCCCCTGGACGGTGGTCACCTGGCCGGGACGCGGGCGGAACGACTCGCGCACCGAGAGGGTGGGGATCACGTAGCGTTCCCCCCCCACGCCCACGATCACCCCCTCGATGATCGCGAGCGTCAGCGGCAGCGCGATGGTGAAGCGCGTCCCGCGGCCGAGCTCCGAATCGATCTCGATCTTGCCTCGCAGCCGCTCGATGTTGCGGCGGACGACGTCCATGCCGACGCCCCGGCCCGAGATGTCGGTGATCTTCTCGGCGGTGGAGAAGCCCGGGGCGAAGATCAGGTCGTAGATCTCGCGCGGCTCGAGCTTCTCATCCGCGGTCACCAGCCCGCGCTCGATCGCCTTGGCGAGGATCCGGGCCGCATCGAGGCCGCGGCCGTCGTCCGACACCTCGATGACGATGAAGCCCCCGCGATGGAGGGCGTGGAGCCGGATCGTGCCCGCGGGCGGCTTCCCGGCCGCCATGCGTGCCTCCGGCATCTCGATGCCGTGATCGGCCGAATTGCGGATCATGTGCACGAGCGGGTCGGCCAGATCCTCGACCAGACCGCGGTCGAGTTCGGTGTCCTCCCCCTCGAGCTCGAGCCGGATCTCCTTCCCCTGCTGGAGGGCGAGATCGCGGACGAGCCGGCCCATCTTCTGGAAGGTGCCGCGCACCGGAACCATGCGCAGCGACATCGCCGTGCGCTGCAGGTCGGTGGTGATGCCGCGCAGCTGCGACAGGGAACGGGCGAGGTGCTGGTCGGCGAGGGAGGCGAGCGCCGGATTCTGCACCACGAGCGACTGCGCGATGACGAGTTCGCCGACCAGGTCGATGAGGCCGTCGAGCTTCTGCGTGTCGACACGGACGACGGCCGCGTTGGCCGACGTGACGCGCGCCGGAGCCCGCGGCGCCTCGGCCGGGACATCGCCCGGGCGGCTCCCCGGCTCGACCGCCGCGACGGGGGGCGCGGCAGCGGCGGGCGCGGCGACGGCGGGGGGGAGCGGGGAAGGCGTCACCGACGGTGCCCCGGGGGGGGCGGCGGCCGGCGGGGCGGCGGCCTGCCGCACGGGGGGGGCGGGTGAACCGCCCGCGAGGAGGGTGTGGACGGCGGCGATGAGCGCCGGCAGGGGCAGGTCGATCGACCGGCCCGCGTCCACCCCCGAGAGCTGCCGGGCGAGCTCGTCGACGAAACGCTCGAGCAGGTCGGCACCGGCCAGGATCACGCCGATGGCGTCACGGCCGAGGACGAGGGTCCCCTTCCTGGCGGCGTCGAGCAACGACTCCATCTCGTGCGTGAACTGCTGCAGCTCCGTCAGCTTCATCACCCCCACGTTGCCCTTGAAGGTGTGGAAGGCGCGGAAGAGAGCGTCGAGCGTCGGGGCGTCGGTCGGGGAGTGCTCGAGCGAGAGCAGCCCCTGCTCGATCTCCCGGAGCAGGTCGTGGGCCTCGGCGCAGAACAATTGCAGCATCTCGCCGTCGGCCTGGTCGGGAAGCACCGGCACCCGCTGCTCCGGCAGGTCGGACGACACCGCCATGGCCGCCGGGGGCGGAACGGCAGCCGGTGGCGCCGGTGCAGGGGCCGCCGGCGGCGGGGCCGGTGGCGCCGCGGGAGCCTCGGCGAGGGGGGCGGACGCGTCGCCGGTCGACCAGACGGAGGGCTGCGGCGCCCGCGACCAGGCGGCCGGCGGCGGCGCCACGGGCTGACCACGGCTCCACGCCGTCACCGCGGCCACCATCCAGGGCTGCCACTCGTGGAGGCGGAGGATGGTCTCGGCGGTGAGGCAGCCGTCCGCGGCCAGCCGGTCGTCCACCCAGCGGCGCACGGCGATCATCGCCATCACGATCGGCTCGGGCAGGTCGTCGGCCTCGCCGAGCGCGTCCTCGATCGCGGAGAGCGGCCCGACGACGCGTTCGACCCGGTTCTCGACCACCGGATCGACGAACGCCAGTTCCAGACCGAACCGCTGCAGCAGCTCGGCAACCTCGGCGGCGATGGTGTCGCGGTCGTGGGCCATGGACCGGGGGTGCGACTTCGGGACGGGACGCGGGCCCGGGACGGGCGGCCGGACCCGGGCCGCCCGCCGCAAGGTCCACGCAATCGACAAGGTCTGCCGCTAGAGCCTAGCTCGTGATCGGCGGCCGTGCCGGGAGGAGGAAAAAAGGGGCGCAGGCGACGGCCGCCGCCGCGATCCCCGGCATGCCACGTCGGGGAGAACACCGCCCGCCAGGGGGAACTGGCCCGGTCAGGCGAGCCGGTCCCGCGCCTCGACGACGAGTTCCTCCGTCTCCTCCCACCCGATGCAGGCATCGGTGATGCTCACGCCGTAGGTGAGACGGTCGCGATCGCGGGTGGCGGGCTGGCTTCCCGGATGGAGGTTGCTCTCGAGCATCAGCCCCACGATGGATCGGTCGCCCGCCACCCGCTGCGCGAGGACGTCGCGCCATACGATGGCCTGCCGCCGATGGTCCTTCCCCGAATTGGCGTGGCTGCAATCGACGATCACCCGCGGCGGGAGCCCCGACGCCTCGAGCCGGGTCCGGGCCTCGAGGAGCACCTCCGGGGAGTAGTTCGAGCCGCCGCGCCCCCCCCGGAGCATGAGGACCCCCCAGGGATTCCCGGTCGTCGACACCACGCAGGTGCCGCCGTCGTTGTCGATGCCGAGGAAGCTGTGCGGCGTGCGGGCCGACTGCATGGCGTCGACGGCGGCCTGGAGCGAGCCATCGGTGGCGTTCTTGAAGCCCACCGGCATCGACAGCCCACTGGCCATCTGGCGGTGGGTCGGTGATTCGGTGGTCCGGGCCCCGATCGCCCCCAGGACGATCGTGTCGGCGATGTACTGCGGGGTGATCGGCTCGAGGAATTCGGTGGCGGTGGGCAGCCCCATGCCGGCGATCTCGATGAGCAGCCCGCGGGCGATCCGCAGCCCGGTGGCGACGTCGAAGCTGTCGTCCAGGTGGGGGTCGTTGATCAGCCCCTTCCAGCCCACCGTCGTCCGCGGTTTCTCGAAGTAGACGCGCATGACGACGAGGACCCGGTCGGCCACGCGCCCGGCGAGGTCGATCATCCGCCGGGCGTATTCCCGGGCGGCGGCGACGTCGTGGATGGAGCAGGGTCCCACGACCGCCAGAAGCCGCGGATCCTCGCCGGCGAGGATCGCCTCGACGGCCCTCCGGCCGGCGACGATCGTGTCGGCGGCGGCGTCGTCGAGCGGCAGCAGACTCATGAGCCGGGCCGGCGGGACCAGCGGTTCGAGGCTGCGGATCCGCAGGTTCGAGGTGCGTCGCTGCCCGGCGGATCGGGCGGCGGGACCGGTGGTGTCAGACGGGTTCATGACACCACTCTACTCGCCTCCGGCGGCGCCGCCCCAAAAACCTCCCGGGTCACTCACGCCCCGGGGGTCTTTTCGTGTATTTTTGAAGGGCTGCCCGTCTCCCCTCCCGCCACGCAAGGACCCCGCCATGGCCACCGCCTCCCGCCCCCGCACCTCCGACGCCGTCATCACCGGTGCGGACGTCGTGGTCGAGTCGCTGATCGCCCACGGTGTCGACGTGATCTTCGCCTATCCGGGCGGAGCGAGCATGCCGCTCCACCAGTCGCTCACGCGCTACGCCGACAGGATCCGCACGATCCTCCCCCGGCACGAGCAGGGGGGCGCGTTCGCCGCCCAGGGGTACGCCCGGACCACGGGGCGGGTCGGCGTCTGCATGGGCACGAGCGGCCCCGGCGCCCTGAACCTGGTCACGGCGATCGCCGACGCCAAACTCGACAGCGTGCCCCTCCTGGCCCTCACCGGCCAGGTGGGAACGAGCGTCATCGGCACCGACGCCTTCCAGGAGACCCCCATCGTCGAGGTCTGCCGGGGCATCACCAAGCACCACTACCTGGTCACCGACCCCGGCGACATCGCCCGCGTGATGCGCGAGGCCTTCCACGTCGCCACCACCGGCCGTCCCGGCCCGGTGCTCGTCGATCTGCCGAAGAACATCCAGGTGGCCCAACTCGTGCCCGATTACTCCGTCCCCATGAACCTCCCGGGCTACCGCCCCGAGGTGCGCAGGGCCCATCCGGAGCAGATCGCCCAGGTGGCCGCGGCCATCAAGCGCGCCAAGCGGCCGGTGATCTACGCCGGCGGCGGCGTGATCACCGCGGAAGCCTCCGCGGAGCTGCGCGAATTGGCCCGGCGCACCGGGATCCCGGTGACGATGACCCTCATGGGGCTCGGCGCGTTCCCCGGCGACGATCCGCTCTCGCTCGACATGCTCGGGATGCACGGCAGCGTCTACGCGAACCTCGCCGTCGACGAGGCCGACCTCCTCATCGCCCTCGGCGTCCGCTTCGACGACCGCGTCACCGGCAAGGTGGAGGCGTTCGCCAGGCACGGCTTCATCGTCCACATCGACATCGATCCGTCGGAGCTGAACAAGAACAAGCTCGTCCACGTCCCGATCGTGGCCGACGTCAAGCAGGCCCTCGGCCAGCTGCTGGAGGTGGTGGAGCCGCCCGCCGCCGACCTCCGGCCGTGGCATGACCGGATCTCCGAGTGGAAGCACGAGGATCCGTTCGCCTTCGACACCACCTATCCGGGCATCCTGGCCCAGGAGGCGATCGCCGAGCTCTCGCGCCTCACCGCCGACCGCGAGACGATCGTCACGGTGGGGGTGGGTCAGCACCAGATGTGGGCGGCCCAGTTCTACCGGTTCCGCGAGCCGCGCACCTGGGTGTCGTCGAGCGGCCTGGGGACCATGGGCTTCGGACTCCCCGCCGCGATGGGGGCCAAGGTGGCCCATCCCGAGGCCCTCGTCGTCGACATCGACGGGGACGGGAGCATCCTCATGAACATCCAGGAACTGGCCACCTGCGTGTGCGAGAACATCCCGGTGAAGGTCCTCCTGCTCAACAACCAGCATCTGGGGATGGTGGTGCAGTGGGAGGACCGGTTCTTCAAGGGGAACCGGGCCCACACCTACCTCGGCCCGGTCGAGAACCCCGAGGCCCGGGGCCAGGGGGACGGCATCTCCCCCGACGCCCGCTATCCGGACTTCGTGCAGATCGCCCGTGGGTTCGGCTGGAAGGCGGAGACGATCTCGGACAAGCGCGATCTGGAGCCGGCGCTGCGTCGCCTCATCGAGGCCCCCGGACCGGCGCTGCTCGACGTGCAGGTGCCCTACCAGGCGCACGTGCTTCCGATGATCCCCTCGGGGATGACCGTGCAGGATCTGATCAAGCGTTGAGGACGCGGGACCGCCGGTCGGGTTTCCCCGCCGCGGCCCTCACTTGCCGCCGAACGGGTCGGCCT
>CAZMOU010000110.1:0-15665 GCA_964567835.1 uncultured Chitinophaga sp. | reverse complement strand
CGGCGAGCATGCGGCGGAAGACGAGTTCGTGGAGCGGCCAGATCGCGTACCAGTAGCCCAGTCCGGCCAGTCCGCGGGCGTCGAAGACCGCCGTCTGGTGGATGGTGACGTCGCCGTCGCGCGGCACCACCTCGAACTCGAGCCACCCCCGGCCCGGGAGCTTCATCTCCGCCGCCAGGCGGAGCCGGCGCGGGGGCTCGCAGGCCTCCACCCGCCAGCAGTCGAGCGTCTCCCCCTCGTGGAGCCGGTCCGGATCGGCCCGGCCGCGCCCCATCCCCGGCCCGCCGAGTGCCACGTCGATCCAGCCGCGCGTCTGCCAGAGCCAGTCGCAGGCGTACCAGCCGTGCTTCCCGCCGATGCGCTCGATGGCGGCGAAGGCACGCTGGGGGCTCGTGCGCACGGTGCAGTGGCGATGATCGACGAGGCGCGATCCCTCCACCGCGCCGCCCCAGCGGTGGGTCTCCTCGCGGTCGGCGAGGTCGGTCCAGCGCTTGCCGGCGAACTCCGCGTCCTCCGTGGCCATCGCCGCGGCGATCGCCGGGGAGAGGGCACAGGGGCGCACGGGCAGTTCCGCGAGCGCGCGGCGGTCGACCACCACGGTCGGGTTGCGGAGGCCGTCGATGAGCTTCCGCCCCACCTTGGCGTATCCCGGCGCCACCAGATCGAGCCACAGCCCGGAGAGCCGCGGCGTGAGCAGGGGCACCGGGATCATCATCCGGCGCAGTCCGCGCTGTCTGGCGTACTCCCTCATGATCGAGCCGTACGACTCCACGTCGGGCCCGCCGATCTCGTACACGCGCGCCGGGCCGGCGGGGAGATCGAGGGCCGCCAGCAGGTAGGCGACGACGTCGGCCACGGCGATCGGCTGCGTGGGCGTGGCGACCCACCGCGGACAGACCATCACCGGCAGGCGCTCCACGAGCGTGCGCACCAGGTCGAAGGAGAAGCTCCCCGGACCGATGATGATCGAGGCCCGGAACTCCACCACGTCGAGGCCCGAGGCCCGGAGGATCGCACCGACCTCGTGACGGCTGCGGAGGTGGTCGGAGAGCGAGTCGTCGTCGGCGCCGAGCCCGCCCAGGTAGACGATCCGGCGCACGCCGGCGGCCCGTGCCGCCGCCACGAACCGCTCCGCGGCGAGGCGGTCGGCGCGCTCGAAGTCGACGCCGCTGGCCATCGAGTGGACGAGCCAGTAGGCGACGTCGATCCCGGCACAGGCCCGGGCGAGGACCTCGGGATCGGAGGCGTCGCCGCCGAGGACCTCCGTCTCCGGCCCGGTGCGGCCGGCGAGCTTGGCGGGGCGCCGGGCGAGGCAGCGGACGGCGTGGCCCGCGGCCTCGAGCCGCGGCAGCAGGGTGCGTCCGACGTAGCCGGTGGCTCCGGTGAGGAGGATGCGCATGGCGTCGTCCGGGGGGGCGGCGGGGGAGGACCACGCCTGACGGGTCATCGTAGACCGTCGGCCCGACGACGGGGAGCGCCACGGCCCGGCAGGGGACTCCCCGTGGGTGGCGGGTCCGGTCACCCGGGCGGAACGTGCCGCCGCCGATCAGCGACGGAGCGTCGAGAGCCCGCCGTCGACGGCGAGGACCTGTCCGGTGATCCAGCCGCTCTCGTCGGAGAGGAGGAAGCGGGCCAGCGCCGCGGCGTCGTGCGGCGTCCCCAGGCGTTCGAGCGGATAGCGGGCGGCGAGCGCCGCCCGTTTCTCGGGCGTGGAGAGGAGGCGTGCCGCCAGCCCCGTGTCGGTGAGGGCCGGCGCGATCGCGTTGACGCGCACGCGCGGCGCCCATTCCGCCGCCAGCGAACGCACGAGCCCCTCCACGGCCCCCTTGGCCGCGGCGATCGAGGCGTGCATGGGCATCCCCTGGCCCACGGCGACGGTGCTGAAGAGGACGACGCTCGCCGGCCGGTCGGCCGTGCCCGCGAGCCGCGGCTGGCAGGCCTTGAGGAAGCGCACGGCGCCGAGGAGGTTGACCTCGAGGTCGCGGCGGAAGTCCTCCTCCTCGAGCGCGCGGAAGCTCTTGAGCGTGATCGTGCCGGGGCAGTAGACGGCGCCGTGGATCTCCGCCGGCGGGTCGGGGATGGCGGAGGCCGGATCGGAAAAGTCGCACGTGGCGTGCGCGACCACGCCGCCGGGCACGAGCTCGTCGGGCGAGCGCGACCAGACGACCACCCCGGCCGCCGTCGGCGCCAGGAGCCTGACGATCTCCAGGCCGATCCCCCGGCTGCCGCCGGCGATCACGTAGGTGGCGTCGTTCATCGCGATGATCCTCCCCCCGGTCGTTCGCCGTCCATGACGCGCCGTCGACACCACGCTCCGCGCGCGGTCAGGAGCCGATCAGCCGCCATCGGAACCGGTCTCCCAGCGCGACGCCGCGCGTGCCTCGTCCGCCGACGCGTAGACCGGGAAGACGCGCGTCAGCGCCGTGGCCCGGAAGACCCGCGCGACGTCCGGATCGAGCCCGCACAGGGCGAGCGGCACCCCGCGCGACCGGCACGCGGTGTGGACCTGGATCAGCGCCGCGATCCCCATCGAACGGAGATTCCGCACGGCCGCCATGTCGAGGAGCAGCCTCCGCGCCTGCGTGGCGGCGAGGAGGCCCTCGATGCGGGCGTCGATGTCGGTGTCGTTCACCGCACCGGGCAGGAGGTCGTCTGTGAGCGGCACGGTGAGCGTGGCACCGTCGAACTCGTGGACGGGATCCATCGGCCTTCCTTCCAGCGGGTGGCTCACTGGGGATTGGGGGGCACCGCCCCGGGCGGCACGACACCTGGCGGAACCGCGCCCGGAGGAGCGACGCCGGGCGGCACCGCCCCGGGCGGCACGACACCCGGAGGCACCGCCCCCGGAGGCGCCGCGCCGTCGGCCGGAACCTGGTCGCCCCCACCTTCGCCCTGCACCGCCACCGGCCGTGCCACCGCCCGCCCCTTGCGCCCGGCGGCGGAATCGGCCCGGTACTGCTGGAGCGAGGCGTCGAACTGCTTGTCGTAGGCCGACGTCGAGCATCCCGCCATCGCGGCGGCCACGACGATCCCCACCGACCACGCCACCCGCTTCATCACTGGCTCTCCCGTTCCCGATGGCCGGCGGCGGGCGCGACGTCCCGCCCGCCGACACCCGACCACTCTACCACGATTCGATTCACGGAGGGCGTCGCCCCGGGGGTGCGCGGTCTCGACGGCGACCGCCGGACACCACGCGCGGCGGGCCTCATCCCCAGATCGGCCACACCCGTCCGCCGGCCCGCTCGAGACGGTCGAGGCGGGTGTCGTAGAGGCGTTCGAAGAGATCCTGCGTGAGGATCCCGGCGGTGGCGCCGGAGGCGAGGACGCGTCCCTCGCGGAGGACGAGCGTGCGCTCGAAGGCGGGGAGGATCTCCTCCACGTGGTGCGTGACGAGGATCACCGCCGGGGCCCCCGGGGCGCGGAGGTGCGTGCCGAGCCAGTCCAGGAAGCGTTCGCGGGCCCCGGGGTCCATGCCGTCGCACGGCTCGTCGAAGACCAGCAGGAGCGGATCGGCGACGAGCGCCCGGGCCACCATCACCTTCTGCCGCTCCCCCTGGGAGAGGACGCCGAAGGGACGGTCGGCCAGGTGCAGGCAGCCGACGCGTTCGAGCTCGTCCCGGGCCCGGGCCCGGTCGGCCGCGGACGGCTCCATGCCGACGAAGAACGTGAGCCCGAGCTGCGCCAGGCAGCCGCTGGTCACGGTGTCGAGCGCCGGCTCGTGGGGGGGGATGTCGCGGGCGACGGTGTCGGCCACCAGTCCGAAGCGCCGCCACAGCGCGCGGAGATCCTGGTATTCCTTCCCGAGCCGTTCGATCCGCCCGGCAGAGGGCCAGAGCTGTCCGACCGCGAGCCGGAGGAGCGTCGACTTCCCGGAGCCGTTGGGGCCGAGGAGCGCCCAGCGTTCCCCCGGCATCACGCGCCAGTCCGCCGCGTCGATGATCGGGCGGCCGTCACGCTCGAGGGACACGCGATCGAGATCGAACAGCGGCGGGGTCGCATCCATGGCGGCAGCATACGCGGCCCCGCCCCGCGCGGCACCCGCCGTCAGTCGAACGCCGCGGCCCGGAGCCGCCCGAGCTCGGCGGCGACGTCGGTCCCCTCCGGCCACTCGTGGAAGGAAAGCCAGCCGCGCACCGTGCGCGACTCCCCCGGCGGGCAGTCGGGCACGACGGGGTCGGCGTGGAGGCAGGGGCAGGGGGGATTGCCCCAGGCGCGGCCGCAGTGCTCCCAGCCGGTGACGATGAAGCGCCTCCCCGACGCGTCGTGGCACGCGGCCATCGGGGGGAGGAAATGCTTGTTGTCGTTGGTGGCGGCGTCGAAGCCGGCGAGGCCGGCGAGCATCGTGCACATCTGCACGCGCAGGCCCGTGAGCGTCCGGGGCGAGGCGTTGGTGACGGTGAACGCCATCCGCACCCCGTCGCGGGCCGGCTCGACGCGCGTCGCCAGCGTGACGCCGTCGGGGAGCGGGCGCGCGACCGAGAGCACCCCGTCGTCGGCCACGCTCCATTCGAGCGGCTCGAGCGTCACGCCCCTCCCGTCCCACACCGTGGGGACGTGCGTGTGGGCCAGGTATTCGAGCACCGGCTTCCCGTCGTCCCCCTCCACCCACACCGCCTCCGGCACGTCGACGACCGCATGGCCGCCGTCCGCCCAGGGGGGGAAGACGCTCACCTTCGTCTCCCGCTGCGGCCGGATCGCGCCGTCGCGGAACCCGCGCCGCGGATGCCTGCCGCCGGGCCAGGGGAGGACGAGCAGGGGTGCGTCGGCGGGGCGGGCGGGGCGGGCCCGCGGATCGATCCCCAGCCGCGCCGCCGCCGCCTCCACCCCGGCGGCATCGAGCCCGACCGCCCCGCCCGCCTCGGCCGGCGTGAAGCGGTGCCACACAAGCGCGTTCTCGAGCCAGCGGGCGAGCGCCCGGTCGTCGGCCGCCGGGCGCGAGCCGTCGCCGGCGAGCCCCGCCGCGAGGCGTGCCTGACGATCCGCGATCACGAACTGCGGATCGGCCGGCACCACCGTCGGATCGACGTACTTCGCCAGGTCGCGCATGGCGATCACCGTGCAGCCGAGCGCGGCGAGCCGTTCCATGAACGCCTCGAACTTCTCCGCGTCGGTGTTCACCCAGGCGTGGGCGGTGTCGGGGACGCCGTGGAACTGGAGGACGGCGATCCGGCCATGCTCCGCCTGGAGGACGGCCCGATCGAGGTTCGCCACGCTCCAGGTGGGCCGGGCGTCGCCGGCGGAGGGGAGGAGGAGCGGATGGTCGAGACCCGGCTCGTAGGCGCTGCCGCGCCCCTCGTCGTAGGGGAACTCGGGAGCCCCGCCGCGGCGGGCGAAGCGGATGCCGGCGGCGGCGAGGATCGGCAGCGCCTCCGGCACGATGGCGTTGCCGGGATAGGCGAAGCTCGTCGGCGCTGGGATGCGATGCTCGCGGCAGCGCGCGGCGATCGCCTCGATCTGGGCGGCGAGCCCGTCGAGCGCCGTCCTGTCGGCGAGCGCCGTGTGGCCGAGGGTGTGGTTGCCGATCTCGAAGCCGGCCTCGTGGAGGGCCCGGATCTGCTCCCAGGTCATGTAGTCCTTCTTGTTGGTGGCGAAGTCCCAGCCTTCGGAGATGAAGAAGGTGGCGCCGAAGCGGTGCCGCAGCAGGATCGGCCGGGCGACCTCGTAGTGCGACCGGGCGGCGTCGTCGAAGGTGAGCACGACGAGACGGTCGGGGATCGGCTCGAGCGCCCGGACGACGCCGGGGGCGAGCAGCGTCGCCGCGAGGACGACCAGGAGGCGACGCGTCCGGTGGGGGGGGCACGCCGGGCGGCGGGTCGGGGGCATGCGCGGCTCCGCGGGGATCGGGACGCGTCCCGGAGGGGGGGCGTCAGGGAGGGGGGGCCTGGGGCGGGCCCGGCTGCGGGATCGGAGGCGTCGGGAAACCCTGGATCGTGGGTGGGGCGCCGCCGGCGTCGGGAGCCCCGAAGGCGGGCGGCCGCTTCGGCACACCCCGGGGCCCCCCAGGCGCCCCCATCGGCGCCCCCATCGGTGCCCCCGGCGCGCCGAACGGCCCCGGGGGAGCCCCCATGCCACCGGGCATCCCCGGCATGCCCTGGGCGGCCACCGAACCGAGCGCCCCGAGGAGCTTGAGCACGCCGGCGTCGACGTTCAGGCGCATCTCGATGCCGTCGGAAAGCGCGCCGACGTCGGCCCGCAGGACGCCGTTCTCCCCGACGGCGCCGCCGAGCGCCGCGGTCATCGGATTCATGGCGGCGAAGGCCGGCCACAGCCTCGCCAGGTCGACGCGTGCCGAGATCGGGCTCACCGACCCGGCGGAGGCCTTGGTCATGAGCGCCTTGACGGGGGCGTTGTCGGGGCAGTCGAAGCCGAACACCAGCGCGTCGGCCGTGGCCGCCACGCGCGCGGGGTGCGCGGAGATCGCGGCCTGCGGCCCGGCCTGCGGCATCGGGAACGACACGATCCCGTCGGCATCGGGCACACCCACGCCGCCGGCGGCGCCGATGGCCGTGAGTTTCGACACGGCGGCGAGGAACCGCGGGGCGTCGTCGTAGGCGATGCGGGTGACGATCGCCGGCTTGCCGGAGGGATCCCCGGTGAAGACGAACTCCTGCTCGTAATGGTCGATCCCGCGCAGCTTGCCGATCTCGACCTCGAGTTCGCCGAGCGCCGCCTCCGCCTCGGCATGCCCCGGCTGCCCACGGAGCCCCTCGAGCGCCTGCCGCATCCCCGCCACGCCGCCGTCGAGCGACGTCTCCACGAGCAGCCGCAGCCATTCCCCCTTCGGCATCGACACGCCGACCCACCCCAGCGTCTCGGTGTTCCCCGCCGCGACGAAGCGCGGCCGCAGTGCCCCGTACGACGCGAACGATTCCGCCAGCGGCGTGCCGCTCCGGGCCCGGACGCCGAGGGAGAAGCTCACCTGGCTCGTCGCCGGATCGATGCCCGCCTCGAACGTCGCCCGGTCGCCGTCGGTGAGGAGCATGCGCAGCGAGTCGGTCAGCCAGCGCTGCGTCATCTCCGCCGACTTCCTCCCCGCCTCGGGGAGGTTCGGATCGGGCGGGCGGGCGGCCAGCAGCGCCTCGAACTCCGCGATCGACCGCGTGCGCTCCGCTTCCGGCATGGCGGTGAAGTAGGTCTCGGCGGAGATGTCGGCCACCACGACGGGCGCCTCGGGGTCGGCCGGCGCGTCGCGGAGGATGTCGGCGGAGTCGGCGAGGAGGAAATACCGCTCCCCCGGCTTCGCGTAGACGCTCTTCTGCAGCATCGCGACGTCGTGGGCCTTCCCCTTCGGCGTCGACTTGACCGGGAAGACGGCGTCGAGCGTCGTCTGGAACTGGTCCTTCCCGGTCACCGGCACGGCGACCATCGTGCCCGACTGCTGCCCGCGCGAGTCGACGTGGATCGTGATCACGATCGGCTTCTTGACGTCGAATCCCGCCAGCGGCTTGCCGCCGGTGAGACTGACGAAGAAGCCGGGGACGGCGCCGGCGAACGCCTGCTGGTCGAGCAGTTGGGCGAGGAGGACGTTGTCGCTGGCGAGGGTCTCGTAGCTGCGCAGGACGATCCGCGTCGCCACCCCCTTCGCCCCGCCGACCCCCTTGGGCGCCCCGTTGCCCCGCACCCAGTCGCGGTCCTTCTTGGAGAGTTCCTTGAGGGGGATGCGCGTCTCCTTGCCGCTCGGCAGCCGGAGATGGACCTTGCCATCCTCGAGCTTGAGGAACTCGGCCTCGCGGGAGAACTTCCCCGAGATGTCGGTCCAGGTGCGAATCTCCCCCGTGCCCGCGCGCTCCGCGGCGGGAGCCTCCTGGGCCCGCGGGCCCGGCGTCGCCGCCGCGAGCAGGAGGACCGCCGCCGCCACCCGGGCCGCCGCACGCCACGTCGTCATCGTCGCCTCCTTCTCCGCACGATCCGGCACCACCACCCCCCCGACAGTTATCCGGCCGGCGCCGGGAGTGTCAACGTGACGGGGATGGTCGAATTGTCCCCGTCCCGGGGCCTGCCGCATACTGCCCCGATCCGCTCGTCCGGGCGCCGCACCATGCACCACCCCCCCGCCGCGACTCGAGCCGCCGGACCGGACTTCCGGGCCGGCGTCATCGAGGGCTTCTACGGCCCCCCCTGGAGCGACGCCGAGCGCCTGCGACTGCTCGACTGGATGAGCCGCTTCGGACTCGGGACCTGGCTCTTCGCCCCCAAGGACGACCCGCACCACCGCGCCGCCTGGCGCGAGCCCTACCCCGGGATCGAGGCCGAACGGATCAGGGCCCTCGTCGCCGCCTGCGCCGCGCGCGGGATCGAGTTCGTCTGGGGGGTGAGCCCCGGCCTCGACATCCGCCACTCGGACCCCGCCGACACCACCGCACTCCTGGCCCGCTTCGAGGAGCTCGCGCGCCTCGGCTGCCGCGCCTTCGCCCTCCTCCTCGACGACATCCCCGACTCGCTCCACCCCGACGACGTCACCCGCTTCGGGTCGCTTGCCGCCGCTCAAGCCCATGTCGCGAGCGCCGCCCAGGCCTGGATCGGCCCGCGCCATCCCGGCAGCCGGCTCCTCGTCTGCCCCACCCCCTATTGCGACAGGATGCTCGCCGCCGGACTGGGCGGCCCGGGCTACCTCGACGCACTGGGGGAGCGACTCGATCCGGCCATCGACGTGCTCTGGACCGGCCCGGAGATCATCTCCGGCTCGATCACCCCGGAGGCGATTCAGCCGATCGCCGCCCGCCTCCGGAGGGCGCCTGTCCTCTGGGACAACCTCTTCGCCGACGACTACGACGGCAACCGCTGCTTCACCGGCCCCTACGCCGGCCGGCCGCCGGCGCTCCGCGACCACGTCCGCGGCATCCTCCTCAATCCCAACAACGAGCTGCCGCTGAACTTCGTCCCGCTGCACACCTTCGCGAACTGGCTCGCGGGGGACGCATCGTGGGATCCCGCCGCCGCCCACCGCGCCGCCGTCGCCGACTGGCTCCCCGCCTTCGCCCTCCTCCACGCCGCGCCGGGCCGGCCCCAGCGCGAGCCGGTGAGCCTCGACGATCTCACCCTCCTCTCCGAGTGCTTTTATCTCCCGCACGCCCACGGGCCCGGCGCCGCGGCGCTCCTCGAGGGCGCGGCTGGTCTCGTCGGCAAGCCGGCCGACGCCTGGGGCGACGCCGAGCGGGATGCGCTCGCGATGGCGCGGCGGCTCAAAGCCCTCGGCTACCGCCTGGCCGATCTCGCCGACCGGGGGCTCCTCCACGCCCTGGCCCGCCGCCTCTGGCCGCTCCGCGAGGAGTGCACGCTCCTGCTCCACCACGCCGAGAACCGGCTCCGCGCCGCGCGCGGCGAGGCCGCGCGCCCCAGCGACGACCACCTCCCCGGCACCTTCCGCGGCGGCTTCCTCGCCGAACTCCAGGAGATCGTCCCGGTGCCCTGGGAGCGGTCGCCGCGGCATGCCCCGGCCTTCACGATCCGCCCCGCGCGCCCCGACGACGAGCCGGCCGCGATGCGGGTCTGCCTCGAGACCGGCGACGACGGCGGCGACGCCACCACCTTCTACCGCGACGACCCCGACGCCCTCGGCCGGATCTTCGTCGCCCCCTACTTCGCCTTCGCCCCGGACCTCGCCTGGGTGGTCGAGGACGAGGATGGCGTCTGCGGCTACTGCCTCGCGGCGGCCGACTCCGACGCCTTCTACGATCGCTACGAGCGCGAGTGGCGGCCGCGCCTCGTGGACCGCTTCCCGGAGCCGACGGGCGACCCGGCCGGGTGGACGCGTGCCGAGCAGGTGCACCGCCTCTACCACCATCCCGACCATCTCGTCCCCGGCCCGCCGGGGCACTACCCGGCCCATGTCCATGTCGATCTCGTCGCCCGCGCGCAGGGCCGCGGCCTGGGGAAGACGATGATGGGGATCGTCCTGGACGACCTGCGCCGCCGCGGTGTGCCGGGCGTGCACCTGGGCGTCGGCACGGTCAACGCCCGCGCCCAGGGCTTCTACCGGAAGCTCGGCTTCGCGGAGCTTGGTCGCACGGGTGGCGCCGACGGGTGCACCTGGATGGGGCTCCGCTTCGACGCCCGCGACGGGGGAGCCTCCCGATGAGCGCAGGCGCGCCCCCCGACGGAGCCGTCGCGCGCCTCGCCGCGCGGATCACGGCGCTCGCCGAGGCGCCGATTCCCTCGGCGATCCGCGCCGGGGTCGTGGCGGTCGTGCCGCTGACGATCGTCGGCGGCCTCTTCATGCTCCTGGCCCATCCGCCGATTCCCGCGCTCGAAGCGGCGATGGCCCCCTGGCAGCCGCTCCTCGAGATCCCGGTGACGGCCACCTTCGGCCTCCTCGCCCTCTTCGTGGCCCTCGCCACCGCCCACGACTTGGCCGAGCGGCGCGGGCAGGACCGGCTCTCGGCCGTCGTCCTCGCCGGAGCCTCCTTCCTCCTCGTCTCGCTCGATCCGGCGACCGGCTCGCTCGACATGGAGCGGCTCGGCTCGGCGGGGATCCTCGTGGCGATCCTCGTGGCCATCGTCGCCGTCGAGGTGCAGGCCTTCCTGGCCCGCAAAGGCGCCGTGATCCGCATGCCGGGGGAGGTGCCGCGCGTCGTGGCCGAGTCGTTCGCGGCGCTCGTGCCCCTCGCGGTGCTGCTCGGGGCTTTTTGGCTCGTGCGCTTCGTCCTCGGCTTCGATCTGGCCGACGCCCTGCGCCGCCTCTTCCAGCCCCTCGTCTTCGCCCTCGACACGCTCCCCGGCATCGTCGTCTACGCCTTCCTCGTCACGGCGCTCTGGAGCTTCGGCATCAACGGTGACAACGCCCTCGACACGGTCGTGGCCCCGGTCTTTCTCCAGTACCTCGCCACCAACGCCGCCGCCTGGGAGTCGGGCACCCCGCCGCCGCACACCACCGCCCTCGGCTTCTTCACGACGTTCGTGAACGTCGGCGGCACCGGGGCGACGATCGCCCTGGCGCTCCTGCTTCTCAACTCGCGCGACCCGGCCACCCGGCAGGTGGCGCGGCTCTCACTCCCGGCGCAGGTGTTCCAGATCAACGAGCCGCTCTTCTTCGGCCTGCCGATCGTCCTGAACCCGCTCCTCATGGTGCCGTACGTCGTCTGTGCCGTGGTGCTCACCGCCACGAGCTGGGGGCTCATGGAGCTGGGCCTCGTCGGCAGGCCGGTGGTCGGCATCCCCTGGACGACGCCGCCGGTCATCGGCCACTGGCTCGTCACCGGCGGCGACTGGCGCGCGGCGGTGTGGGGGGTCGTCTCGATCGGCCTCGCGATGGCGGTGTGGTGGCCCTTCGCCCGTCGCTACGAGCGGGCCCGCCTGGCGGCGCTTCAGGACTCGAAGGGGGTCACGAGGTCGAGGGCCCGCAGCCAGAACTCGGCGTAGTGCTCCCAGAAGACCATGTTGCAGCCCCAGTGGGGCGCGGGGTCGGAGGTGTAGCAGAGGATGCGCCCCTCCCCCTCCTTCCCCAGCACCAGCAGCGGGTCGCCGGTCTCGGCGAAGTCGAGGAGCAATTCGGCCCCCGGCTTCACGTGGACCTGGTTGTAGCCCAGGATCGGCGGGCAGCTCGACAGATCGATGCCGGCGAAGCGCTCGCGGCCATGGAGCGTGGCCCGCGGTCGAAAACCCTCCGTGCTCTCCACGAGATCCTCGTGGTCGAGGCAGGTGACCGGCATGGCGTGCTTCAGGTGCGTCCGTCCCCAGCCCCCCTTGCCGAGCTCGCCGGTGAAGGAATACCAGCCGCCGAGGAGCATCAGCCCCTTGCCGGCCTTCACGGCCTCGATCGTGAGGCGGACGCGGTCGGGGAAGGTGAGGACGCCGCTACCGAACTTGGAGCGGTCGAAGAAGTTCGGCGCGAGCTGGAAGAGCTTCCCCTCGACGTCGCTGAAGACGATGACGTCGTATTCCTCGAGGATCTTCTCGTACTCGCCGGGCCCGAGCTTGTAGAAGTCCCAGGCGGCCACGCTCTCCACGGTGTGGCGGCCGGTCGATTCGAGGGCGTCCTTCAGCCACTTGCCGTAGTTGAAGATCTCCACCCCCTTCATCGCGTTCTGGAAGGGGCTCTCCGCGAACCAGGGGCCGGTGAGCACCGCCCAGTCGCCGACGTAGTAGACCTTGGCCATGGGGCGTTCCTTGGTTGAACCGCAGTTGCCGTCGGGAGTGTTTCCGGCTCGATGTCGTGGATGCGGCGTGGAGGCGCCGGCCCGGGGCCGACCGTGTCACCTGGGCCGGACGTTCGCTCCGGTCCTCCCCTCACTCGGGGCCGAACGCTTCGCCATCCATGGCTGCGCTCGCATGCAACCCCGGCCACGGGGACACGGTCGTCCCCGGGCCTTTCCCGAGCGCGAGGTGGACGTCGGGCGGAAGGAACCTCCCTCGGTCACCAGATCCGGATCCGCTCGGCGGCGGGCTTCCAGAGGGCGTCCCCTTCCTTGACCCCGAAGGCGTCGTAGAAGGCGTCGAGGTTCGAGACCGGGCCGTTGGCACGGTAGCGCGACGGGCTGTGCGGATCGGTCAGCAGCCGGCGGACGAGCTCGTCGTCGCGGTACTTCCGCTGCCACACCCGGCTCCAGCCGACGAAGAAGAGCTGGTTGCTCGTCCACCCCTGCACCTTCTCCGGCTCCTTGCCCCCCTTGGCCAGCTGGAACGCCTTGTAGGCCACCGCGAGCCCGGAGAGGTCGGCGATGTTCTCGCCGAGGGTGAAGTCCCCCTTCACCTTGCGGCCGGGGAGCGGCTCGTAGGACGAATACTGCTCCACGAGGCGCTTGGTGAGCGCCTCGAAAGCCACCCGGTCGGCGTCGGACCACCAGTTCTCGAGGTTGCCGTCGCCGTCGTAGCGGCTGCCCTGATCGTCGAAGGCGTGGCTGATCTCGTGGCCGATGACGCCGCCGATGCCGCCGTAGTTGAGGGCGTCGGGGGCGTCGACCGAGAAGAAGGGGGCCTGGAGGATCGCCGCCGGGAAGACGATCTCGTTGAGCGAGGGGTTGTAGTAGGCGTTCACCGTCTGCGGCGTCATCCCCCACTCGTCACGGTCGACCGGCTTCCCGAGCTTGCCGACGTTGCGGTCGTGCTCGAACTTCCGCGACCGCATGACGTTGCCCACGAGGTCGTCGGGCTTCACCTCGAGGCCGTCGTAGGGGCGCCACTTCTCGGGGTAGCCGATCTTCGTCGTGATCTTGGCGAGCTTCCCCTTCGCCTTGGCCTTGGTCTCGGGCGTCATCCACTCGAGCTCCTCGATGCTCGACCCGAAGGCGGCGAGGAGGTTCTTCACGAGCGAATCCATCCGCGACTTCGCCTCGGGGGTGAAGTGCTCCTTCACGTAGAGCTTGCCGAGGACGTCCCCCAGGGCCCCGAAGTCGCCCGCCCCCTTGCCGCTGATCGCCTCCACCGAGCGCTTCCAGCGCGGCAGCTCCTCCTGGATCCCGGCGATCGCCCGGCCGTGGAAGTCGAAGTGGGCCTTCTCGAAGTCGGGGGCCAGGAACGGCGCGTAGGCGTCGAGGAGCTTGAAGCGGAGCCACGTCTTCCAGGTGGCGACGTCGATCGCGGGGAAGAGCGTGTCGAGCTTCTCGAAGTAACTCGGCGTGGCCACGTTCACCTCGGCGATGCCGGGGGTGCCCGCCGCCTCGGCGAAGGCCCGCCAGGGGATGTTCGGCGTCTTCGCGGCGAACTCTTTCGCGTCGAACTTGTTGTAGGTCTTGATGGCGTCGCGCAGTTCGACGCGCGGCCACTGGATCTCGGCGAGCTTCCGCTCGACCTCGAGCACCGTCTCGCCCGGGTGCGCGGTCGTGTCGCCGGTGAGGGTGGCGAGCCGGTCGACGTAGGCCACGAGCGCCTTGCGGGCCGCCGTCTCCTTCTCGCCGTCCTTGAGGTAGTAGTCGCGGTCAGGGAGCGTCGTGCCCCCCTGGACGACCGTCGTCAGGTGGCGCGTCGAGTCCTTGTCGTCGATGCCGACGAAGTGGCCGATCGGCGAGCCGACGCCGAAGCTTCCGGCGGCGCCGAAGGCGTGGGCCACGTCGTCGTGCGAGGAGAGGGCGTCGACGTGGGCGAGGAGCGGCTGGATCGGCGTGAAGCCGAGCTTCGCGACGCGCTCGGTGTCCATGAAGGCGCGGTGGAAGTCGCCCACCTTGCGGGCGTCGCTGCCGGCCGGGGCCTGCTCCGCGGCGGCCTTCTCCACGATCGCCCGGATCCGCTCGCGCGACAGGTCGTCGAGCTTGATGAACGCGCCGTAGTTGCTCTTGTCGGCCGGGATCGGGGTCTCCTTGAGCCACGTGCCGTTGACGTACTCGTAGAGGTCGTTCTGCGGCTTCACCTTCGTGTCGAAGGCCGAGACGTCGACCGGCCCCTTGCCGGCGGCGGGGGCCTGGGCCAGGGCGGCGCCCGGGGCCGCGGGGAGGAGGGCGAAGCCGAGGACGAGCGAGAGCGACCGACGGACCATGAAAGACTCCTCGCGGGGGCGATCGGTGGGAAGGCCTGGAAAGGTATCATGCCGGCCGGGGAGAAGGGCAACCACCGGGGCGAAGGCCGGCCGGCACGACGCCGCCGGGCGTCGCCGCGGGCCACCGAGGAGGAATCGAACGATGCGCTGCACGACGTCCATGACCACCTTCCTGTTCCTCGGTATGGTCGCCCTGCTGGCGGCCGCGATGGCCGACGAACCGGCCGCCAAGAAGCCCGCCCCGCCGCGGCCCACCCGGATCCTGCCGCTGGTGGTCGTTTCGCCGGGCGAGACGAAGACCGTGCTCTTCACCGTCGAATGCAGCGTCGATGTGACGCGGGGCGGCGGTCTGGCGGTCGCCGAGATGGTCGACGGGAAGCGGCCCGCGATCGGTCTCCCCCGCGCCGACGACAAGGTCTTCCGCCGGGCCGGCGTCACCGTCACCGTCCCTGACATGTCGGAGGCACCGAAGATCGACAAGCGCCTGCGCTCGGGGGCCCTGGCGGCACTGGCGAAGGTACGGCCGGTGTTCCCGGTGACCGTCACGGCCGACGCCGACGCCGCACCGGTGGCGATCGACCTCCACCTCCTCGACGCCACCTGCTCGGGCCACTGCACGACCGACTTCACCGTCGTCGTCGCGGCGCCGGAGGAGGCGGAATGAATCCCCTCCCCTCGCGCCGGACGTTCCTCGGCTCGGCCACCGCCGCGGCGCTCGCCGCCAGCCGCGCCCGCGGCGACGACGGCCGCCCACCGGTGACGCGCCCCCGGGCCACCGCCTTCGACGCGCGCGTCGAGCCCGACTGGGAGGAGAGGATCGTGGTCACCTGCGGCCCCGAGGGCTCCGACGTCGTCGGATCGGGCTCCCGGCCGATCCAGGCGGCGATCGACATGGTGGCGGCCCAGGGCGGCGGCACGGTGCGCCTCGGCCCCGGCCGCCACGAACTCCGCGCCGCGATCCGCCTCCGCTCCGGCGTGCGCCTCGAGGGGAGCGGCGCCGAGACGGTGCTCACCAAGATCCCCTGCCACGACTCGCCCCTCGCCGAGGACTCCGACTGGTACGATCAAGAGATCACGCTCGCCCCCGGCCACGGCTTCCGGGTGGGGGACTCGATCTGCCTCCGCGCCACCAATCCGCACGACGGCGGGGCACTCGTCTTCAAGCGCGTCCTCGTCGCGCGGTCGGGCGACCGCTTCAAACTCGACCGGGCCCTGCGCGACAACGTCTGGAGCTCGGGCAAGCCGGTCGTGCAGG
>CAZMOU010000109.1:0-15670 GCA_964567835.1 uncultured Chitinophaga sp. | reverse complement strand
TCAAGTGCCTCACCGCCCGCCGGCTCCTCGAGCGCGGCGTGCGCTTCGTGCAGGTGTGGAGCGGCAACGACAACGGCTTCCCGAGAAGGAACTGGGACTCCCACGAGGACGTCGAGCGGGATCACGGCCCGCTCGCCCGCGGCATGGCCCACGGGGCGGCGGCGCTGATCGCCGACCTCGACCAGCGCGGCCTCCTCGACGACACCCTCGTCCTGTGGACGACGGAGTTCGGACGGATGCCGAGTTCCCAGGGGGGACGGGGACGCGACCACAATCCGTTCGTGTTCACCAACTGGCTGTGCGGCGCGGGGATCCGCGGTGGGATCACCCACGGGGAGAGCGACCAGTGGGGCTACAAGCCCCTCGACCGGGACCACCCCACGACCGTCCACGACGTGCACGCCACCGTGCTGCGTCTCCTCGGGATCGAGCACACGCGGCTGACCTGGCGTCACAACGGCGTCGACCGCCGTCTCACCGACGTCCACGGCCACGTGATCGAGCCGATCCTCTCCTGAACACGGGCGGTGGCGGTCGCCGCGGCGGCGCCGCCCACCGCCCCGTCGCCCGCGTCACTGGATCGCCGGCTCGGGCGATTCCGCCGGACGGGGTGCCGCGGGCTCGATCCTGGCGAGGCTGTCGATCCCCCCGGCGAGGGCCGCGAGGTAGTCGGCGGTGACGCTCATCGCCTCCTGGAAGTAGTAGTCGCGCTTCACGATGGGACGCTGCGGATCCTGCTGCTCCTCGAGCTTCTTCTCCTCGTCCTCCGCCGCCTTGCCCTCGTTCCACTGCCTGGCGAAATCGTCCTCGCGGAGCGAGATCGTCTTCTCCTCCTTCCGCTTGCGGTACTGGGCGATGTCGCGGGCGACCTTCTCGAAGTCGGCGCTGGCCGCGACGCGCTGCCCCGATCGCTCGCGGAGCGTCGAGAGGAGCGCCGGCGGGACGCGGCCACTGGGCTGGAAGTTCGCCGGCGGCACCTTGTCGAAGGCGATGGCGTGGTCGAGATCCCCCTCGCCCACCGGCAGATGCGTGGTCACGCTCGGCAGCTCCACGTCGCTCTTCACCCCCTCGAGCTGCGTCGAGAGGCCGCCGGGGCGGTAGAACTGCTGCATCGTGATCTTGATCGCCCCCAGCGACGGGGCGTTGGGCAGCCGCTGGAACAGCTGCCGGCCGAGATCGAGCAGGCTCTGCACGGTGCCCTTGGTGATCGCGGCGCTGTCGCCGATCACGAGCCCCCGGCCGTAGTCCTGGATGGCGCCGGCCACGATCTCGCTGGCGCTCGCGCTGAACTTGTTGGTGAGCACCACGAGCGGACCGTCCCACGACACGCCGGCGTCGACGTCGTCGTACTGCTGGACGCGCTTGTCGGCATCCTTGATCTGGACGACGGGCCCGGTGTCGATGAACAGGCCGGTGAGCGAGATCGCCTCGGGGAGCGAGCCGCCGCCGTTGTTCCGCAGGTCGAGGACGATGCAGTCGACGCCCTTGGTGCGGAAGTCGTCGATGAGCCGCTTGGTGTCGCGGGTGCTGCTCTTGTAGTCGGCCTGGCCCTGGCGGGCACCGGCCATGTCCATGTAGAAGCTCGGCAGGTTGACGTAGCCGATCCGCCACGGCGTGCCGTCGGCCTTCTTGCCGGTCTCGATGAGCTCGCCGCGGGCCTCGCTGTCCTTGAGCTCGATCTTGGCCCGGGTGATGTCGTATTCCTTGGGCGCCGTCTGGCCGACCGGGATCACCTTCAGGCGGACGATCGTGCCGCGCTTGCCGCGGATCAGCTTCACCACCTCGTTCAGGTTCATGTCGACGACGTCGACGATCTCCCCGTCGGTCCCCTGCCCGACGCCGATGACGCGGTCCTTCTTCTTGAGCCGTCCGTCGCGGTCGGCGGCACCGCCGGGGACGATCTCCGCCACCGTCGTGTACCCGTCCTCGGCCTTGAGCGAGGCGCCGATGCCGTCGAGCTGGAGACGCATGCCGATCTCGAAGTTCTCGAGCGTCCCCGGCGACATGAAGCTCGTGTGGGGGTCGAGGGAGCTGGTGAGACTCGTGAGGTAGGTCTCGAGGAGCTCGTCGGCGGTCATCTGGTGCATCCGCTTCGAGAAGCTCTTGTAGCGCCGCAGGAGCTTGTCCTTGGCCTCCTCCGGAGGCGTCTTCTCCATCTTCTGCACCAGCAGGTCGTACTTGATCCGCTTCCGCCAGTTGTCGACCGCCTCCGCCTCGCTCTTGGCCCAGTCGGTGCTGTCGCGATCGACGACGATCGACTCATCCACGGTGAAGTCGAGCGGCTCGGAGAGGAACTTCTCCACCAGCGGCAGCCGCGAATCGACGCGCTCGAGGAAACGGTTGTAGACCTCGTAGGCGAAGCTGACGTCGCCCCGCTTGACGAGGTCGTCGAGCGACTCCCGCTTCTGCAGGAAGGCGTCGACGTCGCTCTGCAGGAAGTAGACCTTCATCGGGTCGAGCGCCTCGAGGAAGATCGAGAACCAGCGCCCGGCGATCTCGTCGTCGATGGCGTGCTTCGTGAAGTGCTCCCGTTCGACGTAGCTCTTCACCGCGAGCGTGATCTGCCGGTCGTTGGGCCCGGGCTTGGCGCCCGCCGCCGGCGCGGGGGCCGGGGCCTGGGCTCCCGCCGGGACGAGCGTCCCCGCGGCGCAGATGCCGACCAGCGCCGCCGCCTATCCACGCACCAGGGAGCCGCGACGCCGATCCCGCCGTGCCCCGCCACCGGTCAATCCATCGCCCGTGATGATCACGCCTCGCTCCTCTTCTTGCTGTGCGTTGGCCGGACCCACGCACATTCTGACAGGTTCGGGCCGCCGTGACGAGGCTCGATTGCCCGGGGCGAAACGGAGGCGAGCCGTCCCCGGACACCTGGGAACGGCGTCCCGGCGGAGGGCTCACGCCGGTGGCGTCGTGCCCAGTGCCGCGGCCAGCGCCCGGTCGAGGAGCGCCCGCACGACGCACGCGGCCGGACCGAGTCGCTCCGCCACGATCCACTCCACCCCGGGGTGGCGCTGGCGGGCACGCCCGACCGCGGCGGCCACCTCCTCCTCGACACGCCCGCGGAAGAGCAGATGGGGCTGGACGAGGACGCGCCGCGCGGCGCGTCCCCCCACCGGTCCCTCCGCCAGCAGGTCGAGGGCCTCGTCGACGGTGGGACGCGCCGCCGCGACGAATCCGACCTCCGCGGCCACCTCCGCCCCGTCGAGCGCGAGCGTCGACCGGAGAAACTCCCTCGCCTGCGCCGGCGTGGCGGGGTCACTCGCGCCGCGCACGACGAAGGCCACCGCCTCGACGTCGTCCGCCGCCTCGCGGCGACGGCGGTGCGAGAGATGGAGGAGGCAGGGGTGGCTGCCGAGCACCCCCGCCTGCCGGACCGCGAGCCCGAGTCGCTCCGACGCCGCCGCGATCGCCCCGGGCACGTCGCGGCGCGCGTGCCCCGCGGCGAAGAGGAGGAGCGGGGCCGCGATCGCCTCCCGGCATCCGCGGGCGGCGAGCCGGGCGAGGCCGTCGTCGATCGTCGGCGTGCAGAGTTCGAGGAACCCGAGTTCCACCGGCACCCCGGCCGCCGCGGCCACCGCGGAGGCGAGCCGGCGGGTCTCGCCGTCGCCGACCGGATCGGTCGTGCCGTGCCCGACGACGAGGATGCCGCAGCCGCTCGGAAAGCCGACGTCGGGCATGGTCCCGTCCCTCACCCGTGCGCCGCATGCTCCCTGCCGACGCGGGGCAGGAGCGACGTCACCACGACGAGCGTCCCCACGGCGACCAGGAGCGGCAGGGCGCGGGACGGATGGAGCGAGAAGAGCACCGATCCGCAGAAAGGCCCCAGGATCCGTCCCAGGGACGAGAACGACTGGTTGACCCCGAGCACCTCCCCCTGGTTCGACGGGTCGGCATGGCGGGAGATGAGCGCGGAGACCGACGGGTTGACGAAGGCGAAGCCCCACACGCCGAGCGCCGAGGCGAGGTAGAAGCACCAGCGCAGCGACGCGGGCACCGCGGCACCGGCCAGGCCCCGCGTGTGGATCGCCCAGGCCACCAACCCCACGCCGGAGAGGCCGGCGATGAGCAGCAGCATGCCGGCACCGAGGAGGCGGGTCTCCGGGAAACGCTTGGCGAGCGGACGGTAGCTGCCGCCGGCGAGGAGGAGGACGGCGCCGATGGCGGCGAAGACGAGGAAGTTGTCGTCGTCGGTCATGCCGAGCGCGCTTTCGGTGAAGCGGGCGAGGATCGACTCGAAATTGGCGAAGGCGAAGATCGACATGAACGACACGAGCACGAGCGTCCCCACGGCGGGCAGCGCCAGGACGCGGGCGGAGCGGCGCAGGCTGAAGAAGTCCTTGCCCGCCCGGTTGGAAGGGTCGCGCGTCTCGCGGAAGAGGGTGACGGCGAAGACGAGCGCCACGGCGGAGAGCAGCGACGCGATCAGCCCCACCGCCCAGGGGCGGTCGGCGAAGACGCGCATCCCCACGTAGGCGATGAGCGGCCCGAGCGTGAACCCCGCGCCGAAGGCGATGCCGATGAGGGCCATGCCGCGGGCCCGGTTCTGCGGGGTGGTGCAGTCGGCGATCACCGCCGCCGCCGTGCCGACGCTCGCGCCGGCGATGCCGGCCCCCACCCGCGAGAGGAGCATGAGCCCGATCGCGGTCCCCGCGCTCGCCGTCGGCAGCGTCACCGCCAGCCCGTAGAGCGCGTAGAAGACCACGGAGCCGGCCAGGCTGACGAGCAGCACCGGCCTCCGGCCGAAGCGGTCCGACAGCCGTCCCCACACCGGGCTGAAGAGGAACTGCATGAGCGAGAAGGCGGAGAAGAGGAGGCCGATGGTGGCACCGGTCGCCGCGTCGGAGAGGCCGAGCGCGGCCAGGTACGGCCCCGCCTGCCTGGGCATCACCGGGAGGACGATCCCGAACCCGAGGAGGTCGATGAACACCGTGAGGAACGTGACCAGCAGCGCCCCGCGCGGCGGGCCGGCGCGGTCCTGGGTCTCGGTGCGGGAAGGCGAGTCGGGGTGGCCCGGCATGGGATGATCGTCCGCGGGGAAGCGGCGTCGAGGGTGTACACTCCACGCCCATGGAGACCCCCAAGGGTATCGATCGCCGCTCGGAGCCGCCACCGGACGCGCCGGGCGTCGCCGATGTGACCGCCGCCCTCAAGGACTGGATCGAGGGACGGTTCGACGACGTCTGGGTGTCGGGGGAGGTGACGAATCTCGTCCGCGCCTCGTCGGGGCACCTCTATCTCGCGATCAAGGACGACACGGCGCTCTTGCGCGCGGTGGTGTGGCGCGGGGCGATCCCCCACCTGGCGATCGCGCCGGAGGACGGGCTGGAAGTGGTGTGCCACGGACGGATCGAGGTCTACGCCCCGCGCGGCACCTACCAGCTCACCGTGGACCGGATGCACGCCGTCGGCACCGGTGCCCTCGAGGCGGCGCTGCGGCGGCTGCACGCCACGCTCGAGGCGGAGGGGCTGTTCGCGCCGGAGCGGAAGCGTCCCCTCCCCCCCTTCCCCCGCCGCGTCGCCGTCGTGACGAGCCCCGCCGGTGCCGCGCTCCACGACTTCCTCCAGTCGCTGCGCGGCCGCTGGCCGGCGGCGGAGGTGGTCGTCGTCCCGTCGCGCGTGCAGGGGGCCGGCGCCGCGGCGGAACTGTCCGCCGCACTCCGGGCGGCCGCCGGACTCCGCCCCACCGTCGACGTGATCGCCGTGGTGCGCGGCGGCGGCAGCCTCGAGGACCTGTGGGCCTTCAACGAGGAGGTGCTCGTCCGTGCCGTCGCCGCGAGCCCGATCCCGGTGGTGTCGGGGGTGGGCCACGAGATCGACGTCACGCTGACCGATCTCGCCGCCGACGTCCGCGCGCTGACGCCCACCGACGCCGCGGTGCGCCTCTCCCCCGACCGTCGCCAGGTGGCGGCGGCCGTGTCCGCGTTCCAGGAGCGGCTCCGCGGCGCGCTCGTGCGGCGTCTCGAGACGGCCCGCGAGCGTCTCGACCGGCTCGCGGCGTCGCGCGTCCTCGGCGACCCCGCCTGGATGGTGCGCGATCGCCGGGCGACGCTCGACGCCGACGCGGCGCGGCTGCGGCGGCTGGTCGCCGCGGCGGTGGCCCGCGCCGGGGAGCGACTCGGCGCGGCCGCCGGACGCCTCGACGCGGTCAGCCCGCTGGCGGTGCTCTCCCGGGGCTATTCGCTCTGCTGGCTCGACGACGGCACGCCGGCGATCGGCACGGCACTGCAGACGACGGAGGGTGTCCGCCCCGGCTCGACCCTCGTCACCCAGTTGGCATCGGGGCGGCTGACGAGCACCGTCGACCGCGTGGAACCCGCCTCCCGGTGAGGCGGGGGCCGGCGGGCGCGGAGCACATCGAGGAGCGCTGCGATGGGGAACGGACGGGACGACAACGCCAAGGTGTCGCGCGGCAGGTCGGCCGCGGGGGCGCCCGCAGACCCTGCCCGACCGGCAAGCTTCGAGGAGGGGCTCGCCCGCCTGGCCGACATCGTGGGCCGGCTCGAGGGAGGCCAGCTGGGCTTGGCGGAGTCGATCGCCGCCTACGAGTCGGGGGTGGCGATCGTCCGCGTGCTCCAGGTGGAACTCGCCGACGTCGAGCAGCGGGTGCGCATGCTCACGGTACCGCCGTCGGACGAGGGGGGCGCGGCGGAGGTGGAGGCCGATCCGGCGCGGGCCGGTTCCCGCCGGGGAACGCCCAAAGGACCCCGGACCATGTCCGGCGGCGAGGGATCGAAGTCGTCCGCCGGCGGGCCCGGCCGGCCCCCGGCGGGCCGAGGGGGACGGCTGCCGGGGATGGACGACGCGGAAAACGACGTCTAGACTTCCAAGCGATTTCCGGGCCCGGGCGGGGGTGTGCTCCGGCTCCCCGACGCCGTCCGACAAGGCCACTCCGACCCCAGGAAGGGTCGGCTCCCGCAGCACGATGCTCCGCGCATGATGGCCGTCAGGCACGACATCCCCCCGGGGTCCGCTCCGCACGTCACCGGACCCCGTTCACGCACGGGGGTGCCGGCGGGCGGCGACGCGCTCCGCGCGGTGCAGGACTTCATCGATCCCCGCCTGGAAAGCGCCCTGCGTCTCTCCGCCGACGCCTCGCCGCGACTCCTGGCCGCGATGCGCTACGCGCTCGTGGCACCCGGGAAGCGTCTGCGTCCGGCGCTCGCCCTGTGGGCCGCCGACGCCTGCTCGCCGCACGGGGACGCCTGGGAACGCGCGGCGCCGGCGGCGATCGCGGTGGAGATGATCCACGCCTACTCCCTCGTGCACGACGATCTGCCGGCGATGGACGACGACGACCTGCGGCGGGGCCGGCCCACCTGTCACCGTGCCTTCGACGAGGCGACGGCGATCCTCTGCGGCGACGCGCTCCAGGCCCTGGCGTACGAGACGCTCGCGACGGGATTGCCCCCGGGGGCGACCGGCCGCGGCTGTCTCGTCCTGGCCCGGGCGGCCGGTCCGGAGGGGCTGGTGGGGGGCCAGTCGGACGACCTCGCCGCCGAGCGCGGGTGGCTCGAGACCGAGCGGCCCGACGCCGCCGGCGACGATCCCGTGGCCTGGATGGAGCGGGTGCATCGCCGCAAGACCGGCGTCCTCTTCAGGGCGGCGCTGGCCCTCGGCGGACTCGCGGTCGGTGCCGACGACGCCTCGCTCGAGGCGCTCGACAGGTTCGGCCGGGCCTTCGGGCTGGCGTTCCAGATCGCCGACGATCTCCTCGACGCCGAGGGGGACGAGGCCGCCGCCGGCAAGCGGGTGGGGAAGGACACCGACCGGGGGAAGCTCACGTTCCCCGGCGTCGTCGGGCTGGCCGAGAGCCGGCGCCGTGCCGAGAGCCTGGCGGCGGACGCGGTGGCGGCCCTGGCCCCGTTCTCCGCGCGGGCCGAGGAACTCCGCCGGCTCGCCACCTGGATCGTCGCCCGGGATCATTGACCAGCCCCGTTTCCCCCGAGTCCGACCTTTTTCCCCTCCCGCTGCGGCTCACCATACCGGGCTCCCCTGCAGGAATCGCCACCCATGGCCGACATCCTCCCCACGATCATCTCCCCGCGGGACCTCTCCCGGCTGTCGATCGAGGAACTCGAGCAACTCGCGGTCGAGATGCGCCGCTCGCTGACGGAGGTGGCCGCGACGCGCACCGCCCATTTCGCCTCGAATCTCGGCGTCGTCGAACTCTGCCTCGCCCTTCACCGCGTCTTCGACTTCAGCCGTGACCGGCTCATCTGGGACACCGGCCACCAGATCTATCCGCACAAGCTGATCACCGGGCGCTTCGGCCGCTTCGGCACGATCCGCACGCGGGGCGGCCTGATGGGCTATCCCAACCCCGAGGAGAGCCCCTACGACCTCTTCATGACCGGCCACGCCGGGTGCAGCGTCTCCACCGCCCTGGGCCTGGCCAGCGGCGACGACCTCCGCGGGCAGGACGACCGCCGTAGCGTGGCGGTGATCGGCGACGGCGCGTTGCCGTCGGGCATCGTCTTCGAGGCGCTCAACAACGCCGGCTTCCTCAAGAAGCGGCTGCTCGTGATCCTCAACGACAACAAGATGTCGATCTGCCCGCGCGTGGGCGGGCTCGCGCAGTATCTCGACACCATCCGGGAGAACCCCTGGTACCGGGGCATCAAGGCCCAGGCCGGGGAGATCATCAAGGGGGTGCCGGTGGTGGGCGGATCGATGGAGCGCGTGCTCAACAACGTCAAGGATTCCCTCAAGGCCTCGCTCCACGGCGGGATGCTCTTCGAGAGCCTCGGCGTGCGCTACTTCGGGCCGGTCGAGGGGCACTCGCTCGCCAACCTCATCCGCTATCTGGAACTCGTCAAGGACGCCGACGGACCGGTGCTCCTCCACGTCCTCACGGAGAAGGGACACGGTTTCAAGCCCGCCGAGGCCGACCCGGTCTTCTTCCACACGCCCGCACCGTTCGAGTGCGACGACGACGAATGCATCGTGTCGATCAAGAAGTCGTCGGCCCGGGCCTACACCGACGTGGCCAGCGAGGCGATCGGCAACTGCCTGCGCCGCGACGGCCGCGTCACCGTGCTCACCGCCGCCATGTGCCAGGGCAACAAGCTCGAGCCGGTGCGGGAGGCGTTTCCCGACCGGTTCTTCGACGTGGGGATCTGCGAGTCGCACGCCGTGGCCTTCGCCGCCGGCCAGGCGAAGGCGGGCTGCCGTCCGATCGTCGACATCTACAGCACCTTCCTCCAGCGTTCCTTCGACCAGGTGTTCCAGGAGGTCTCGCTGCAGAACCTCCCCGTGACGTTCATGCTCGACCGGGCGGGGCTCACCGGCCCCGACGGCCCCACGCACCACGGCTCCTACGACCTGGGATACATGCGTCTGTTCCCCAACATCGCGGTGCTCGCGCCCGGCGACGAGGCCGATCTCGTGGCCATGCTCGACTGGGCCATCGAGCATCCGGGACCGGTGGCGATCCGGTATCCGAAGGCCACCGTGGAGCGCCACGCGGGCCCGCGCCAGCCGGTCGAACTGGGGCGGTCGGAGACGCTCCGTCAGGGGCGCGACGGGCTCATCGTCGCCTGCGGGACGCTCCTCGGGGCCTCGCTCGCGGCCGCCGCGACGCTGGCCGGGGAGGGGCTCGACGTCGGCGTGATCAACGCCCGCTTCGTCAAGCCGCTCGATCCGGCGATCCTGGAGGCGATCGAGGCCTCTCCCTGGACGGTGACGGTGGAGGAGAACGCGTTGCCGACCGGATTCGGTTCGGCGGTCCTCGAGGCCGTCAACGACGCCGGCGTCGCCGCCGGTCCGATCGTGCGCCTCGGGCTCCCCGACCGGTTCGTCGAGCATGGCGAGCGCGGCGAGCTCCTCGCCTCGCTCGGTCTCGACGCCGCCGGCATCGCCGGTGCGTGCCGTCGGCTCGCCGGCCGGGAGGCCCGCCCCCTCGCGGCGGCCCGCAATCCCTGACCGATCGTCGCCCGGCCCCGGGTCCCCACGGCCGCGGAGGCCCCGCGGAATCGGTCATGCCTACCGCCCAGCGACTCCGAGCCGCCCCACCCACCCGCCTCCGCGTGGCGATCGTCGGCCCCACGGCCCTGACCGGCGTGGTGGAGGAGGCGGAACGGGTGGAACGCTCGCTCCGCGACGGCGGTCACGAGGTCAGCCGCCGCCTCGTCGACGGCGACGAGTGGGATCACGGCGGCTTCCATGCCGGCGACGACGCCCCTCCGGACCTGGTGATCGTCCTCGGCGGCGACGGCACGATCCTCCGGACGGCGCGGTGGATGGGCTACGGGCAGGTGCCCGTGATGGGCGTCAACCTCGGCAATCTGGGCTTTCTCGCCGACTTCTGCCGCGAGGAGGTCGACGACGTCCTCGGCGAGATCGGGGCGGGACGTTTCCGGCTGGTCGACCACCTGATGTTCGAGTGCGAGCTGCTCCACGAGGGGGCGCCGGCGCGCCGCGAGCTCGGTCTCAACGAGACCTCGATCCACGCCGGCCCACCCTTTTCCATGATCGACATCCGCCTTCACGTCGACGGCGAGCTGGCCACCACCTACCGGGGTGACGGGCTGATCGTGGGCACTCCCGTCGGCTCGACCGCCTACAGCCTCTCCGCCGGGGGCCCGCTGGTGCGGAAGGACCTCGACGCCTTCGTGATCACGCCGCTGAACCCGCACACGCTCACCAACCGCACCGTGGTCGACTCGGCGACGAGGCGCTACGAGCTCTCGGTGCCGCGCCCGAACGAAGGGTCGGCCTGCGTGGTCGACGGCCGGATGATCGGCCCCCTCCTCCCCGGCGACCGCGTGTGCGTGCGGAGGGCCGAGCCCCGTTTCACGCTCGTCGAGACGCGGAACCATGGCTACTACCGCACCCTGCGGGAGAAACTCCAGTGGACCGGGGCCCTCCGCGGCGCCGGCCCGCGGGCCTCCGACGCCGTCCCCAGGCCCGGTGGTGGAGCCCGCCCATGACCGTCTCCCGACGTGTCGCGTTGCCGTTGGTCCTGACGCTTGCCGCGAGCGTGACGGCGACGGCGACCGACGCGCCGCCCCGACTCCATCGGCTCGAGTACCGCTTCCGGGAGGGGGAGACGGTGACGATGAAGGTGGCCCACCGGGCCCGCACCGAGACCACGATCTCCGGCACGACCCAGACCACCGAGACCGCGACCGACTCCACGAAGCGATGGCACGTGGCGGCCGTGGACGGCCAGGGGCGGGCGACGATCGAGCACTCGGTCGAGGACGTCTCGATGACGTCGCGCACCAGCGACCGGGGCGAGGTGCGCTTCGACAGCCGCGGCACGGAGCCACCCCCGCCGGGTTACGAAGGGGTGCGCGAGAGTCTCGGACGCACGCTGTCGCGCGTCGTCGTCGACCGTGACGGCCGCGTCCTGTCGCGGACCGACCTCCGCCCCAGCCCCGAAGCCGCGTCCGGGGACCTGATGGTGGTGCCCCTCCCCGAGGACCCCGTGGCGACGGGGGCGGAATGGACCGTGCCACAGGAGGTGGTGGTCGAGGTGCCGGGCGGGCCGCGGAAGGCCGTGCGCACGCGTCTCCGCTACCGCCTGGAATCGGTGCGTGACGACGTGGCGACGATCACCGTCGACACCACCGTCCTCACGCCGGTCGACGACCCCCGTCTCGAGGCCCGTCTGCTCGAGCGGATCTGGGAGGGCACGATCGAGTTCGACCTCGCCGCCGGCCGCGTCGCGAGCCGATCGACAGGGATCGACCGGCGCGTCGTCGGGTTCAGCGGCCAGGAATCGAGCGTCCGCTACCGGGCCTCGCTCGAGGAGCGGCTCGTCCCCGACCGCTGACCCGCCGTCGAGGCCCGGTCCGCGGCGGCGCGTCACCCGACGCGGAGCGCTTCCTCGACCCTCCGCAGGGCCTCCTCGACCCCCCACTCCGCGTCGGCGAGCGTGAGCCGCGTGCCGGAGGCGATCCAGCCGTCGACGGTGCGCGTCGCGGCGATGACCGTGGAATGGCTCCGACGGCCGAAATGGCGGCCGATCTCGGCCAGCGGCGCGTGGGTGTGCTTCCGCGCCAGGAACATGGCGAGGACCCGTGGATGGTTCACGCGCCGCGCCCGGCAGGACGAGTGCAGGACCGCCGCTTCGACGCCGAAGGCGTGGCACACCGCCCGCTCGACGTCGGCGAGCCGCACCGCGCGCGTGCTCGAACGCACCAGATCCGCCAGACACTCCCGGGCCATCGGCAGGTCGATGGGGATGGCGAGCATGGCGGCGGTCGCCTCCAGCCTGTTCACCGCTCCGGCCAATTCCCGGGTGTCCCGCGTCATCCGGGCGGCGACGAACCGCACGACGTCCTCCGGGAGCGCGAGGCCACGCCGCTGCCCGAGCGCCGTCACGATCCCGCACCGCGTCGGCTCGTCGGGCGGGAGGATCCGCACCGCCATGCCGCCGCGGAGCCGCGTCTGCAATTCCTCGCCGAGTTCGGAGAGCCCGTCCACGTCGCGATCGGCCGAGAGCACCACCTGCTTGCCGAGCCGGTGGAGCGCGTCGATGGTGTGGAGGAGTTCGGAGACGGTGGCCTTCTTTCCCACCAGGAAATGGACGTCGTCGATGAGCAGCAGGTCCGCCGAGCGGAGCGACCTGCGGAAGCCGGGAAGCCCGCGCCGCCCGTGGAGCGCCTCGAGGAACGTGGTCGTGAACTGCTCCGCCGACACCGTCACCACGGCGGCGCGGGGATGATGTTCCCGGGCGCGGCGGCCGATGCCGTCGAGCAGATGCGTCTTCCCCACGCCCGACGGCCCGTGGAGGAGCAGCGGCGACATCGCCCCGGGACGCTCCGCGGCCATCGACGCCGCCACGTGGGCCATGCGGTTGCCGGGACCGACCACGTACCCGTCGAGGGTCAGGGGAACCCTGCCCGGCGGCGGCGGTTCGGGGACGAGAGCCCGGGAGCCCGTGGCCTCCCCGACTGGCCGGACGGTCGCCGACCGCGACGCCGGCAGCGGCCGCGACTCGCCGGAGGGCTCCTTCCAGGGAACGAGGGCCCGGACGGCGGAGTCCCCGGGAACCGTCGTCTCTCCGCCAGCCCTGCCGGACGATTGGGGGGGAGCGGCCCCCGGGCGACGGGCCGGTGGTCCGGGGGGAACGGGCGGCTCACCCGTCCGGGCACCGTCGAGATCGGTCCCGACCGTCGCCGCCTGGGCGTCGGACCGTGCGTCGGCCTCGTCCGGGATCACCTCGATGCGGATCCCGCCTTCCCCGAGGGCCTCGCGGACCGCGGCAGCGAAATCGGCCCGGAATGTTCGGTGGATGAGCCCGTGCGTCAGCGGGGTGCCGGCCACGAGCGTGACCACCAGACCGCCTTCGGCATCGCGTTCCGCCACGACGCGGGTGGTGCCGCCGAACCAGACGTCGTGCCGGTCGGCGCCGATGCGGGCGCGGAACGCCGCGCGGATCGGATCGACGATGTCGCAGCCTCCGTGCATTGGCGACGAAGCGCTTCCTTGCGTGTGACGTCCCTGTCTCTTCCCTCCGTGGACGGCATTCCTTCCGGTGCCGACCGGGGCGTGCTCCACGCGGAGACCACGCCGACGACGCGCGGGTGAGTCGCTCATCGCATCCATCCCTGGAACGCCTTCCCGAACGCCGTCGGGGCGCGAGTATAGGGAGGGTCGGAGGGCTGTCAAACGACTCCGGCATTCGATGCAGCGGGAGCGTTTTCAGGGTGCCGCGCGACCCTCGAACGAAGCGTCGCGTCGGCGCCGGCGACACCCTTGACGAAACCGCGCGGCGTGCTCCGGCTGACCCTCACGCCGCCTGGCGCGAGGGGACGGCGCCGGTCCCGCAGCCGTCGAAGACGCGATCGAGCTCGTCGTCGAGGGGCACGCCGGCCGGACCGGGCAGCGCCGCCGCCCACCGGGCGACACGCGACGGCTCGCGTCGGACGACATGGTCCCCCGGGCGTGCGCCGCCGGCCATCGCCCAGGCCTCGGCGTCGTCCGAGAGCCGCACGAGGATCCGCTCCACGCCGGCGCGATGGCGATCGATCCCGTCCCGGTCGAGACCGGGCGGCACGTGGATGGCACGGCTCACCACAGCCCGCGCGTGCGACCAGGGACGGGGAACGGCGAAACGGTCCCACGTCCCCATGCGCCAGGGACGGTCGTAGCCCAGCCCCATCGCCACCACCGGGATCCCGAGCGTGCCGGCGAGGAAGATGCAGCCGGGGGCGAGTCGGCGCCGCGGGCCGCGCGGGCCGTCGGGCGTGATCGTGAGGTTGCCGCCCCGGGCACGATCGGCGAGCTCGCGCAGGGCCGTCGAGCCGCCGTGGAAGGTGCTGCCGCGGACCGTGCCGAAGCCCATCATCCGCGCCACGCGGTCGAGGACGTTGGCATCCCAATGCCGCGACAGGAGCATGGAGATGTTCGAGTGGCCGCGCAGATGGAGGGGCAGGAGGATGCCCTCGTGCCAGAAGACGTAGATCTTCGATCCCCGGTACGCGGGGTGGACCGGATCGACCGTCGGGTCGCCGAATTCGGCCCGGTAGTCGAGCGTCCCCATCCAGGCGGGGATGAGTGCGGCGGCGCCGAGCGCCGCCGCTCCGATGGCCGCCGGAGAAGTGATCTTCAAGGTCGGAATCCTTTCCGCTCGTGAACAGGCACCGCCGCGGCGGGACACCCGCGGCCCCGTGACTCACCCGTCGCCGAACCAGGTGCCCTCGAACACCTCCTCCGCCGGGCCGGTCATCGCCACGTGGCCGCCCGGGGCCCATTCCAGGTCGAGCGGGCCGCCCGGGAGCTCCGCACGCAGCATCCCCGCGGTGCGGCCGGTGAGGACCCCGGCGACGCACACCGCCGACGCGCCGGTGCCGCAGGCCTGCGTGATGCCGCTGCCCCGCTCCCAGGTGCGCATCCGCACCCGTCCGGGTGCCAGCACCTCGACGAAGTGGACGTTGACCCTCTCGGGGAAGGAGGCATGGTGCTCGATGGCCGGACCGATCGACTCCAGCGGCACGCCGTCGACGTCGCGGCACCAGAGCACCACGTGCGGGTTGCCCATCGAGACGCAGGTCATGCGCGGGTCGAGCCCCGTCCGGGCCCACCATCCGGCCTCGGCGCCGAGCGCCGCACACGGGGCGTCGACGATCCGGTCCCCCGGCGCCACCACCGGGATCCTGCCCGGCTCGAGGATCGGTTCACCCATGTCGACGCGCACCTGCGACGAGCGCGGGGTGATGCGCTCCACCACCAGGTCGAGCACGCCACGGCCCGTCTCGATCCTCACCGGGCCGGGAGCGGCGTAGCCGCGCGACACCACGAGATGGGCCACGCAGCGGACGCCGTTGCCGCACATCGCCGACTCGCTCCCGTCAGCGTTGAACATCCGCATCCGCGCCGCCGCCACGGCCGACGGGAGGACGAGGATCAGTCCGTCGCCACCGACGCCACGATGACGGTCGGAGACACGCCGGGCGAGACGCTCCGGATCGGACGGTGCCGCGACGGCGAAGCCATCGACGTAGACGTAGTCGTTGCCGAGGCCGTGCATCTTCACGAAGGGGAGCGGGGCGTGCATGTCGCTGTCGATGGGGGGGATCGGGGGATCGTCCGGGGCGTCACCCCCCGGCGGAGCCCGGGGGGCCACCACTGTAGCCGCGCGGCCCGGGCGTGGCACCGGCGGCTGGCGGAGGGAGCGGACCGTCGTGGCCCACCGTGCGCACACCCGGGGCGGCCGGCCCGC
>CAZMOU010000108.1:11322-15710 GCA_964567835.1 uncultured Chitinophaga sp. | reverse complement strand
GACCATGACGACACGCGAGGACCACCATGCGCCGGAGCCGATCGCGGAGGGTGGGCGTGTCATGGCGGACCGTGACGGGGAACGTTCCAGGGGGAAAATCGGGCAGGGGAATGCCACCCCTGGAGACTTTTCCGACGGGGCAAGCCGGAGGGGCGGAGCGACGGCGCCCACCATCGCGCGACGGGCCTCTATACTGCCCCGCTTGCCACGATTCCCGTCCGTCGGAGTTCCGGCCGATGTCGTTCCCCTCCTCGCCCGCCCCCTGCCATCGCCGGCTCCTGGCCGCCTGGGCGATCGCCCTGCTGCCGTTCCCGGCCGCCGGCGCCGACGCCCTCCACGACCTCGTGGCCGGGATCGAGCCGGGCGAGGCGCCGCGGCCGGTGCTCGTCGCCGCGGGATTCGAGTTCACGGAGGGACCGGCGGCCGACGGGAGCGGACGGGTGTTCTTCAGCGACATCCCCCGTCGGACGATCCATGCCTGGACGGTGCCCGCCGCCGGCGTGAAGCCGGGGGACGGGCCGTACGCGGTCGAGACCTGGCTCGCGGAGTCGGGGAGCACCAACGGCCTGGCCTGGGGGACCGACGGCCTCCTCTACGCCTGCCAGATGGGGGAGAGCCGGCGCGTGGTGGCGATCGACCGCGCGACGAAGGCGATCCGGCCGCTCGCCGAGCGCCACGGCGGCAAGCGCTTCAACGCCCCCAACGACCTGTGGATCGACTCGAGCGGCGCGATCTGGTTCACCGACCCGGCCTACGGCCGCAAGCCCGAAGAACTCGAACTCGACGCCGAGGCGGTGTGGTGGATCTCCCCCGACCGCTCCGAGGTGCGTCGCGTGGCCGACGGCTTCAAGCGGCCCAACGGCATCGGCATCTCGCCCGACGGCAAGACCCTCTACCTCGCCGACCGCGGCGCCGACGTCACGTGGGCGTACGAGATCGCCGGCCCCGGGACGCTCGGGGAGCGGCGGAAGTTCACCGACGCCGGTTTCGACGGCTTCGCCCTCGACGAGCGCGGCAACCTCTACGGCACGCCGAAGGCGAAGCTCGTCCGCGTCCACGCCCCCGACGGCACGACGATCGGCGAGATCCCGCTCCCCGAGAGCCCCTCGAACGTGACCTTCGCCGGGCCCGACCGGCGCACGCTCGTCGTCACGGTGAAGGACAAGGTCTTCGCCCTCCCGATGAAGGTGAAGGGAGGGGGCTGACACGCCCGCCCCATGGCGCTCGTCACCCTCCGCGACGTCACCCTCCGCTTCCGCGGCCCCCCGCTCCTCGACGGCGTGGAGTGCCACCTGGAGGCGGGGCAGAGGATCGGCCTCCTCGGCCGCAACGGCGCCGGCAAGACGTCGCTGATGCGCTTGCTCGCCGGCGAACTCGCCGCCGACTCCGGACAGGTGCAATTCGCCCCCGGCACGGTCGTCTCCATCCTCCGCCAGGACGTGCCCCGGGACGTCGTGGGGAGCGTGCGCGACGTCGTGGCGGAGGGCTGGACGCCGGCCGCGGCGGCGGCGGGGCAGGCGGACGAGGAACACGAGGCGGCCTGGCGCCGCGACCACGCGGTGGCGCAGATCCTCTCGCGCACCGCTCTCGACGGCGACGCGCGTTTCGAGACGCTCTCCAGCGGCATGAAGCGGCGTGTGCTCCTCGCCCGGGCGATCGTCGCCGCACCCGACCTCCTCCTCCTCGACGAGCCGACCAACCACCTCGACATCGGGGCCATCGAATGGCTCGAGGAGTTCCTCCTCGGCTTCCGCGGGACGCTCCTCTTCGTGACCCATGACCGGGCGTTCCTCCGCCGGCTCGCCACCCGGATCCTGGAGATCGACCGGGGGCGGATCTTCGACTGGTCGTGCGACTACGACACCTTCCTGCGCCGGAAGGAGGAGGCGCTCGAGGCGGAGGAGAGGCACGTCGCGCTGTTCGACAAGAAGCTCGCCGAGGAGGAGGTGTGGATCCGCACCGGCATCAAGGCCAGGCGGACCCGCAACGAGGGGCGCGTGCGCGCCCTCGAGGCGATGCGCCGGGAGCGGGCCGAGCGGCGCGAGCGCGTGGGTCGGTCGAATCTCCTCATCCAGGAGGCCGAGCGGAGCGGCACGCTCGTGGCGGCGCTCGAGGGAGTGTCGGTGGCCCGGGGGGGCAAGCCGGTGCTCCGCGAGGTCACGACCACCGTCACGCGCGGCGACCGCCTCGGCGTCATCGGCCCCAACGGCGCCGGGAAGACGACGCTCCTGCGCGTCCTGCTCGGGGACCTGTCCCCCGACTCCGGCCGTGTCCGCACCGGCACGAACCTGCAGATCGCCACCTTCGACCAACTCCGCGGCCAACTCGACGACGAGGCGAGCGTGGCCGACAACGTGGGCGACGGCTACGACACCGTGAAGGTGGGCGGGCAGTCGCGCCACGTGCTCGGCTACCTGCGCGACTTCCTCTTCACCCCGGAGCGGGCCCGGCTGCCGGTGAAGTTCCTCTCCGGCGGCGAGCGCGGCCGGGTCCTCCTGGCGAAGCTGTTCGCCAAGCCTGCCAACCTGATCGTCCTCGACGAGCCGACCAACGACCTCGACGCCGAGACGCTCGAACTCCTCGAGGAACGCCTCGCCGAGTTCGGCGGCACCGTGATCGTCGTCAGCCACGACCGCGAGTTCCTCGACAACGTCGTCACCTCCACGCTCGTGTTCGAGGCCGATCCCGAGGGCGGCTTCCGCGTGCACGAGCAGGCCGGTGGCTATTCCGACTGGCTGCGGCGCCGGGCGGCCCTTCCGCAGACGCGCCCCCCCGAGCCGGCAGCCAGGCCGGCGCCGGGGACGGCCGGCCCCGCGGCCGCGCGGCCGCGGAAGCTCACCTTCAAGGAGCAGCAGGAACTGGCCTCGCTCCCCGGGCTCATCGACTCCCTCGAGGGTGACATCGCCGGGCTCCACGCGGCGATGGCCGGGGCCGACTACTTCCGCCGCCCCGGGGAGGAGCTCGCGCGCGACAAGGCCCGGCTCGACGACCTGCAGGCGAAGCTCGCCGCGGCCTTCGCGCGCTGGGAAGCGCTCGAGGGAGCCGGCTGACGTCAGGCGGGGGTGCCCGGGCGGCCGGCGAACGCCGCCCGGCGACGCTGCTCGATCGCGTCGCCGATCTCGGCCGAGAGCCCGCTCGAGCCCTGCAGCCACTCCCCCATCGTCGCCGCCGGGATCGAGACCTCGACGACGTCGGTGCGGGCCACCACCCGGTGCTCCCCCGCCGCCGCCGCCGAGCCGGTGGCGACGCCGTGGAAGTCGCCCGGGCCGAGTCGGGCGACGAGGCGTTCCGTGCCGTCGGGTCCGGGGGCGAGGATCTCGGCCTCACCCTCGATCACCAGCGCGAAGCGGCCGACATCGGCCCCGGGCGCTCGGATCTCCTCGCCGGCGCCGAACGACTCCACCGCCGCCTCCGACCCCGGGTCGACCGGCGCGCCCCCCGCCTCGCGTCGGCGCCGCGCCGCGGCCGCCATGGCGTCGTGGATCTGACGGTACCGCGGGAAGCGGCCCACGAGTTCGGCCGGACCCGGCTCGCGCGGCGACGGCGACTCGAACGGCCGGTACTGCATCTGGATCGGGAAGGGGATCACGAGGCCCTCGCGCCTGGCGACGTACCAGACGCGCGAGAGGATGCGGTCGCGGACCTCGAGCACCTCGTCCTGGTCGGCGACGGAGAAGAAGACGCGGTACCCGACCGAGAAGTCGCCGTACTCGACCGTGTGCACCTCGGGCGCCGGGACCGGCAGCACGCCCGGGACACCGCGCAGCAACCCGAGGATCGCCTCCTTCACCTGGCCGGGGGGATTGTCGTAGGAGAATCCGAGGTCGAGCGTGTCGGTCCGCACCCGGGTGGGCCGCGAGAGATTGCTGAACGACGTCTTGTAAAGGACGACGTTGGGGATGATGCGCATCTCGTGGAGGATCGTCTCGATGTGGACGCTCCTCCAATTGATCTCGATCACCTTCCCCGTGGTGCCGTCGGCCACGATCCAGTCGCCGAGCGCCAGCGGCCGCTCGACGAGCAGCATGAGTCCCGAGACGATGTTCCCCAGCGGCTCCTGGAGCGCGAGGCCGACGACGATCCCGCCCAGGCCGAGCGCCGTCAGCGTCCCGCCGATCTCCTGACCCCAGACGTGGTGCCAGACGAGCGCCGCGCCGACGACGACGAGCGCCACCCGGGCCAGATCGCGGAACAGCTTCGGCACGCGCTCGCGCATCCCGGCGCGATGGCGACCGCCGAAGAGCGTGTCGTTGACGAGCGTGAGGAGGGCGAGGAGCAGCGCGAGCCAGAAGGCCGTCTGCGCGAGCTTCGCCGCCGTGCTCCCCGCCGGCACCTGCCACACGGCCGTGACGAAGAGCATGCCCGCGAGCGCGGGGAGGACGAGGCCG
>CAZMOU010000108.1:0-11312 GCA_964567835.1 uncultured Chitinophaga sp. | reverse complement strand
GTCCGTGCAGTTGTACATCGACCACGACGATGAGCAGCACTTCTTCACGTTTCGGGAGGACGAGGCCGCGCACGACCCGCAGCGTGGGCACGAGCGGCGAGCCGCGGCGGGTGGCCGAATGGAGGAGTTCGGTCGCCGCCAGGATGGCGAGCGGGAACCCGAGCATCAGGACGACCGCCGGTACGAACGGCACGCCGACGGCGTCCTCGACGGAGGGGGCTGGGATCGTCATGGCCCGGGCGTCCCCCGGCCCTCGTCGAGCGTCCACACCGGCACGCTCCCCTTCGCGCCGATCGGGACGTCGTGCGGGCCGTCGAAGGACCACACGTCGGCGAGCCGTTCGCGCACCGGCTGCGTGACGAGGATCCGCACCGTGCCGCTCGCCGCCAGGCGCGAGGCGATGGCGACCGTGTCTCCCCACAGGTCGTAGAGGAACTTGTGCCGGCCCACCACCCCGCCGACCACCGGTCCGGAATTGATCCCGGTCGAGACGGTGAACGCGGTGCCGTGCTGGCCGTTGAAGGCGGCCACGATCCGTCCCAGGTCGCGGGCGAAGGCCACCGTGCGGGCGGCGTGATCGGGTCGGGGGACGGAGAGGCCGCACACCGCCAGATAGGCCGAGCCGACCGCCCGCACCTTCTCCACGCCCGCGCGTTCGGCCGCGTCGTCGCAGGCCGCGACGAGATCGCAGACCAGCCCGAGCATCCGGCTCTCGGCTTCGGGCCCCACCGCGGCGTCGAGGCCGCCGAACTCCGCCACCAGGACGGTGACGTCGGCGAACTGCCGTGTCGCCCTCTCGTCGCCGCCGCGGCGCTGGGCCACGGCGCTCGCGGGGAGGATGTTGAGGAGGAGCGCTTGGTTCTCGGCCGCCTGCGACTCCAGTTCGAGACGCTGCCGGCGGAGGCTGTCCGACATGCCGTTGAAGGTCCGGGCGAGCTCGCCGAACTCGTCGCGGGAATCGACGTCGACGTGGACGCCGGTCTCGCCCGCACCGATCCTCGCCGCCGCGTCGGCGAGGCGCCGCAGCGGCCGCACGAGCAACGACGACGCCACGAGCGCCAGGAGCGACGAGGCCAGCGCCAGCGCCGTGGAGGCCAGAAGCGCCCGCCGGGCGTAGTCGCGGATGGGGGCGAAGGCCTCGTCCACGTCCATCTCGGCGACGACGCCCCAGCGCAGCGAATCCAGATCGAGGGGGCCGTAGGAGGAGAGCACCGGCACCCCGCGGTAGTCGTCGATCACGGCCAGACCCTCGCGTCCCCGCAGCGCCTCCTCGGCGGCCACCGTCCGCACCGGCAACTGGTTGATGACGTTTCCCTGGCGTTCGATCTGGTCGACGACCGAGGCGGGGAGGGGGGACCGCCGCAGCGCCGCCACGAACGCGGCCGGATCGGTCACCATGAAGCGGCTGCGGCTGCGCATCGTGAGGTCGGGCCCCACCAGGTAGCATTCGCCGGTCTTTCCCATCCCCTCGCGTTCCCACTCGAACCGACCCGTGGTGATCGCCACGATCCGGTCGACCGGAAACTCGAGCGCCAGGATGCCGATCATCTCGGTGCCGTCGAAGATCGGCGAGAGGACGAATCCCACCGGCAGCCCGGCATCGGGCGGATAGGGCTCGATGTCGACGATCCGGAAGGCGTCCTTGTCGCGCGCGTGCGAGATCGACGCCACGGCACGGGCCAGATTCGTGGCCGAGTAGGGGCCGTTCCGCAGGCTCGTGGCGAAGTCGGGGCGCTTGCGCAGCGAGTAGACGACCTCGAGCGTGTCGTCGTCGATGAGGAGGATGTCCTCGTAGCCGAAGAGCTTGGCCGCTCTGGCCATCCGCTCGCGCACCGCCTCGTGGACGATGCCGTACTCCGAGTCCTCCTCCGCCCCGCCGGGCGGGCCGGATCGTCCGTCCCCGCCGGACCGGCCCGCCTCCGGGAGCAGGTAGTGGTACTGGAGGTAGCGTTGTCGGGGACTCGACGGCAGGTACTGCTCCACCTGGGGCGAACCGCCGAGGTGCTTCTCCAGATCGGGGAGGAAGGTCTCCGCGTACCAGCGCCGCAGCGCCTCTTCCTGCGCCGGCTCGAGCGTCGCGTCGGCGAGCCCGGCCACGCTGCGGCGGAAAGCGCCCATCCCGTCGGTCGCCATCCGCCCGTCGGAGAGGGACAGCGCCTGGTCGCGGAGCCCCTTGAGCATGTCGAGCAGCGCCGTCGTCTTCGAGTGGCGCACGCTCTGCAACTGCTGCTGGACCGCGTGCGTGATCGCGTCGCGGGCCGAGCGGTAGCCGATCCAGCCGATGGCCAGGATCGAGCCGAGGCTCACGAGGAGGAGCAGGACGATCAGCCGCGACTGGACGGCCAGCCGGTGGAGGCCGAACATGCCTGGTTCCGCAGAGAAGGGAGGGGGAGCACCGCCGCGACGTCCGCGGGACGATACCCTGTCGTCCGGCCGACGGCAATTCGTCGCCGATCCGCCCCCCGGGCAGGGGAGCGATCAGGGGAGGATCCGCATCCCGACGGCGGTGTTCAGATCGAGCATCGCCCGACGGAGACGGACGAGCGCGTCGCGGCGGCCGCGGGCCACCGCCGCCGCCTCCCCGAGCGCCTCCTCGAACTCGTCGAAGCCGATCGCTCCCCCCTCGAACTCCTCCTCGGCCTCGCGGAGGCGGGCCTCGGCCTGCGTGAACACCACCTCCTCGATCCGCTCGACCTGCCGCCGGGCGTAGCGGTACTCGCGCTCGGCGAGACGGACCTCCGCGACGACGCGGCGCTCGAGCGACGCCACCTCGGTGCGCGTCTGGCCGACGTTGCTCTCGGCGCGGGCGATGTTGCCCTGGTTGCGGTTGAAGACCGGGAGGGAGAAGGTGAGCCCCACGGCCCAGCTCGTCGCGTCCTGCTTCCCGTAGGGGCCCATGTCCTGGTAGGTGATCGGGTCGTAGAACAGGAACAGGTCGTCGAAGCGGTTGGCGCGCTGCAGGTCGACCTCCGCCCGGGCCCGCGAGACCCCGATCCGCACCGCGCGCAGGTCGGGACGGCACCCGGCCGCCAGACGTACCAGTTCGTCGAGTGGCGGAGGGGGGGGTGCGTCGACGCGCAGGCTCCCCTGCGGGACGAGCGAGGTGGTGTCCTCGGGGGGCATGCCGAGGAGGATGGCGAGGGTTTCCTGCGCGTCCTCGAAGGCCTCGGTGGCCTCGAGGACGACCTCCCTCGATCGCTCGATCGCCGTCGCCAGCCGCCGGCGCGTCGCGGCCCCGCGCCTCCCGCCGGCATCACCCCCCGCCTTCCGATCCTCCGCCTCGAGGCCGGCCAGGATCGCCTCCTGCTGGCGCACCGAAGCCTCGGCCGCGAGGAGCTCGATGCGGGCCGCCTGCAGACCGACGTAGGCCTTCGAGACGTTGTCGATCTGACGGCGGACGACGTCCTGGAACTGCGCCTCGAGCGCGCTTTTGGCCATCCGCGCCACCACCGTGCGCGACTGCCGCTTCCGCGAGACGTCGAGCGGGAGGGTGAGGTTCACGTCGTACTGCGTGGGGCCGCCGGGACGCTGGTCGCCGAAGCTGCCGTAGGGGACGAACTGGCTGTCGACGTAGAGGAGGGGATTGGTCCGCAGGCCGGCGGTGAGGATGTCGGCGTCGGCTTGGGTCAGCTCGTGCCGCAGGGCGCGGATGTCGAGGTTGTCGGCCATCATCCGTTCGATGGCGGCGTCGTAGGTCAGGCCCCCCTCCGGACCCGGATCGAGGGCCAGACGGCGGTCGAGCGCCGAGGTGCCGATCAGCGGTCCCGCGCCCCGCAGCCCCGCCGGGCTCGGAAGCGGTTCGGGGAGCCGCATCCCATGGGCCACCGGCAAGGCCGCGGCGGAGGACCCACGGTCCCGGGGGAGGACGCTCTGCCGGCGCCGGCCGCCGATGATCTGCGTCGACGGGGAGACCCCCGACGCGTCGAAGGAACCGGGACCGGGGCCGAGGGTGGGGTTCGACGCCCCGGGCACGGGCCCGAGATTGGGAAACTCGACGATCCTCGCGCGCGGGGGGGCGTCGGGATCGTCCAGCTGCCACGCGCACGCCTCGCGGAGGCCGCCGCAGAGGACGAGCCAGCCGGCGACGACGAACGCGACGGAGGGTCGCACGTGGGGGATCGCGGTGGGACGCACGCCGGAGCCCCCGGCGTCCCGGAGGCATCGTTCGGCGCGACTGTGCCCACTATCGACCGGGCCGAACGGTCGGCTGGAGTCTGCCGGTTCCGGAGACCTGCCGGGGGCCTCCGAGAGCGCCGAGCCCCCCCAGCCTGCCGCCGGTCACGCCGGCGGCGGGCCTTCCGCGAGCATGCTCCGCGCCTTGCGTGCGATCTTCGCCACGAGCACCGCCTCCTCCGGGGAGAGCATCTCCGGGTCGATGCCGGTGACGATCTCGAGCGCCCGACCCGGACGGCCGAGCCATGCCGCCGACACCCGCGCCAACTCGATCTGCATCCGTTCGGTGCCGAAGGGGAACAGCCGCAGGTACTCCTCCATGACCGCGGCGGCATCCTCCCAGGCCCGGGCGGCGCGGAGGCCCGCCGCGAGTCGCTCGAGATCCTCGCGTTCGAGGGGAAACCCGCCGTCGTAAGCCGCCAGCGACTTCCGCACCGCCTGGGCCCCGACGACGTCGCCGGCGTCGAGGAGGCGCCGGAACTCGTCCCGGCGGGCCCCTCGCTCGGCCTCCTCCGCCTCGCGTCGCGCCGCGACCCTGCGGAGATCCGCCCGGGTCTTTTCGAGATCGTCGAAGTGGCTCGGGCGATCGTGCCGGATCACGCTGAACGCGTCCCAGCCCTCGCAGTCGACGAGGCCGGCACGGAGAAGGAGTACCGCGAGCGGCGCACCGAGGACCGCGCCGCCGAGATGGAGAAGGCTGCTCCAGGAGCCCAGACATGCCTCGACGACGTTGAGCCCGGTGAAGATCGCCGCGAGCAGACCGATGCCGACGTCGAACTCCCCGGTGCGGATCATCCATGACCATCCGGACACGTAGAAAAACGTGATCACGTTGGACGGCGCCCAGATCGCCGCCATCGCCATCAGTCCGAAGATCGCCGACGAGGCTCCGCCGCTCCCCGCCGACGGCCCTGAATATCCGAGCATCAACATCTGCTCGAGCATCGATTGCACCATCCCGACGCCGAGGTAGCAGGCGAGGAACAGCCTCAACCCGGTCTTCCCCTCGATGATCAGGCCGAAGATCCAGAGGAAGAGCATGTTGCCCAGGAGATGGGAGAAGTCTCCGTGGACGAAATTGCTCGAGAGCCACTGAACGGGGTGCAGTCCGCGGCCGTACCACAGCCACAGCGGTGGCATGTCACCCTTCGGCAGCGGTCCCGTGGCGAGGAACACGAGGACGTTGATGGCGACGAGGCCGATCGTGCCCCAGGGCCGGTGATAGATCGGCGCGTCCGTCGTGTAGGGGATGAGCATCGCGGCCGGCTACAGCAGCTCGCCGATCGGCTCGCCGCGGTCGATCGCCGGGACCGGGCGACCGGCGTGGTCGGTGAAGGCGGTGTGCGGATCGACGCCGAGGACGTGGTAGATGGTGGCGTGGAGATCGAACGGCGTCACCGGCCGGTCCTTGACCCGCTCGCCGCGCGCGTCGGTGCTGCCGACGATCCGGCCGCCCTTGACGCCGCCGCCGGCGACCAGCGCGAACATGGCGTTGCCCCAGTGGTCGCGGCCGGGCGTGCCCATGGAACGCGGTGCGCCGCCGTTGCCGCCGTCGTTCATGCGCGGCGTGCGGCTGAACTCGCCGCACAGGATGACCATCGTGGTGGCCAGCAGGCCGGTGCGGTCGAGATCCTCGAGGAGCGCCGCGACGGCGGTGTCGATCTCCGGCATCCGCGACTCGAGCCCTTTCTCCAGGTCCCAGTGGTGGTCCCAGCCGCCGGAGTGGACGGTGACGAAGGTGCTTCCCGCCTCGACCAGGCGCCGGGCGAGGAGCGTGCTCTGCCCGAAGTTCGTCCGGCCGTAGAGATCGCGCGTGGCCTCCGGTTCGGCGGCCACGTCGAAGGCGCGCCGGGCGGCGTCGCTGGTCACGAGCGCGTAGGCCTCGCGTTGGAAGGCATCCATCGAGTCGAGGGTGCCGCTCGAGTCGACGTCGCGGCGGAGCCGGTCGAGACGGGCGCGGAGGTCGTGCCGCTCGCCGAGCCGGCCGAGGGTCACGCCGCCGGCGAGACTGAGATCCTTGACCTTGAAGTCCTTCGCCGCGGGATCGCCCTCGACCTCGAAGGGATTGGTCCGCGCGCCCAGGTAGCTGCCACCGAAATAGCCGGGGCGGAGGCCGACGCTCGAGGCATAGGGGACGGCCACGTAGGGGGGGATGCCGGGGCGGCGCGGGCCGCACAGCGCCCCGGCGATGGCGCCGATGCCGGGATTCTTCCCGGCGGTGTTCGAGCCGTTGGGCCCGCCGCGGCCGGTGAGGACGTAGTGTGCGGCGGTGAAGTGGTCGCCGTTGTCGTGGTGGAGCGAGCGCAGAAGAGAGAACTTGTCCGCCACCTTCGCCTGCTTCGGGAGCAGTTCGCCGATCTCGATCCCGGGGACGTTCGTCCGGATCGGCCGCCAGATGCCGCGGTACTCGGCCGGCGCGTCGGGCTTGAGGTCGTAGAGGTCCATGTGGCTCGGACCGCCGTCGAGCCAGAGGAGGATCACCGAGGTGTCCTTGGCCCCGTGCCCAGCGGTGGCCGACGCGGCCCGGGCCCGGAGCAGATCGGGCAGGCCCATCGACGCCATGCCGGCCATGCCCACCTGGAGAAACGTCCGCCGCGACCCCGCCGCTCCGGCGACCGACCGCCCCGCTTCGATCCGCAGCATCTCGACCCTCCTCCTCCCGCCATCCACCTCGACCGGCTCCGCCCCGGGCCGCCCCGTGTTCCGCGTCATGCTATCGACGCCGTCCCGCCCCGGACAACGACGGCCGCCCCGATCCGCCCGCTCCTCCTGCTAGGCTGGTCCCCCCGAGGGGGTTCGACCCGCCGTCCGGCGGGCGACCGCACCGCATCCATCGCATCCGACACGACCATGGACACGCTCGCTCCCATCCTCGTTCTCTTCGTCGGCGTCGGGATCGGGTACGCGATCCGGCGCTTCATGGGCCGGCCGATCGCCCCGGGAGGGACCGCGCCCCCGACGGAGCCGGCGGGACACGACGCCGGACCGCTGCCCGGCCCCGGTTCCGCGACCGTGCCCCCGGGCGATCCCAAGGAGGCCATCTACGCCACCGCCCAGGCCGCCTTCGAGGATCTGCAGCGCGCCGCACGCCCCAGCCACCTCCTCGGTGCCGAGGGGTTCGAGCGCTGCGTCGAGACGATGCGCGAAAGCCCCCTCACGGACGCCGATCTCGCCGGCTTCGTCAGCGGCGACGTCCTCGTACTCGCGGTCTGTGCGGCCGAGGCGCTCGCCCGGCGCCATCCCGACCGCGACACGCGCGAGCGATTGCTCGCGAGCATCAACGACGTCCACCCCTACACGCGCGCCTTCGCGCTGCGGGCCATCACCGCCGCCACGCCCGCCACGGAGAGCGTCGTGGGGGTGGTGCTGCCGGCGCTCGGCGAGTCGTGGCGCTATCCCCCGCTGCGGGCCCTGTTGTCCGAGTTCGTCCTCGAGCGCGTCGCCGCTGGCGACCCGCCGACGGTCCAGGGGCTCCGTGCCGGTCTCTCCGACGAGGCCTGCACGCTCCTCCCCGAACTCCTCGCCCCCCTCCGCGATCCGCAGGTGGACGCGTTCCTCGCCGGCGTGGCGGAGTTGCGCGCGGGGCGGGTGGACGAGGAGTTCCTGCGCTCGGTGGGATCGTTCCCGGAGCCGGACGACGCCGCGATCGTCGTCGAGCACCGCCCCTTCGTCGCCGCGCGCGAGGCGGTCCTCGCCGCCCTCGAGCGCGTCCCGCCGCGTCCCGTGCTCCTCGTCGGCGCCGCGGGCACCGGGCGGAGCACGCTCGTCCAGGAGGTGTGGCGCGTGCTGCGCGGCCGGGGCTGGCGCCTGTTCCGGGCGGGCCACATGGATCTCATCGCCGGGCAGTCCTACGTCGGACAGATCGAGGGGCAGGTGCGCCAGTTGGTCGGGGAACTCGAGCGGGCGCGGCGGATGCTCTGGGTGGCGCCGTTCTTCCAGGGCTTCCTCTTCGCCGGGCGCCATTCCGGCAGCCCGGTGGGCCTCATCGACCTCCTCCTCCCGGCCGCGACCGAGGGACGCTTTCCCATGATCGCGGTCACCGATCCGGCGGGACTCGACGTCATCGCGAGAAACAAGCCGGCCGTACTCACGGCCTTCGAGATCGTCCGCCTCGACCCGCTTCCGGAGGAGGAGAGCCTCGCCGTCGCCAGGCAATGGGACCGGCGCCGCGTCCACCCGCCGCCGGCGCTCGACGACGCGGTGCTGCGCGAGGCCTCGCACCTCGCCCAGCAGTACCTCGGCGACATGGCGGCCCCGGGGAATCTGATCCACCTCCTCGAGACGCTCCTCCACGACCGCTCCGGATCGCCGCAGGCGGCGCTCTCCATCGACGACCTGGTGGCGACCGTGGGGAGGATGACGCGGCTGCCGGCCGACGTCCTCGACGAGCGGCAGGGGCTCGACCTCGACGGCGTCACCCGGTTCTTCACGGATCGCGTCATCGGCCAGGCGGAGGCGGTGGAGACGCTCGTGGAGCGCGTGGCGATGATCAAGGCGGGCGTCACCGACCCGACCCGTCCGCTCGGGGTGTTCCTCTTCGCGGGCCCGACCGGCACCGGCAAGACCGAGATCGCCAAGGCGCTGGCGGAGTACCTCTTCGGCTCCGCCGACCGTCTGGTGCGCGTCGACATGAGCGAGCTGCAGACCCCGGACTCGCTCGTCAGGTTGATGGGGGACGGCCAGCGCGACGTCGCCGGGAACGCGCTCGTCGATCAGATCCGGCGCCATCCCTTCTCGGTGGTCCTCCTCGACGAGTTCGAGAAATCGCACCCGCAGGTCTGGGACCTCTTCCTGCAGGTCTTCGACGACGGCCGGCTCACCGATCCCCGTGGCGTCACGGCCGATTTCCGCAATTGCATCATCATCCTCACCTCGAACCTCGGCTCCGCGCTCCCCGCCGGACCGGGGCTCGGCTTCGGCGGCGGCTCGCGGCCGGTGCCGGAGCGCGTCGAGGAGGCGGTGTCGCGGGCCTTCCGGCCGGAGGTCTTCAACCGCATCGACCGGGTGGTGGTCTTCCGGCCCCTGTCGCGCGACGTCCTCCGCGACATCCTCCACAAGGAACTGCGCGACGTCTTCCGCCGGCGCGGCCTGCGCAACCGCGACTGGGCCGTGCTCTGGGACGAGTCCGCCATCGACTTCCTCCTCGACCGCGGCACGACCCCCGACCTCGGCGCCCGCCCGCTGAAGCGGGCGATCGAACGGCACGTGCTCGCGCCCCTGGCGCGGACGATCGTCGAGCACGAGGTGCCGCGCGGCGACCAGTTCCTCCTCGTCCGCGCGGCGGGCGAACGTCTGGAGGCGGAGTTCGTCGATCCGGACGCGACGCCTCCGGCGGCCCCGGCGCCGGTCGCGGGCGGGACGACGGCGCTCGAGGGAATCGCGCTCGAGCCCCGGGGCACCGACGACGAGGTGGAGTGCCTCTCGGCGCATCTGGAGTGGCTCGAGTCACGCATCGGGGACGACGCCTGGACGACGCGGAAGAAAACGGCGCTCGATCGGCAGCGGGAGCCGGGATTCTGGGATTCGCCGGGCCGTTTCCAGGTCTTCGGTCAGATCGAGCAGATCGATCGGATCGAGGCGGGCGTGCGGTCGGCGCGGAACCTCTTCGAGAAGCTCCGCGGCGCCCCCGGCGCCGGCCGGACGCGCTTCGCCGCCGACCATGCGGGGCGGCTCGCGCTGCGACTGTCGCTGCTGGAGACGGCGGTGGCGGACGTCGAGGAGGCACGGCCCCTCGACGCCTTCGTGGCCGTCGAGACGGTCGATCCGGGCGACGATCTCCGCGGGGCGGCCGCCCGTTTCCAGGCCACGCTCGTGGCGATGTACCGGGCATGGGGGGAACGCCGCGGCATGAAGGTGGAGACGATCCAGGAGGAGGAGGGCCGGGCGCCACGCGTCGTCCTCGCCGTGTCCGGTCTGGCCGCCCACACGCTCCTCGCCCCCGAGAACGGCCTCCACCTCTTCGAGGAGCCGGGCAGGGAGGGCCGGGTCTTCGATCGGGTGCAGGTGCGCGTCCGCGTGGCGCCGCAGCCGGAGATCCCGCCCGAGGAGGGAGGGGCCGGGCTCCGCCGCCAGGCGCTCGAGGCCTTCGAGACGCCGGCGTCGGCCCAGGTCGTGCGGCGCTACCGCGAGCGGCCCAGCGCGCTTGTGCGTGACACGGTGCGCGGCTGGCGCACCGGCCGGCTGGACCGCGTCCGCGCCGGCGATTTCGACCTGCTGGCCGGGGCCCGGGATACCGCCGACCCGGGCCTGCGCGGCGAGGAGGAGGGAGCGTCGTGACGCGCCGTCACGGGACGCTCGCAGGGCGTCTGGCGATCGTGGCGACGCCCTTCGCCGCCGCGCCGTCGGGCGGCGCGGTGCTCCACGCGGCGGCCTGCGAGCGCGACGGCGGGCCCGACGGCGGCCGATGACGCCGGGATGGCCCCGCCGGCGTCCGTGCCGCTACGCTTGGGGCGATCGTCCCCTCCCCGTCCATCGAGGTGTCCCATGACGCGCCTGCCCCACGGTCTCGAGCGCCTCCTCTTCGCCCTCGCCCTCCTCCTCGCCCCCGCCTCCACCCTGGCATGGGCGCAGGACGGTTCCCAGGGGGCCTCCGACGCGCCCGCCGCCAAGGCCAAGGGGGGCCTGCGGGCACTCCTCGGCAAGGCCGGCGACAAGGTCCGCGAGGAGGCGATGAAGCGCTTCGACAAGGACGGCGACGGCCGGCTCGACGACGCCGAGCGGGCCGAGGCGATGGACGCCCTCAAGAAGAAGGGCGCGGACATGCAGGCGCAGCTGAGGCAATTCATGCTCCGCCGCTTCGACGCCGACAAGGACGGCACGCTCGACGAGAAGGAGCGGAAGACCGCCTTCGAGGAGGTCACCAAGCAGCTCGAGCAAAACGGCCCGATGGTGAAGAACACCATCCTGGGCATGGTGCACCGCCGCTTCGACGCCGACGGCGACGGCACGCTCGACGGGAAGGAACTCGGCTCCGCCCGCGACGAACTCTTCAAGCGCATCGTCCAGGGGGCGGGGAACGCCGACGCCGCGACGACCGCGCCGCCGGTCGATCCCGCCGAGCGCCGCCGGCGATCGGAGGAGGCCCGGACGAGGGAGATGCTCGGACGCTTCGACGCCGACGGCGACGGCACGCTCGACGG
>CAZMOU010000107.1:11821-15841 GCA_964567835.1 uncultured Chitinophaga sp. | reverse complement strand
CCCGCCGCCACGATTCCCCGTCCGAGCATTCTCCGAACCGTCCCCGCCGCGGAGTCCGTGCGCATCGAGATCTCCCCCACTTGCTCGTCACGGGCGTCGTCCCGGGCGCCCGACCCGTCCAGAGGATAGCCGAGCGGCCACCGGGCCCCCAAGCGCCACCGGTCAGGGGCCCATGTCGAGGAGCGCCGGGAACTCCCGCCGCCAGCCGCGGATCTCCTCCGCATCGATCGCCGCCGTGACCACCCGCTCGCGTTCGCCGGCGTCGGCGACCACGTGCCCGTGGGGGCTCACCACCACGCTGCGGCCGACGTAGGAGAAGCCGGGATCGGTGCCGCAGCGGTTCACGCCGACGACGAAGGCGAGGTTCTCGATCGCCCGGGCCTCGAGCAGCGTGAGCCAGTGGTGGTATCGCCGCGCCGGCCAGCTGGCGATGACGACGAACATCTCCGCCCCCGCTCTCGTCGCCTCCCGAAAAAGCTCCGGGAAACGGAGGTCGTAGCAGACCAGCGGCGCGACCGAGAGCCCCTGCCAGTCGAAGCGGACCGTGCGGTCGCCCGGTGCGTGGACCTTCCGTTCGCCGCCGAGCGTGAACGGTTTGATCTTCACGTACCGGGCGAGGAGGTCGCCCGCGGGGGAGAAGGCGAGCGACTGGTTCGACGGCCGACCGCGGGCGTCGCACGCCACGAGCCCGCCGACGACGGTGGCGCTCCACCGGCGCGCGAGCTCCCCGAGGAACGCCTCCGCGTCGGGGGCGTCGGGGAGGGTGCGCGAGGGATCGAGACTGAAGCCTGTGAAGGCGGTCTCCGGGAGGACGATCATGTCGCCGGCCGCCGGCGCGGCACGCTCCACGAGCGCCGCCACCTTCGCCCGGTTCGCCGCCGGGTCCTCCCAGGCGATGTCGTACTGCACGAGATGGACGCGCATGACGGGAACCCTTCGTGGCTGTGCCGACGGCGCTCGGTCGACGGCTCATCTTGCCACGCGGCGGCACGGATGTCGCGGGGGCGGGCCGGAGCGACTACCATCGCCGTCCGACGTCCTTGCCCCCCCATGTCCAGAGACGGGAATCACCCGATGCCGATCCTGCCCGCATGGCCGCGGCACCCGCTGCTCCAGGCGATCGTCGTGGTCCTCCTCGTCGCCGCCCCGCTCCGCGCCCACGACGGACACGACCATCCCCCGGCCCCGCCGCCGGCGGTGGCCCCCGCCGACGCCCACCGCCCCACGCGCCTCCCCGACCGGATCGTCCTCTCCCCCGCCGCCGACGCCTCGCGCGGCGCGGCGGTCTGCTGGCGCACCGCCACCGACGTGCCGCACGCCGTGGCCCAGCTCGCCGCCGCCACGCACGGTCCGGAGATGCGCACCAGGGCCGTGACGATCCCCGCGCGCAGCGAGCCGCACCCGACCGACCTCGGGCCGAGCGTGTGCCATGCGGCCGAGTTCACCGACCTCGAACCGGGCACCACCTACGCCTACCGCGTCGGCGACGGCACGAACTGGAGCGAGTGGTTCCAGTTCGCCACGGCGCCCGGGCATCCCCACCGCTTCCGCTTCGTCCACTTCGGCGACGCCCAGAACGACATCCTCCCCCTCTGGTCGCGGGTCGTCCGCGAGGCTGGCCGCCACGCCCCCGACGCCGCCTTCCTCGTCCACTCCGGCGACCTGGTCAACCGGGGCGAGGAGGACGCGCAGTGGGGGGAGTGGTTCCGCGCGGGGGCCTTTCTCCACGCGCAGATCCCGTCGCTGCCGATCCCGGGCAACCACGAGTACGTGAAAGTCGGGGAGGGGGAGACGGCCACGAGCCGGCTCGCGCTCCACTGGCGGAGGCAGTTCGCGCTCCCCGAGAACGGCCCGCCGGGACTCGAGGAGACCTGCTACGTGATCCGTCGCGGGGAGCTCTGCTTCGTCGCGCTCAACAGCAACGAGCGGCTCGCCGAGCAGGCGGCCTGGCTCGACGGGATCCTCGCCACCGAGCGATGGAAGTGGATCGTCTGCAGCTTCCACCACCCGATCTTCTCGGCGGCGAAAAACCGCGACAACGAGGCGCTGCGCAAGGCCTGGAAGCCGGTCCTCGACCGGCACGGGGTCGATCTCGTCCTCCAGGGGCACGACCACGTCTACGGCCGCACGGGGGTCGTGCCGGCGGGAGACCCGCCGGCCACGCTCGGCAACGCCCCCACCGGGGTGAATCGGGTCGATGCGGCGACCGGGACGGTGTACGTGGTGAGCGTGAGCGGACCGAAGCAGTACGACCTGAGCGACAGCCATCCGGTCATGGAGCGGCTCGGCGAGGACACGCAGCTCTTCCAGATCGTGGAGATCGACGGCGACGAGTTGCGCTTCGAGTCGCGGACGGCGATCGGCTCGCTCTACGACGGCTTCACGCTCCGCAAGCGCGCCGGCAGGCCCAACGAACTGATCCCCCGCGACGGCCTCATGCCCGAGCGTCGTCGCCCACCGAAGCCGGCGGAGCAGAAGCCGGCGGAGGCGAAGCCGGCCACGCCCTCCGAAACGACGCCACCGGCGGAGGGAAGCCCCCCGCCGGCGTCGCGTTGATATTCCAGCTCCGATCGGTCGACCCCGGGGTCAGTTGATCGTGAGCGTGCTACCGCCGTTGACGGTGGTCGCCCGGGTCTTCCACGTCTTCGTCGCGGTGTCGAACACCCACTCGCTGGCGTAGTAGAGCGTGCTGTCCTTCGTGGAGAGGACGGTGAACCCGATCCGATTCACCCCGTTGACGCTCGACACGTCGACGCGGAGCGTGACGTTGCCGTCGCCACCGAGCGAGGTGCCGTCGGCCGCCGTCCGGTTCACCGAAGCCTTGGCGTAGACGGTCGCCGTCTTCCCGCTGACGGCCATCGACGACAGCGAGTTCGACTTGATCGTCACCAGGCTCCCGTCGGCCATCCGGTAGGAGAGCGCCACCTGGCCCTGGACGTTGGTGCCCGCCTTGTTGTAGGCGAGCCCCATCGACCAGGTCGTCACGCCCGACGCCGCGAGCGACCCGGCCGTCGAGGCGGTGGACGTGATCGTGCCGCCGCCGATGATCTCGTTGGTGGCGGCCGGCTTCGAGACGACGACCTGAGCCGTCTTGTCGGCGATCGCCTGACCGTCGTTGTCGTAGTTGCCGGTAAGCTTGACGAGGATGTTGTAGAGCTGCGAACCGTACTGGCCCGTGCTCAACGTCACGACCGTGTTGGCCGTTCCCGTGAGCGTCCCCGCGACGGAACTGACCTTCACCCCCGTGGCGAGCGCCTTGCCCGTGGCCGCGTCGATGAAGTCGACCGTCGCGTTCACGAGGCCGACGCCGCTGGGATCCTGGACGCTCGCCGTCAGCGTGACCTGCGCCGTCGTCGACGACGTGCCCGACGTCACGAACGACGTCTGGCCGATGTACCGCACGAGGGCGTCCCGCGTGAAGATGGTCGCGGCCGACGACGCGCTCGTATTCGCGACGTAGTTGCCGGCGTCCACGCCGCTGATCGAGATCCCGGTCACCGTCACCGGCTTGTTCGTCCCCGCGAGGGCGTTGTTGAACGTCGCCGAGCCGTAGGCGACCTGGAAGAGATCGCCGGCGACGCGGTCGTCGGTGAACGTCACCGACGCCGTCGCGTTGCCGTCGTAGGTCTTGTCGGCGGCGATCGCCGCGATCGCCAGGGCCCGGGCCGTGACGTTCGCCGTCGTCGTCGACACGCCGTCGAGGACGTAGTTGTCGGCGGCCGCACCCGTCAGGGCAGCGCCGGAGAGGGTCACGGTCTTGGCATTGCCGACGTTCTTGGTGTCGAACGTCGCGGTGCCACCCGCGAGGGCCACCGCGTCACCGCTGACGATCGACCCGGGGGAGCGCGTCGCCACGTTCGCGGCCGTGGTGCCGTCGTAGGTCTTGCCCTGAGCCGTGAAGGACCCGGTGACGTGACGCTTCGCGATATCGAAGGCGATCGTGCCACTGACGGCGTCGTAGTTGTCGTCGCCGAACGACCAGCCCTGGCTGTAGCTGCCGGCGTTCGTCCCCGACTTGCT
>CAZMOU010000107.1:10230-11721 GCA_964567835.1 uncultured Chitinophaga sp. | reverse complement strand
GTCGCTCCCCACGCCGGTCACCGTCACCGTCCGCGTGTGCGAGTTCCCGTCGTAGGTCCCGCCGGCGTAGCCCGAGTACGCGACCGTCGGCGTCACCTTCGCGATGTTCAGCGTCGCCACCACGCTGGCATCGCCGTAGTTCTCGTCACCGCTGACGGAGGCCGTCGCCGTGTACTGACCGGCGTTCGTGCCGCTCGCCGTGGCGCTCGACAGGATCGCCCCGCCGACGCCGGTGATCGTCACCGTGCCGCTGCTCTGGCTGAAGCTCGAGTAGTCGACGTTCGTCGTCACCGCGGCCGACACCACGGGGGTGAACCGGGCGATGTCGAACCCGATCGTGCCGCTGACCGTCTCGTAGTTGCCGTCGCCGAACGACCAGCCCTGGCTGTAGCTGCCGGCGTTCGTCCCCGACTTGCTCGTCGAGTAGATGTCGCCGTCGCTCCCCACGCCGGTCACCGTCACCGTCCGCGTGTGCGAGTTCCCGTCGTAGATCCCGCCGGCGTAGCCGGAATAGGCGAACGTCGGCGTGGCCTTCGTGATCGTCAGCGTCGCGGTGCCACTGGCGGCCTCGTAGTTCGGATCACTCGTCGACGCCGTGACCTTCCCGCTCTCGAGCACGTTCGTGCCCGTGAGCGACTTGCTCGCCAGCGTCACCCCGCCGACACCCGTGATCGTCACGCTCGCCGTGTGGGACGCCGCGTCGTAGACGCTGCTGGAGTCGGCCACGCTGACCGTCGGCGTCGCCTTCGCGATCGCGATGCTCACCGAGCCCGACTTGTCGTTGTAGTTGCCGGTCGTGTCGGTGAACGTCCAGTTCGCCGTCCCGCCGGGGGCGTTCGTGAAGGACGCTCCGAGGTTCAGGCCCCCCAGAGTCTCGTTTTGAACGCCCTTCGCCGAGCCGGTCGCGCCGTGCGCCGCCGCGTCGTACACGCCGGTGTAGCCGGAGACCGAGATCGTCGGATCGGCCTTCGCGATCGAAAGCGACCCGTTCACGAACGTGACGAGATAGTTCGGGTTGTCGAGGGGCTGCGACGATCCGGTGATCGCATAGCTGCCGACGTGTGAGTACTGCACGGCGGAAGTCGACAGCACGTAGGTCAGCGAATCGCCGTTGGCGAGCCCGGTGACCACCGCGTCGAGCGCCGGATTCACGTCTCCGTAGGTCTTCGCCTTGTCGTTGATCGTCACCGTGGCGTTGAGCGCGTTGACGGTCAGCGGGGTGGTCGTCTTGGTGTCGGAAGCGGTCAGCGTGTTGCTGCCGTTGGTCGTGGTGCCGGTCGACTTGAAGGCGATCCGGTAGCTGCCCGCGGGGCTCGTGACGGTGTTCTGGAACCAGAGGTAATCGCTGAAGGAGTTCGCTCCCTGCGACAGGTTGTGGATCGCGTCGCCGGAAACCGTCTGGCCACCCGCCGACAGAACCGCTCCCTGGTTGAGGTTCGTCGTGCTCGTCAGGTAGACGCGACCGAACGCGCCGTAATCGACGTACGTCCT
>CAZMOU010000107.1:0-10220 GCA_964567835.1 uncultured Chitinophaga sp. | reverse complement strand
CCGCTGGATCGAAGCGTCGTAGTAGAAGGTCGTGCCGGTGCGGCCCGGCAGCGCGGTCGGGGTGAGCGTGGTGTAGACGCTGCTGCCGGGAGCCGCCCACTCGAGCTGCCCCTGCATCGTCACCGTGCCGCCGTTCCAGTTGACGCCGCCCGGCTGGATCGTGACGTCGTAGCGGTACTGACCCTGCGTCGCGTAGTTGAGCAGGTTACCGGTGATCGCCGGGTCGGTGACCGTCACGAGCATCGTCGGCGTGCTGTTGGTGACGGCAGCGGACACGGTGATCGCCGCGCTCGTGGCCGACTTCGTGCCGCCGGAGACGGTCACCGTCTGCGACCCGGCGGTGGCGAACGTCACCGCGAAGGTGTGGACGCCGTTGTCCTTGCTCCCGGAGCCGGTGGTGAAGGTGTAGGCACCGAGCCCGGTGGCCGACGAATCGGTGCTCGAGAGCGTCACGGTGCCGGTGTACCCGGTGAAGGTCGCCCCGTACTGGTCGACCGCCGTCACCGTGACGTTGGCCGCCGTGCCGGTGGTGGCCGTCGCCGGCACCGACGAGAACACGAAGCCGCTGAACGCCGCCGGTGCCGCCGACACGGTGATCGACGGCGAACTGGCCAGCGCGGTCAACGTCCCACCGGGGATCGCGCTCTTGGTCGTGAACGTGGAGGTGCCGGCGGTGGAGGGCGCCTTCACGGCGCCGGCACCGCTGCCGCCGTAGTTGATGTCGAAGCCGTTGGCGACGTTGCCCGCCGCGGTGAAAGTCACCGAGATCGGCGTCCCGGCGCTCGTGGTGGTTCCGACGCTCCACGAGCTCACCACCCCGGCTCCGGCGGCGGACACCGTCGTGTAGCCGGCCGTGCCCGAGGACGTCTGCGGCACGGTCCATCCGGCCGGGATCAGGATCTCCGCCGTCGAGTTGGTGCCGAAATCCTTGCCGTTCACCGCCCGGAACGAGAACTTGTACTGAAGGCCGGTCGCGTCGGTCGTGGGACTGGTCGAACCGGCGGTCGCCGACACGGTCATGGTGCCGTTGCCGCTCGCCGCGGTGCCGTCGGTGAACGCGTGCGTCGCCACCGCGCCGGAATCGATCCCGGTGGCGGTGAGCAGCAGCTTGCTGCCCAGATACTGGTCCTCGACGAACCACTCGGTGCCGATGCGGCCGTCGGCGACGCCGTCGGTGTCGGGGCGGACGATCTCACCGGCGTCGTTGCTGTAGGCGGCGAAGCCGCCGACGCCGTCGACCACCACCCAGGGGAGATTGCCGCCGGGATGGTCCGCGACGCCGTCGGTCCGCGTCACCTGGAATCGGACCGCCTCGCCGACGGCGAAGTCGGTGCCGTCCGAGGCGTCGTTGAACGCCGAGATGATCGCCGTCTCCCCCGGCATGTAGTCCTGCAGGTCGGTGGTCACCGACGCCGCCAGGGCGATTCGCGACTCGAGCGACTCGAGCGTCACCCCGGCCCCCGCACCGCGACGGTCCCGGCGGCGGCCCGGCACGGTCTTCCCGATCGCCCGGCGGAAGAGGTTGGACGTGGACGAGGCGACGGCGGCACGACGCTGGCGGGGAAGGAATCGCATGACGAAGAGGCTCGCAGGGGATGGGGATCGATGAACCCGGCTTTCGACAATTCGGCGAGTGATAATTGTTTCAATTCGGCGCGCCAAGGACGGCCCGTCGCCCAAAAGTGACGAAATGGGCATCCGCGCGCACGAAACGGGAAAAAAATCACCCGCAGGGGGACTGCCACCCGCCGTCCACCCCCCAGAGCGATGGACCTCCGCCATGCGCTTCCGACTACTCGACGTAGATCGGATTCGAGAGCACCCACGGCAGCTGCCGGCCGGCGACGTCGAGCCAGAGTTCGACGCGGTGGTTCCCCGCCTCCTCGACGGCGTACTCGAAGGCGTCGCCGTCTGCCTCGTGGACGACCTTTCCTCTGTTGATCACCTTCCACCGGCCGGGAAGGGGCGCCTTCCCCGCGAGCCTCGTGATCAGCGGGGCCGCGGCGAGCGTCACATGGCTCCCAACTCGTGCCGGCGGAGGCGAAGCCGGCCACGCCCTGACCCGGGATCATCCCCCCGAGCGCCGCCCCTCGGCGATGCGTCGGAACTCGGCCGCGACGGCGGGGAAGTCGTCGACGATCCGCCGGAAATCGTCCCCGTCGAGCACGAGGAGATCGCAGGGCGACGTCGCGCGCACCGTCGCCGCCCGGGGCTGGTCGAAGAGCACGGCCATCTCGCCGAAGAACTCCCCCTCCCCGAGGAGACCGAGGCGGACGCCGTCGGCGCCCAGCGCCTCGAGCTCGCCGCGGCAGACGAAATACATCTCGTCGTCGTGGGCCCCCGCCTCGACGACCGTCTCCCCGGCGGCCACCGGCAACGGGCGGAAGGCGGGCAGGAGATTGTTGAGGACGAGCGCCGGCGCCTCGGCGAAGAACGGCGTCCGCGCGAGGATGTCGCGGTTCGGGATCTCGTGCCAGTGGCGGCCGTCGCGTGCGACCAACGCGCCGGCCGCGAGGGGCCCCCAGCCGCCGGCGGCGTAGTCGGGGAAACCCTCCGGCGGGCTCGCGGCCCAGGCGTCGAGCACCGGCTGGACGATCCCCCACGCCGTCTCCACGAAGTCGGTCCGCGAGAAGAGGGTCGGGTCGCCGTTCATGGCGCTGTAGAGGAGCACCTCGTAGCCGGTGCCGCGGGCCGCCTGGAAGGCGTCGGCGTAATCGAAGCGCATCCCCGCCCGCTGGAGCGAGAAAGCGGGGCCGGGACGCTTGGCCCGGATGCGGATCTCCACGCCCTGGAACGGCTGGATGTGGAACACGAGGACGTTGCCCCCGGCCGCGGCCCCCGCCGGATCGCCATCCCGGGCCGCCTGCCCGTCGGGGCGGAACTGGACGACGATCTCGGTGCCCCGCTTCCACAGGGCCTTTCCCGACCGCAGGTAGACCGGCATGCCCCGCCAGCGGTCGTTGTCGACATGGAGACGGAGCGCGGCGTAGGTCTCCGTCTCGGAGCACGGCGCGACGGCGGGCTCGTCCCGGTAGGCCGGCGCCGGCGATCCGTCGGCCTTCCTCCCGGCGCCGTACTGCCCGCGGACGCACGCCGTCGCCACGTCGGCGTGGTCCATGGGCCGGACACTCGCGAGCAGCCTCGACTTGGCGTCGCGCACGTCGGCCGGATCGAGCGACTCCGGCGGCTCCATGCAGACGTAGGCCAGCATCTGCATGAGGTGGTTCTGGATCATGTCGCGCACGACGCCGGTGCGGTCGTAATACCCACCGCGCGACTCGACCCCCACCGTCTCCGTCGCCGAGATCTGGATGTGGTCGATGTGCCGCGCGTTCCAGAGCGGGGCGAACATCGGGTTGGAGAGCCGGAAGGCGAGCAGGTTCTGCACCGTCTCCTTCCCCAGGTAGTGGTCGATGCGGTAGATCTCCTCCTCGCGCCACAGCGCCAACAGCTCCCGGTTGAGCGCCCGCGCGGAGGCGAGGTCGCGGCCGAAGGGCTTCTCGACGACGATCCGCTTCGCCCCCGGCAGCCGCGTGAATCCGGCCGCGTCGAGCTGCCGGTTGACGAGCCCGAACAGGTCGGGCGAGATCGCGAGATAGAGGAGCGTGTTCCCGGCGGCCCCCGTGGCCGCCCCCACCTCGTCCACGGCCCGCCGCAGCCGCGCGAACGACTCCGGATCGTCGAACTCGCCCGTCAGGTAATGGAGCCTCGAGGTGAGCCAGGCGGCGCGCTCGTCCTCGAACGTGGCCCGGGTGTGGAAGGCCCGCAGGTCGTCGTGCTTCCGCGCCCGGAACTCCTCCGTCGTCATGCCGTCGCGCCCCATCCCCACCACCGCGAACGATTCGGGGAGCAACCGGTCGCAGGCGAGGTTGAGGAGGGCCGGCAGGAGCAGCCGCTTCGTCAGGTCGCCGGAGGCGCCGAGGATCACGAGGAGGGCAGGGGCGGCGGGGGGCGGGGCCGAAGCCCGGTGGGGGGATCGCATGGAGGCTGGCTCCGGGGCTCGGGGAATCGTCGCGGCGGGATCGGCGCCGTCCCGCCTACTCCACGTAGATCGGATTCGAGAGCACCCACGGCAGCGGCCGGCCGGCGACGTCGAGCCACAGTTCGACACGGTGGTTGCCCGGCGACTGGACGCCGTACTCGAACGCGTCGCCGTCCGCCTCGTGGACCACCTTCCCCTTGTTGACCACCTTCCAGCGGCCGGGGAGCGGGGCCCTGCCCACGAGCTTCGTGATCGTCGGAGCCGCGGCGAGCCCGATCCGGCTCCCCATCTCGTGCCGACCGGCGTCGTCCTCGGCGTGGACGTCGAAGCCCCGTGCGTCGGCGATCCAGTCGAAGGCCACGAAGGCCCGCCCCGCCTCGAGCGCCTCCTGGATCGCATCCCGCGACAGCTCGCGGGCGAGGACGTGCGTGCCGACGTGGCGGAGGCTGTTCTCGTAGCGATCGAGCTGGAGCGAGAAGACGAGATCACCCGGCTTCGCGTCGTCGGGAATCGGCGTGAAGGCGGCGACCAGCGCCTTGTCGAGCACCGTCAGCTCCTCGTCGAGGGCGTCGGCGACGCGCACCTTGTCCCCCTCGAGGAGCGTGATCCGCAGGCCGACGTTCTCGTGGGCGTCGTTGGCGGAGACGCCGGTGTGGGGATAGGCGGCGCAGAGCTCGTCGAAGCGGGCCAGGTACGCCGTCGGCGGATCGACGATCGCCGCGAGCGCCTCCTGCGGCCAGGCGTCGAGCACCTTCTTCGCCTGCACGAGCCAGAGCGGGTTCTTCATCATCTGGTAGAGACGCGTCTCCTCCTTGGCGTCGGCGTGGGTGTTGTAGATCTCGCAGCCGGTGAGGCCGGCGAGGTTCCAGTCCATCCGCTCCTCGAGGTGCGAGAGGAAGCTCATCCCGCGCGATCCTCCGACGCGCCGCGCGAGGTCCTGCGGCTCGAGCGCGTCGTGCCCGGGCACGCTCTGCCGCGGATAGACGAGCATCCCCTTCGTCTCCGCCCCCGGCACGAGGAGCACGCCGTCGACGAGCCCCGAGTGCCCGTCGGTGACGAAGTCGTAGTGGGCGGCCGGGTGCTCGCTGAAGAGGATGGCGTCGGTGCCGGCGCGCTTCGCCGCGGCGACGATGTCCGCGATCTTCCCGCGGCTGTCGTGCGAGAAGGCGGAATGCACGTGGAGGTTACAGCGGTATTCGCGGAGGTCGCCCTCCCGCTCGACGGGCTTCCGGGCCGCGGCGAACGCCTCGACCGCCTCGTGCACCTCCCGCACCCGCTCGGGCGCGAGCCGGTCGACGGCGTCCTCCGCCGGAGTGCCGCCCGCGGCCACGCCGATCCCCGCCACCGCCGCCGCCACGAGCCTGCCCCACTTCGTCACCGGTCCGCTCCTCTCCATGGTTCGCATCGCTCGGTTCACTCGCCGTCCGCGTCGCGGAGGGCCGCGTCGTAGTACGCGCGCGCCTGGTCGTACGCCGCCGCCGCCGCCGCCCGCTCCCCCTCGCGGATGTTTCCCCGCTTCGCCTCCCAGCAGACGTCCACCGCCTCGCGGCACCAGCGGGCGCTGCCGCGGCTCGCCCGGACCGGCTTCCCCGCCACCTCCACCCACACGGGGTTCGTGTGGACGCTGGGGAAGATGCGGACGGCCACCCAGCTCGACCGCTCGATGTCGACGCGGAACGCCAGTTCCTCCGTCCTCCCGTCGGCCTCGATCATGTGCGTGATCACCGGCTCGCCGTTGACGACGACCTCCACGGGCACCTGCCGGGTGTCGCCGACGCGGGCCCGCTCCAGGTGCCAGTAGGGCTTCTCGTCCAATCGCCGCGCGCGGATCGCGCGGGCCGCCTCGGTCGGCTCCCGGTCGGCGAGGAACGCCGCGACGTCGCAGGCCACCGTGACCGTGCCGGGGCCGTCGAGGCGGCGTGTGCTCGTCTTCCCGCCGTCGCCGGGCGTGCCGACGGCGACGTGGTCCACCTGAAAATCGAGTACGTGCGAGAGGCCGTCGCCGCAGTAGCTGCGGCCGTCCCTCACCCCCTTCACCCAGGCGTCGTAGTCGAGCGGCTGCCCCTCGTCGAGCTGCACGTAGATCCGCCCCAGTCCCACCTTGTCGCCGTAGATGCAGGGGAAGTCGGTCTCGCCACTGATGCGGGGAGTGAGACCGCAGTTGAGCGTGTGGTACCAGACGTTCAGTTCCCACACCGCGGGGGTGTCGACGGCGGAGAGGAAGTCGCACACGCCGGTGGCGGCGGTGACGACGTATTCGTTGGCTCCGATGCCGTCGAAGCGCGGCATGGCGAGGTCGGGGAGCCGGTCGGCCGCGCGCCCGGCCCAGGCGGCGGCGGGGTTCCTCCCCCGGAACCCGCGCCCGCCGCCGGGGAGGATGTCGGGCAGTTCGAGCCCCCACCCCGAATGGCTGTAGCCGACGACGCCCCCCTGCTCCCTTCCCCAGGCGAGCACCGGCTGCGTCCAACTCGGCCACTCCTCGATCGTCGTCGTGCCTGGGTAGTCGTCCTCCGAGAGGCGCAGGAGGCAGAGGTGGCCGGCGTGCGACGACGGGAAGCCGCTCACCTCGACGTCGTAGCGCATCAGCGTGCCGGGAACGGAGAGCGCCGAGACCTTCCCCTCGAAGTGCTGCTTCTGGACGTACCAGCAGGGTCCCCAGGAGAGGACGCAGCCGACGTCGAGGTTCTCGCCGAGGAGGTGGCGCATCATGTCGGCCGGGCCGACGCCGGCGGTGGGGTTCTCGTAGTGGGCGCAGCCGGCGGCGTGGACGTGATGGTCGCCGGAGTACCAGCGGCGCGTCGCGGGATGGATCCACCGCTTCAGCCGGAACTCCTCCCGCGCGACGGCCGAGTCGGCGGGGACCACGATCGTGCGCGACTGGACCTCGTACTCCGGTCCGCGCGACACCTCGACGGTGTAGTCGCCCGGCGCCAGATGCACCCGCTCGCCGTCGGCCCGGTAGATCTGCGGATGGAAGAAGAAGTCGGGCGCGAGGCGCCGGGCGGGGTTGGGGCAGACGCGGCCGAGCGCGTCGCGGAACAGGAACGAGGCGGTCGTGGGGCTGCCGTCATGGTCGCGGACCCCCAGTTCGACCGCCACGGCCGGTACGCAGTCGAAGAGGATCGGCACGCTGGCCCGGAACCCGAGGTCCTGCGTCCCCTGCCCGACGTTGAAGCCCAGCCGGGCCTCGCGCTTCCCGGCGTCGCGGGAGAAGAGCTGGATCACCCGGTACTCGAGCCCGAGCCCCGAGAGCCCGGGCTTCTGCGGCTGCGACGCCATCACGACGCAATCGAGCCAGCGGTCGGCGGCGTCGGCCGGCGTGATCACGATCTTCGGATCGGGGGAGCCGGTGCCCGGCTTCACCATCGGCAGGAGGTTCGGCCCCTCGGCCACGAGTTCGGCGGTGATCCCCGCCCGGTTGGCCACCTTGACGAGGAACGTCCGCCACCCTTGCTGGACGAGTTCCTTGGCCGCCGGTCCCTCCTCGACCGACACCCGGCTCTCGGCGTTGATCGTCACGCCGACGAGGCAGAGCGGATCGAGCACCGCCTGGATCGTCCGGGAGGCCGCCGCCGCGTCGCCGTCACGGCCGGCGGCGGCGAGTGTCGCCCGGTCGGCGGCGGAGAGCGGCGCTCCGACCACGTCGAGCGCCTCGACGAGCCGTCCGGTGGCGGAGAGGAGCGGCTGGAGTTCGACCGGATCGACCGGGAGGAAGTCCGCGGCCCGGGCCGCCGCGGCCACGATCAGGGTCGCCCACGCGGCCGCCGGCCGCCATGGCAGACCGGAGCGGAAGAGCCTCGCAGACCGGTCACGGAACATCGCCTTCCCCCTTCGCCTCGGAGCGTCCGCCGGACCCTTCCCGCCGCGGCCGCCGATTCTACCCCCACCCCATCGCGGTGCGGATGTTTTGGTTTATCCTGTCGGCTCTCGCGAAAAGGGGGCTTCCGGAGACACCGCCAGCGATGCGTGCCACGCTTCAAGTCAGACTCGCCACCGGCCTCTGCCTCGCGCTCCTGGTCGCCGGCGGCGCCGTGCGGGCCGCCGATCCGGTGCTCGAGGCCCCCGTCGCCGCGCCGGCCGAGCAGCCGGGGATGCGTCCGATCTTCAACGGGAGGGATCTCTCCGGCTGGAGCGGCGACGAGCGGATGTGGCGCGTCGTCGACGGCGTCATCCGCGGGGAGACGACGGCCGAGATCCCCGCCAAGGGGAACACCTTCCTCGTCTGGCAGGAGGGGCGCACGAAGGACTTCGAGCTGCGCCTCTCGTTCCGCTGCAGCGCCGACAACAACTCCGGCATCCAGTACCGCTCGCGGCACGTCACCGAGGGCACCCCGGCCAATCCCTGGGTGGTGCGCGGCTACCAGCACGAACTGCGCAACGAACGCACGCTCCCCAACGTCGCCGGCTTCATCTACGACGAGGGGGGGAAGCGCGGGAGGATCTGCCTCGTCGGCGAGCGGGCCCATTGGACCGACGCCGGGAAGGTGGTCGACGCCCTCCTCGTCGATCAGGAGGACTTCGCGAAGCTCTTCCGCCTCGACGCCTTCAACGACGTCGTCATCCGCGCCGAGGGGGATCGGATCCGCCACTGGCTCAACGACCGGCTGATCCTCGACTTCACCGACGCGCCGGAACTGGCGCTGCGCGACGGCGTCCTCGCCCTCCAGCTCCACGCCGGCAAGCCGATGTGGGCGGAGTTCCGCGACGTGCGCATCCGGGAGATCGAGTGAATGGACCTGCCGCGACGGGGAGCCGCGTCGACGACCCGCGGGACCGGCCGATGGAGCCGGTTCGTCGCCGCCATCCTCCTGCTCGCGCTCGCCGCCCCACTGGCGGCGCAGCCGCCGGACGCTCCGGGGCCAGGCTTTCCGGGCCGGGGTGGCCCACCGGGCTTCCCCGGCCGCGGCGGCGCGCCGCATGGCGTCCAGGCTCACGTCATCCCCCAACCCGAAGCCGATGCTGGCGGCGATGGTGTCGTGCACCACCAGCACCTCCTGGCTCACCACCCCCAGCCGCCTCTGCCGAGCTCTCGGCCGGCTCGCGCACCCCCGCTTCCCCCGCCGAGCCGCAAGCCCGCCCCCCCGCCTCGTTCGACGTCCACACCAGTTCCCTCCTCCAGCACCGTCCCGGCACCTGGTCGACGATCGACGTCCACGCCGACAACCTCGAGAGCGAAGCGCGCGAGGCGCTGGCCGTCGTGCTCTTCGAGGGGGGGAAACGCCAGTACGCGCGCCGCTTCTGGGTGCCGGCGCAGTCCTCGCGTTCCACCTGGCTGCCGATCGAGGTGCCGACGACGACCACTCCCCAGGGAGGTCTCGAATACACCCTGCTCGTCCTCGACCCCCGTGCGGACAAGGAAGTGCTCGAACGGCGCGAGGGGGAGGGTCTCGTCTCGACGTCGATCCTCCGCCTCTCCGACGACCCGGTGCGTTCGCTGCTGGTACTGCCCAAGCCGCTCGCCGAACCGACGCCGGTCGAGGCGGCGATCCTCGCGGAGTGGCCGGCGACGCTCGCCGCCGCGCGGGGCAACCGCGGCCTCAACACCACCACCCCCACGCTCACCCCCGACTTCCTCCCCCCCTGGCCGATGGCGCTCGAGGGGGTGGACGTGATCGTCGTCGCCTCCGACCGCCTCGTCCACGACACCGCGGGGATGACGGCACTGCGCGCCTGGGTGCGCGACGGTGGAAGGCTCTGGCTCGCGCTCGACGCGGCGTCACCGGCGACGCTCGACGCGATCCTCGGCGAGGACTCCGGCATCGGCAGGGTCGATCGCGTCGAACTGGACCGCTTCCGGCTCGACACCCGTGACCGCGAGAACGGCATGGACGCCGTCGACGAGATCGACGTCGAGGTGCCGATCGGAATGGTGCGCGTGGCCACGTCGCAGGCCGACGTGCCGGTGCGGGTCGACGGCTGGCCGGCGGCGATCTGGGTGCCGTGCGGTCAGGGGGACGTGCTCGTCACCACGCTCGGCCCCCGGGCCTGGGTGACGGCGGACGGGAGCACGGCGAACGGGAGCCTGCGCGTGGTGGCTTCGCGGCTCCTCGCCGGCCGTCCCGACCGCCTCGACCCCGACCGGCTCCGCCCCTCGCTCGAGCGTCAGATCGGCTACGCCACCCCGCCGCGCGCCCTCGCGGCGACGATCCTCGGGGCGTTCTGCGTGGCGCTCGTCGCCGCCGCGTGGCGCTTCGGCCGCGGCGCCGCGGCGGACCGGCTGGCCTGGATCGTGCCGACG
>CAZMOU010000106.1:0-16614 GCA_964567835.1 uncultured Chitinophaga sp. | reverse complement strand
GTGTCGGTTCCGGTGCCGCCGCCTGGTGTTGCGGTTCAACCAGCCGCGGCATGGCTCCACCACGGGTGTCCTGTCCGGCATGACGGACGGCGAGCCGGTTCGCGATCACCGCCCGGCGGGTGGTCAGATTCCGCCCGTACGCGCACACGGTCGGCGGAAGCCAGAGCCTGCTCGTTCCCAGAATGTCCCTGCCCGTCCTCGACCCGACCACGGTTCGCTGTCGTGAGCCGCGCTCCCGCTGCCTCGCGCGAGAGGTGCCCGGGGAGTGCCGGTTCATGCCACGCCGACCGTGACCGCTCCGCCGATGGATTCGCCACTTCACCATGCCTGCCAGATGCACCACTCCCAGATGGCCATGAGCGCCCGACTGCGAAGCGCTGCCGACCCGTTCGGCGACGCTCGTGGTCACGCGCCGACACCACGACCAGCCACGAGATCACCGACCTGACCCACTGACTTCTTCACCTTGGAGTTCCGCACCCTCGACATCACACGATTCACTGATTCCTCACCCGCCGTAAGGAGACGACGATGGTTCATTTGTTTTCCAGGGAGGAGAGTCCGTCCTCGCTGCCGGTCCGCCGCGCAGCGCATCGGTTCGCCAGCGGGCATCGCGCCCGTTCGCTTCACGTGGCGACGATTTCGCTCGCCGCACTCGCGGCCGCGATGACGACCGCGCCGGTGCAGGCCCAGATCGGCCTCTACGAGGTCGCGCGGTTCGATCTCAGCCTCACCGCCAGCGCTACCGGCGGCGCCTACATCGGCAGCAACCCCGCCGCTGTGGCGTGGAACGGCTCGCGCCTGTGGGTCGCCGGCTACAATGGCACCGGTGTGACCGGCACGGCGTCGATGATCGAGATCACCAATGCCACGTCCCAGGGACTCGTCACCCCCACCTACTCGAGTCCCTTCGGCACGATCGCCAGCGTGCCCAACACCCGGGGCTACACGGGTCTGACCGTCAGCGGCACCCTGATCGGGGCGTCGTTCGACCTGGGCAGCAACAGCCCGAACGGCATCCAGGGGTTCTCCACGGCCAATCAGAAACTGTGGGACCTCTCCGCCTCGGGCACGAACACGGCCAACATCGGCACCACCCGTGGGTTTGCCGGGCCGGCGTTCGACCCGGGTTTCCAGGGCAATCCCGCCCAGGGAGGCGGACTGGCCTGGGTCACGCAGGGGCAGGGACGCCGCTTCCTCAACGACTCGGTGTCGGGATCGTCGATCTACACGACGACGGCCAACGTCCCCGCCGGCGCCCAGCAGGGAATGATCATCAACACCAATCCGGTGTCGACGAACTGGCGTGACCTCGCCTTCGATCCCGCCACCGGGGATCTCTACACCCGCACCAACGGCAACGTCACGCGCACCAACCGGACAGGGTCCAACACCGTCCGGTCACCGAGCGGCGTCAATGGGCAGTCGGACCTGATCTTCACGACGGCCACGCCGAACAACAACCTCGGCAACAACCTCGGCTACATGAGCGGCGTCACGTCGGGGACGTTCAACTCGTTCGTCAACAACTACGCCGGCGACCTGATCGTGTTCAACGACCGGGCGAGCACTGCGGGGGGCCAGTCGCCGTTGAGCGTGATCAAGTTCCTCACCACCAGCGGGTCGACCGTCACCCCGACCTGGACCTTCATCAACGGTGCGACCCCGGCCAACGGATCGGGCCTCTACGACTTTTCGTGGGACCCCTCCTCGCAGACGCTGGCGGTGGTCGACTTCTCGAACCGCGGCGTCTCGATCTTCAGTACGGCGGTTCCGGAGCCTTCGACCTGGGCGATGGCGGGCATGGCCGGCACCGCGCTGGCCGGCCACTCGCTCCTCAAGGCACGGCGACGGCGCACGCGGGGTTCTCGTCCGGCCGACGATACCCCGCACGACGACGCGCCCGATCCCCGGGAGCCGGCTTGACCGGCACCCCGGTGTGCCCGCACCCCCACTCCCGTGCCGCCGTCACGGGCGACCGACGCAAAACAGGTGCGATTCGCCGCGGATGAACAGGTCGCGACCGGCGGGGGCGGGGGTGGCGTCGACCCCCTCCCCCATGTCGTTGGTGGCGACGACCTCGAGCGTCGGGGCGTCGCGGATCACGGTGATCGCGCCCCCGCGGTCGGTCAGGTAGACATGCCCCGCCGCTGCCACCGGCGAGGCATAGGTCCGCCCCACTCCGGGAATCCGGGCCGATTCGTAGTGGGCGGTGCCGGTGCGGGTGTCGACGCAGGTGAGCAGGCCGGTCTTCTCCTTGTAGTAGTAGAGGCGGTCGCCGGAGAGCAGCGGCGAGGCGACGTCGGGGGTGTCTTTCGTCCGGCTCCAGATCACACCGTGGCCGGGGGCCAACTCGCCGCGGCCGGCGAGGTCGAAGGCGCCGATGAACGCCCCGCGGAAGCCACTGCCGACGAAGGCCACTCCGCCGGCCGCCACGGCCGAGGCACAGGGGCGCTCGGTCTGTCCGCCACACTTCCAGAGTTCCTTGCCGGTGGCGAGGTCGTAGCCGCGGGCCCGGCGCTGGCCATTCATCACCACCTGCCGCCCGCCGGCCGCATCGGTGACCACCAGCGGCGTCGCCCAGCAGGTGGGCTCGTCACGCGGCGCGTCCCACACGGTGCGCCCCGTCTTCGCGTCGAGGGCGAACAGCGACGAGGGCCCCTCGTGGTCCCAGGGCACGAGGATCATGCCGTCGGCGAGCGTGGGTGAACTCCCCTCGCCGAATCCGTTGCGGATCCGCATGTCGCCGAAGTCGCGGTCCCAGACCGGTTCGCCGTCGCGCGTGAGGCAATACAGGCCGCGGGAGCCGAAATGGGCGTAGACGCGTTCGCCGTCGGTGCAGGGGGAGGCGGAGGCGAAGCCGTTGGTCTGGTGGGTGCCCTCGTGGGGCCGGGCGGTGACGACGGTGCGCGACCAGCGCTCCCGTCCGGTGGCCCGGTCGAGGCAGAGGACGCGGAAGTCGAACGAGCCCTCCGCGCCGTTCCCGGCCGGCACCGCCGTGGTGACGAATACCCGCTCCCCGTGGACGACCGGCGACGACGAACCGCGGCCGGGGATCTCCGCCCTCCACCGCTCGTTGCGTCCCGGGCCGAACTCCAGCGGCGGCCGGGCCGTCGGGGCGACGCCGTTGCCGGTCGGACCGCGCCAGTGGGACCAGTCGTCGGCCACGGCCGGCAGCGCGGCCAGCAGCGAGACGAGGGCGAGGCAGGGAATGCCGGGGCGGCGTGGTGCGGCGCGTCGCATGCGGTCCTCTCCGTTCAGTTGCCCAGGGCCTTCTCGAGGCTGTCGAGTCGGGCGCGGAGCTCGGCCACCTGGGTCTCGAGGGATGCGATCGCCTCGAGCAGCGGCTCGAGCGGCGGCGCCGGCGCCGCGACGGCCGCGTCGGACGATCGCGGCGCGGGGAACGCGGGGGCCGGATGGGCGTCTTCGTCGGAGACGCCGCCGGCGGCGGCCACCGCGGCACCGACCTTCGCCCGCACCTTCTCGAGCTTCTCCTCCGGCAGCAGGCCGTGGGTGAGCACGCGGCCGCGGCCCGGGGGGGAGAGCCAGACCACGAGCCCGCGGGTGGCCAGGTCGTCGAGCCGGGTGCGCAGGAAGCCGAGGTCGGGGATCGGGTCCATGCGGCTGGCCCGGCCGCGGAGGTCCCCCTCGCTCTGCTCGCCGCGGAGGAGGAGTTCGGCGAGGATCGCGAGGTCCTCCTTCCCGACGTTGCCGAACCACTCGTAGGCGTGGTGTCGGTAGCGCGGCACCCGGCCGCTGCCGAAGATCTCGGTGACGACCCCCGCCGCCCGCAGCGTCTCGAGCGCGCGAGCGACCTGGTCCTCGTCCACGTTCATGAGCGGATCGCGGTTGGTCTTCTGGTTGGAGCCGGTGACGATGGCCGCGATCGTGAGCGGATAGGCGTCGGGGGTGGTCTTCGCCTTCTCGATGAGGACCCCCAGGACACGGCGCTCGACGGCGTCGAGCGGTCGGACCCGTGACGCGCTCCCGGTGGAGGGATCCATCGACGGAATGCTCCAGGCGTGTCCCGGGGCCCCCGCGGCACGCGCCGCGGGGGATGGCTCGTTCACGAGCCGGTCACTTCGCGGCCGCCGGCTTTCCCGCGGGTGCCGCGTCGGACCCGGCCGGGGAGTGATGCGGGCATCCGTCGGGGCTGAAGAGGGCGCTCGACTCCTCCCCCCGAGCGGCGACGTAGGCGACGAGATCGAGCACCTCGTCGCGCGAGAGCTTGTCGAGCAGACCCTTCGGCATGATCGACACCGGCGAGGCGACGCGCTCCTCGATGTCGGTCTTCTTGAGGCGGATCGGCTCGGCGCTGGCGACGGGATTCTCGACGAGCGCCAGCTCCTCTGCGGTGTCGGCGACGACGAGCCCGGTGATCCGCCGGCCGTCGTCGGTGACGACGGTCGTCGAGCGGTACTTCTCCTCGATGCGGAGCGAGGGATCGAGGACGTGCCGCGCGATCTCGAGGGGGGTCATCTTGGCGTCGAGCTTGGCCAGCTCCGGCCCGAACTCGTTGCCCGCGTCGCCGAGCTTGTGGCAGGAGACGCAGCTCGCCGTGCGGAACAGCTCGCGGCCGTGGACGAACGATCTCCCCTTCTCGAGCGACTGGAGGCTCCCCTCGAGGTCGGCGAGCGTCCACTCGGTCCGCGGGCGCCGGTCCTTGAGGAGATCGTCGCGGATCGCGAGCGGCTTGGCGGCGAGGTAGGCGGCCGGGTCGGCCAGGTAGCCCTCGAGGTCGTCGACCACGTACATCGCCCCGTACATCCGCCGCCAGTGGCCCGGATAGGTGCAGACGTAGGGATAGACGCCCGGCTCCGTCGGCACCTCGAAGGTGATCCGCTGCGAGGCCTGGGGCTGGAGGAGCGTGCTCGCCACGAGGACGTCGGCCGACTCGGGCACGAAGGCCCGCTTGGCGAAGGCCGGGTCCTGGGCCAGCCGCTCGGCCGTCTCGCCGAGGGCCTGCATCGTGCCCGGCTTGGCGACGACGAAGTTGTGCGGCATGACGTCGGCGTTCTGGAGGACGAAGAGCACCGGTTTCCCGGCCTGGACGGCGATGGTCTCCTTGTCGTAGTTCATCCGCTCGTAGACGGTGCCGATGCGGACGACGCGCACGCCCAGGTCGGCCAGTTCCGCGCGCCTGGCCCTCCCCTCCGCCGCCGGGAGCAGGGTGGTGAGGTTCTCGGCGAACTGCCAGGCGGCCAGGCCCGCGTCGCTCGAGCGTTCTTCGACGCTCGCCTTCTTCATTCCCGCGAGGAGGGCGTCGAGGAGCGGAGCGGCCCGATCGGCCGGCCACTGGGCGACCGGGATCCGCTCGAGCGCCGCGATCGCGGCGTCGCGATCGAGCCCGTCGACGACGAACGGCGCGATTCGCTCGAAGACCTCCGTCTCGCGGCCGCGGACGCCGGCCAGCGCCGAGAACGCGGCCCGCCGCACCGCCGCCGTCAGCCTCGCCTCCTCGCTCGCCACGGCGATCTCGGCCGAGCGCTCCGGCGCGGGCTGGTTCTCGACGCGGAAGACCTGGTTCCGGGCGTCGTCGAGGATCGAGAGGGTGTAGCCCTGGAGCCGGCCGGCCAAGCCGTCGCCCCGGTTCCAGACGACGATCCGCTCGATCGCCCGCGGGCCGCCGAGATCGACCTCCCACCAGGGGTTCTCGATCCCCTCCTGGGTGTGTGTCTGGCCCCCCTTCGTGTATTCCGGATCCTTGTTGCCGTCGATCCCGCGCTTCGCCTCGCCGCCGGCGCCGACGTTGGTCTGGGTCGCCTTGCCGGCGCGGGCCACGTTCTCGTCGCCGGCGAAGACCTCCACCTCGGCCAGCGTCAGCGTGCGCTGCTTGCCGGGCAGCTCCACGCGCACGAACCGGCCCACCGTTCCCGGCTTCGTCGCCGCGACGCCGGGGAGGCCGTCGAGCAGGGGGACGATCCGGTCGTAGAGGCTCGAACGGACGCCCGGATCGCTCACCAGCGGCAGCGCCTCGACGAAGTCGACGAGCCGGCGCGGGTCGGCCTTGGCCAGGTCCCACACCCGCGTCGTCGGATCCCCGCCCCCCGCCGCGTCGATCGCCGCGAGGGCCACGTAGCCGATGCGGCGGAGCTGGGGCCGGCGGGCGGAGGTGGCCATCCGCTCCATGTCGCCGCGCAGCTCGGCGAGCTCCGCGGCCGGCCGGGAGAGGAGCACGCGGATGAGATCGAACACCGTGGCCGGATCGACCGCGCCGTCACGGGCGTCGAGTTGGCCGAGCGCGTCCATCGCCACGCGCACGACGCTCGTGTTCGCGTCGGCGGCGAGCCCCTCGACCGCCTCCTGTCGGAGCCGCTCGTCGAGACCGGGGCGGAGGAGCATCTCCCGGAAGACCTCGGGCGAACGGGCCTCGGCGGCGAGTTCATCGTTGCTCATCGATCCGAAGAGGTAACGGCGGCCCGCGTCGGTGCGGAAGACGATCTTCCGCTTGGCATCGCGGGCCCGGCGGAACTCCGGCTCGAGCACCCGCGCCGCCTCCTTCTTGACGTAGTCCATGTGCCGGTCGGAGGAGAATCCCGCCGCCACCGCCAGCGCCTCGATCGCCGCCGGATCGCGGAGATACGTGGCCGTGCGCACCGCCTCGAGGCGGACGCGCGGACTCTCGTCGCCGGCTCCGCGCACCACCTGCGCGAGGGCGTCGGGGGCCCGGTCGGTGACCGCCGCCAGGACGCGCATCGCCGCGGCGCGGCTGCGGGGGTCGGGGCTCGTGAGGACCTGCTCGATGAGGGGCAGATCGACCTGGTCGAAGTGCCGCAGCGTCCACAGCCCCTCGAGCCGGTCGTGCTCGAAGGAGGGCGACTTCGGATCGAGCCTGGCGATCCAGGCCTTCACCGCCGGGACCACCTCCCCCTCGGGGCGGCCGGCCAATTCGAGCTTGGCGCGGTAGCGGACGCGGTCGATGGGGTCTGCGAGGAGCTTGACGAGTTCGGAGACGGGGCGGCCGGCGATCGGCACCGGCTTGGCGGTCGGCTTGCCCTCCATCACCACCCGGTAGACGCGGCCGTGGATCCGGTCGCGGCTCGGGTCGCGGAGGTTGTGCTGCATGTGGCCGATGATCGGGTTCTGCCAGTCGGTGAAGTAGATCGCGCCGTCGGGGCCGACCTCGAGATCGGCAGGACGGAAGTTCGGATCGCTCGAGGAGACGATCGGCTCGGCCTCGGTCGCCTCCGGATAGCTGCCGTCCCCCGGCTTGAGGGTGTAGCGCAGGATCCCCTGGAAGCCGATGACGTTGCCGACGAGGAGATTCCCCTGGAATTCCGCCGGGAAATGCGCGCTCGAGAGGAACTCGATCCCCGGGCAGGGACGCGTGCGCTGCCCGTAGACGCTCGGCGCGCCGCCATGCTTGTCCATCCCGTCCAGCCGCGTGGAGAAGACCGAGCCCCAGTAGGGGACGGAGCCGGTGCCGTCGACGACGATGTCGTCCCCCCAGGCGTCGAAGGCGTGGCCGTGGGGATTGGCGAAGCCGTAGGAGGTGTAGAGGCCGACCTTGCCGGTGCGCGGCTCGTACTTGAAGACCGCGCCGTTGGCCACGCGCACCGGGGCGCCCCAGGGCGTCTCCGGCTGCGAGTGATGGAAGGTGCCCTCCTGGAAGTAGACGGTGCCCGACGGATCGAACGTGAAGCTGTTGGCGGTGTGGTGGGTGTCGGCGGTGTCGAGGCCGCCGATGATCCGCGTCTTGACGTCGTAGTCGTCGTCGCCGTCGGTGTCCTCGAGGTAGAGGATGTCGGGGCCCTGGGCGACGATCACCCCCTTGCCCCAGAACTCGAAGCCGGTCGGGTTGTGGAGGTCACCGGCGAACGTCTTCACCTTGTCGGTGCGACCGTCGCCGTCGGCGTCCTCGAGGATGAGGAGCTTGTCGTCCATCGCCTCGTCCGGGCGCCAGTGCGGGTAGGTTGGCCAGGCGGCGACCCACAGGCGTCCCTTGGTGTCGAAGGCCATCTGCACCGGATTGATGAGCTCCGGGAACATCGACTCGTCGGCGACGAGTTCGACCTTCATCCCCGAGTGAACGGTCATCTTCGAGATCGCCTCGGCCCCGGAGAGGAACTCGTGCTTGCCGCCGGGGAGCGGGCCAGGCTTGTTGGTGATCACCGGGATCAGCTCCGGCAGCCCCGATTCCTCCACCGGCGGCAGGGCCGCGGAGGGATCGCCGAGGAGCTTCGCCGTGGCCCAGATCCGCCTGTCGCGGTTGGTGGTCTTCACGTCGATGTAGTCGAGCTCGCGCTGGCCGACCTCGTAGTTGGTCTGGTCGTCGACGAACTTGAGCCACGCCCGGCCCCCGTAGGTGGAGTAGCCGTCGGTGACGCGGTAGCGGTTGAACCAGAAGAAGTTCTTGTCGACGACCGCCCGGCGCAGGCGCTCGACGGCCTTCTCGTCACGCTTGGGCGGCGCCCCGAAGAGCGACTCGTCGATGATCCGGGAGATCTCCCGGTCGCCGCGGGCGTTGGGGTGGATGCCGTCGGTGGTGAGCGGCTCGTCGATTCGTGCCTCGGCCTCGCGCGACGGCGTGAAGAGGTCGACGAAGGTCACCCCGGCCGCCCGGCAGACCTCCTCCATCGCCTTGGAATACAGCGCGATGTTGGCGTTGTGGGCCTTGCCGTCGGGCCAGTGGGCCCGGCCGAGGTCCTCGTGGGCGATCGGCGAGAACATCACCAACCGCGGCGCCGACACGCCGTTGTACTTCTGGCCGAGCGTGTGCGCCAGGAACTTCTCCACCTCCGCCTTGAACGCCGGCAGCCCCTCCGGCCCGGCGTGGGCCTCGTTGGACCCGAAGAAGGCGAAGATCACGTCGGCGCGGGTGTTCGCCAGCTCGAAGCGGTTCTCGCGGACGAAGTCCTTCGTCTTGAGCGCCCCCGGATTGGGGATCGGGGCGGCGCCCGAGAGCCACTGATCCGGCGTGCCGAAATCGGCCGAGCGGAGGCGCTTGGCCGGATCGATCTCGTCCCCGTCGTAGGCCAGATTGCGGATGACGAGGCGGTGGTCGGGGAAGCGGGCGTGGAGGAGGGTCTCGAGCCAACCCGAGTGCTGCATGGCGTCGGCGACGCCGCCGCCGATGATGCAGACGTGGTCCCCCTCGCGGAGTTCGAGCCGGCCGGCGGCCCGGGCGGGGGCGGGGGCGACCGCCAGGCAGGCGAGGGCCAGGCACGCGAGCTTCGTGAGGGCGACGGCCGGGAACGGGCGGAAAGTCGGGAGGGAGCGCATCGAGGTTCCTTCGGCGAAGGGCGGGCGCGTGGGGGGGAGCGCCGGGAGCCTCCCCGGCGCGGCGAACCTCCCCGCACCCGAACGGGCCAGTATAGCGGGCGGCGCGGCGGCGCGCTTCGGCGCGGGGGGAACCGTCGGTACCGGACGCTCGGCGCACGGTTTTTCCGATCGCCGCTCCGCGTCAGCCGACGAACAGGCCGAACCTGTTCGTCTTCTTCACGCCCGACGGGACGAACGAGTCGAGCGTCGTCCATCCGGCGAAGGCGAGCATCTTCACGAGTGGATCGGCGCCGGCGGCGCTCGCCACGATCACCGTGCCGGCCCGGGCCGCCACGCGCACCCCGGTGGAGAACTCCGGCCCCGCCACGAACGGCGTGCCGAGGGGCGACCCGTTCTTGCCGTCGTACACGCGCACCGCCGGCGCCGTGCTCGATCCGGTGACGACGTCCGCCAGGCCGTCGGCGTTCATGTCGGCCGCCGCGACGAAGATCCCGTCGGGTTGCGGACCGGTGGCGGCGGAGACGGTGATCGACCGGATCAGCGCCGCGGCGGGTGCCGCCTGCGCCATCAGGAGCCTGCCGCTGAAGACGTTGACCACCGGTGCGACACCCTTGCCCGGCGCGACGACGACGTCGGCGAACCCGTCGCCGTCGGTGTCGCCGGCCGCGACCCGCACGCCGGCCGTCCCGGAGGCGTAGGGGGCGAACTCCCGCAGGAGCGTGCCGCGGCGGCCGTCGAAGATCCGTGCCAGGGCCGGCCCGCCGGCGCCGGTGGTGGCGATGACGTCGACGTAGCCGTCACGATTGACGTCACCGGCCGCGACGAACATCCCCCGCTTGGTGAGGTCGAGTTCCTCGAAGGGGAGCGCCTGCCAGATGACGGCGTTGGAGCGGCCGTCGACCACGAACAACTGCCCGACGCTGCCGGTGCCGGTGCCGTAGACGGTGTCGGCCACGCCGTCGGCGTTGACGTCGCCGCTGGCGACGCGCCATTCCCCCTTGAACGTGGGCAGGAGCGTGCCGGGAGTGTTCCGCACGGTCTGGCGGGTGCCGCGGTATTCGAGCACGGAACTGGCGAGTTCGCCGGTGCCGGCCACGGCGAACGACGCGGCGCTCACGCCCGAACTCGCGAGCCCGGTGAGCGGATAGTCGAGGGTGTAGACGTGGCTCGCCAGCGGGGCGACGTCGTCGGTGCGGAAGCGCGTCTGCATGTCGCTCCCGCCGGTGCCGCCGAGGAAGATCCGGGCCCTGCCGAGGGTGTCGTCGGTCGAGAGCGAGGAGGCGCGGTAGGTGCCCGCGGAGGGGACGTTCGACGTCGCGGCCGTGGAGGCGAGCGACGTCTTCGCCGCGTCGAGGTCGCGGAGGAACTCACCCCCCTTGAAGGCCCGGTCGGCGATCCCGGCGACGAGGTTGTTCGACGTCGACGAGAAGAGGACGAAGCGGCCGCTCGCACTGACGTTGGCGAGCGTGTCGCGGGCGCCGGGCGGAACCGGCGAGACGGTGGAGGCCCGGTTGCCCGAGGCGCCGCCGTCGCTCGAGATCGAGACGAGCGTCGTCTTCCCGGCGTCGACGTCGCGGGCCCAGACGTTCGAGAAGCCGCCGAGGATGAAGTTCTTGGGCAGCGGGCCGGTGGCGAAGGGGGGATAGGGGGGATTGCCGAAGGCGGGGTCGTAGAAGTTGTTGGCCGCGGTCTGGAAAAGGAACGTGCTGCCGTCGGCCGACATCCCGCCGAAGGTGGAGAGGAGATTGGTATTCGCCAAGCCGTTGGGGGTGTTGACGAGTTTCGTGGTGAGCGTGTCGGTGCGCGAGGCGTAGATGTCGAAGGGGGCGTGCTGGGCCACCTCGATGAACTTCAGGCCCGGAGTGGGGATGAGCCTCTGACCCGCCGGGACGAACGTCACCTCGGCGACCTCCGTGGCGTTGTCGACCATGCCCGGCACCATGTTCGCGGCCGAGGAGGTCATCGCGACGGTGAGTCCGTCGGCCGAGACCGCATGATTCATCGAGTCCCAGAACTCGAGGTCGGTGCCCGGGGCGTAGTTCGCCTGTTGGTACCCGGCGGCGTACTTCGGATGGATCGTGGCCCGGCTGACGAGCAGATTCGTGTCGGCCGCCACGTCGTAGGCGAACACGTCGAGGGAGAAGTCGGTGTCGTAGACGCCGGCCACCACGCGGCCGCCGTTCTGCCGGACGGAGTAGACCACCCGGCCGCCACCGGCGCTCAACTGCAGGTATTCGACCTCGAACAGTTCCTGGGGGAGCACCCCTTCCGCGAACGGCATGTTCTGGCGGAAGAGCCCCAGCGCGTCGCCCATGAAGTCCTTGGTGGCGGTCCGTGTCGATCCGGCCGCCTGGAGGGCCGCGGCCGACACGGCCCGCGTGCCGTCGACGAGGAGGCCGTCGAGGCTCCAGTCGCCCTTCGCCGACTGATCCCGGGCGGCGGGATTCACGGTGTCGATCCACTGCACCGGCACGAACGACTCGTAGAGGACGCGCGAACCGTCGTCGGAGATGCCGCGGTTGGCGTTCATCGCGAGGTCCGTGATGTCACGGACGACGAACGCTTGCCAATTGGTCGCCGATGGATCGACAGGGGGCAGCCACCCTTCGGAGAACACGCCCGCCACCATCGGCTTCGTGGGATCGGGGATCGCCTGCCCGACGACGACGCCCGCCACGGCCTGCTGCCGGCCGGTGGCGTTGAGGAGATCGACCGCGGTGATGTTGTTGGCGGGATCGGCCGCCACCGCACTCCACACGAAGACGTCCGGGGTGCCCTCCCGGTCGTACACCGGGAAACCGGTTACGGGATCGAGGTGCGGGGGCAGGTAGGTCGGCTGGTCGTTCTGCGCCGGCACGGTGGCGTCGAGGTCGTGGGCGTTGACGCGCGAGTCGAAGAGGACGAAGCGGCCGTCGCCGCTCAGGTCGGCGCTGCCCGGTTCGAACGGAGCCCACACCCCCTTGCCGATCCCGGCGAACCCGGCGGAGGCGACGGTGCTCCCGGCCACGTGCGTCACGAGGCGGATCGTCGGCTTGTCGACACCGGAGGAGAGATCCATCCAGAAGAGGTTCTGCACGCCGGGTGCGGGAACCGTCTCCTGCCCCGCGACGACGTTCGGGTCGGCGCTCGAGAAGAGCACCTGGAGGCCGGAGTCGCTCGTGTCGACGAGCGTCGCCCCGGCGGGAATGGGAAGCGCCGGGTATCCGGCGTCGGTCGGGCTCGTCGGCACGCGCGCGGCGGCGACGTCGAGAAGCGTGGCCGCGGGAGTGAGGCGTGGTTCGAGGCGTTCGAGGCGGGCGCCCGTGTGGCGGTGCGGACGTCGGCCCGCGCCGTTTCGGGACCCGAAGGAAGCGAGCGAGCGGCGTGTGGAGCGGTACATCGGCGGACTTCCCCGGGTGGCGTGACGAAAGGTCACGCACCTTTAGAAAGTCTCGCCGGTGCGAAAGTCAACGGCCCGGGACAGGTCCGCCTCCCCTCCCCGGCACCCCGCCGCCTCAGGCGAGCAGGTCGGGGATCACCCGGGCCGGGTCGACGCCGGTGAGCTTGAAGTCGAGGCCCAGGTGGCGGTGGGTGAAGCGCTCGTGATCGAAGCCGAGGAGGTGGAGGACCGTGGCGTGGAAGTCGCGGATGTGCACCGGGTCCTTCACGATGTTGTAGGAGAAGTCGTCGGTCTCGCCGTAGACCTGCCCGCCGCGGGCGCCGCCGCCGGCCATCCACATCGTGAAGCAGCGCGGATGGTGGTCGCGGCCGTAGTTCTCCCGCGACACGCCCCCCTGGGAGTAGATCGTGCGGCCGAACTCCCCCCCCCAGATGATGAGCGTGCTGTCGAGGAGCCCGCGGGATTTCAGGTCCTGAACGAGGCCGTGGCAGGACTGGTCGATGTCCCTGCACTGCATCGGCAGCCGTCCCGACACGTTGGCGTGGGTGTCCCAGTTGTTGAGGTAGATCTGCACGAAGCGCACGCCGCGTTCCACCAGACGCCTCGCCATGAGGACGGTGTTGGCGAAGGTGCCGGGCTTCCTCGCCTCCTCGCCGTAGAGGCCGAAGGTGCTCTCCGGCTCGCCGGCGAGGTTCGCCAGTTCCGGGACGCTCGACTGCATCCGGTAGGCCATCTCGTACTGCGCGATGCGCGTGCGGGTCTCCGGGTCGCCGATCTGCTCGAGCGTCCGCTGGTTGAGCGCCTGGAGGCCGTCGAGGGTCCTGCGGCGCACCTCGGAGGGGACGCCGGCGGGATTGTTGATGTAGAGGATCGGGTCGCCGGCCGAACGGAAGCTGACCCCGGAGTACTCGCCCGACAGATAGCCGCTCGACCAGAGGCGGGCGCCGATCGCCTGCACCTGCTCGGTGTTCGTCGGCTTGGCGACGAGGACGACGAAGGTGGGGAGATCGCTGTTGAGGGAGCCGAGGCCGTAGCTCGTCCAGGAGCCGAGGCAGGGGCGACCGTGGAGCTGGTTGCCGGTCTGCATGTAGGTGATCGCCGGCTCGTGGTTGATCGCCTCGGTGTGCATCGTGCGGATGAAGCACATCTGGTCGACCATGCTCGCCGTGTGGGGGAGGAGTTCGGTGACCCACATCCCGCTCTGGCCGTGCTGCTTGAAGGCGAACTTCGTGGGGGCGATCGGGAACCGGGCCTGCCCGGAGGTCATGGTCGTCAGCCGCTGACCGTTGCGCACGCTCTCGGGGAGGTCCTTGTCGAACCACTCGTTCATCTGCGGCTTGTAGTCGTAGAGGTCGATCTGCGGCGGCCCCCCCACCATGTGCAGGTAGATGACGTGCTTCGCCTTGGGGGCGAAGTGGGGGCCGGGCGCGCCGGGCACCCGGGCCACGCCGTCGCTCCCCACGACCGCGGCCCCCCCCGTCTCGCCGCGTGCCGCCGACTCGCGCATGAGCGTGGCCAGCGCCGCGCCGCCGAGGAGGTGGCTGCCCCGCTCGAAGAACCGGCGGCGCGTGAGGTTGAGGCCGAGTTCGGCGACGGGGCGGTCGATCGGGGGCATGGGGGTCTCCTCCGGCGGAGCGGCGGGGGACGGTGGATCGGGCGGGACCCGACGGCGGGACGCCGCCGCCGGGCCGGGACTCACTTGCAGAGGACCTCGTCGAGGTTGAACAGTTCGTTCGTGAGCATGGTCCAGGCGGCGAGTTGTCCGGCGTCGGGATGGCGCGGCTTCGAGTCGCCCACCGCGAGGAGCGCCTTGGCCTCCTCGGGATGGCCGGCGTAGAAGGCCTGCAGGTCGGCGAGCGAGCGCTTCACCACCGCCACCTCCTCGGGGGCCAGCGGCCGGGCGAGGAGGCGCCTGGCGATGAAGTCGATGCGAGCGTCGTCGGTCGCGCCGCCGATCTCCCAGGCCCGGTCGGCGAGGGCCCGGGCGGCCTCGACGAACTGCGGGTCGTTGAGCGTCACGAGCGCCTGCAGCGGCGTGTTCGTCCGCTCGCGGCGGATCGTGCAGGTCTCGCGTGAGGGGGCGTTGAAGATCTCCATCGAGGCCGGGGGCGCGGTGCGCTTCCAGAACCAGTACATGCTCTTCCGGTAGAGGGCGTCGCCGGTGTCGCGCTTGTAGGTGTTCGTGTTGCCCCCCATCGACACCGCCTCCCAGACGCCGTCGGGCTGGTAGGGCTTCACGCTCGGCCCCCCCACCTGCCGCACGAGCAGGCCGCTGGCTGCCAGCGCGTAGTCGCGCACCATCTCGGCGTCCATGCGGAAGCGCGGACCGCGCGACAGGAGCCTGTTGGCGTTGTCCTTGACGAGCTTGTCGGGGGTGGTGGCGGCGCTTTGGCGGTAGGCGGCGCTCGTCACGAGGAGCTTGAAGAACCGTTTGACGTTCCAGCCGGTCTCGCGGAACTCGACCGCCATCCAGTCGAGGAGTTCCGGATGGCTCGGCAGCTCCCCCGAGACGCCGAGATCGGCGCTCGTGCGCACCAGACCCGTGCCGAACACCTCCTGCCAGAAGCGGTTGACTGTCGTCCGGGCGGTGAGCGGATGGTCGGCCAGGAGGAGCCAGCGAGCGAGCCCGAGACGATTCCTCGGTGCGTCGGGCGGGAACGGCGGCATGATGTCGGGGGTGTCGGGCTGGACCTCGTCGGCGCGCTTGTCGTACTCGCCACGGGTGAGGATCCAGGCCTTGGCCGGCTCCGCCTTCTCGTTCATCACGTGGGCCACGGTGCCGCGCCGGCGGATCTCCGCCTGCTCCGCCTCGAGCGCGGCGACCCTGGCGGTCGCCCCCTTGAAGGGCTCGTCGGCCGTGGCGAGCCACCAGTCGTAGAGGGGGCCGGCGGCGGCGGGACGCTCCGCCGGCGCGAGCCGGACGAGGTCGCCGAGTTGACGGCCGCGGACGATCCCCTGCACCTCGCCGTCGGCGAGCGCCCGCGGCCAGACGGCGATCCCCGCCACGCCGGCACCGTGCGCCGGCGAGCCGGGAGTGCGGCTGCCGATCGTGAAGGGGACCCGGTTCTTGATCGTGTTCTTCTTGAAGGCGTTCGTCTCGACGTTCATGCCCTGCAGCTTGCCGTCGTAATAGACCTTCACCCCCTCCGGCCGGCCCGAGCCGTCGTAGACGATCGCCACCTGCGTCCAGGTGTCGGCGGGGAGTTGGTCCTTGGCGGAGGCCTTGAAGGCGTCGTCCGGCCAGGCGTGGACCATGTGCATGCCGACGCGCCGGCTCTGGATCCAGGCATCCCAGCCGCGGTAGGCCTGGGCGTCGTCCATGCGCGCGAGGACCGCGTACGCGGTGTCGTTGGCGGGCGGGCGCACCCAGAAGGTGACGGCGAAGCCCTGGTCGTGCTCGAAATCGCCGACGTCGGCGATCTCGCAGGCCTTCCCCTGGAGCACGATCCCCGCGCCACCGGCCGGACCGGGCTGCCAGGTGGTCTCCGCGGAGAGCGGGACGTCGATCTCCCTCCCGCCGACGCGCGCGCGGGCGACGTTCCCCTGGCCCTCGCCGAGGGGCAACTCGGCGGCGGGAGCGTCCTGCGGAAGGAGCGCCCGGACGGTGTCGGGAGTGGCCGCCGTGAGCCAGCCGTCGAAGTCGGGGCGGGCGCCGGCCTTGCGGGACTCGACGGCGGCGCGGGCGGCGGGCAGCTCCTTGTCGAGGGCGAGGAAGCGGGGGAGATCGTCGGGACGCGGCACCGGCACCACCGGGGGGGTGTCGTGGACGTTGCCGTCCATCGCCGGCTGCGTCGTGTTGTTGAAGAAGGCGGAGAGCTCGTAGAACTCGCGCTGCGAGAGCGGGTCGAACTTGTGGTTGTGGCAGACGGCGCAGCCGGTCGTGATCCCCATCCACACCGCGGCGGTCGTCTCCGTCCTGTCGCGGCAGTAGATGACGCGATACTCCTCGTCGATCGCGCCGCCTTCGCTGGTGGTGATGTTGCAGCGGTTGAAGCCGCTGGCGATCTGGTTGT
>CAZMOU010000105.1:407-16910 GCA_964567835.1 uncultured Chitinophaga sp. | reverse complement strand
CCGGCTCCTGGATACCATCGGGATTGCCCGGGCGGCGTTTTTCGGCCACAGCCTCGGCAGTCTGATCGCGCTGGATGCCGTCTCCCGCCACCCCGACCGGCCGAAGACGAGCGATTACCTCGGGCTCGTGTTCGACGAGTTCGTCGAGCTGCACGGCGACCGGTCCTTCGGCGACGACCCGGCGATGCTCACCGGCTTCGCCAAGCTCGACCGCCACAAGGTGCTCGTGGTCGGCCACCAGAAGGGCAAGACGCTCGCCGAACGCCAGGCCTGCCATTTCGGCTGCGCCCACCCGGAGGGCTACCGCAAGGCGATGGGGAAGATGCGCCTGGCGGCCAAGTACGGACTCCCGGTGATCTGCTTCATCGACACCCCGGGGGCCTATCCGGGGGTCGGCGCCGAGGAACGCGGGCAGGCCCAGGTGATCGCCGAGAGCATGTTCCTCATGGCGACCCTCCCGGTCCCGGTCGTCTGCGTGGTGATCGGCGAGGGGGGCTCCGGCGGCGCGCTGGGAATCGGCGTCGGCGACCGGGTGGCGATCCTCGAGCATGCCTACTACAGCGTTATCAGCCCGGAGGGCTGTGCCGGGATCCTCTGGAAGGGCGCCGAGCACAAGGCGGAGGCGGCGCGGGCGCTGCGGATGCGCTCGGCCGATCTCAAGTCGCTCGGCGTCATCGACGCCGTCATCGAGGAACCGCCCGGGGGCGCCCACCGCGACCCGCGGCAGATGGCCAGCCGGGTGAAGAACTATCTCGTGCGGACGCTGCGCGAGCTCTTGCCGCAGTCTCCGGAGGCGCTCGTCGACGCCCGTTACGGGAAGTTCCGGGCGATGGGGAAGTTCCTCGAGGCCGGGATTCCGGCCTGATCCCTCCCCTCTCCCCAACGTCCGATAATGTCTCTTATGTCCGTTTCCGGGCCTTTTTTCCCCGGGTGAAACGGCATTCGCCCCTCTCCCCTCGCGACCGCCGCCGGCGTCGGGCGGCCACGCGCCCACCGGCCGGTCAGCGCCGGGGCAACGGCGACTGGGCACCGACGGGAAAGGCACCGGGCTCCGCGGGGAGCGGCGCCGCGGGGGCACCGAACGGCGAGGCGACCGGGTTGGCGTAGCGGCTCGAGGCCGGCCGCGGCGACGGTGGCGGCGGGGCGTCGATCGGAGGGAGCGACTGGAAGGAGACCTGCCGACCGTCAGGGGGCGGGGCCGCCTGGGTGACCGGCGCCGCGAACCAGGCCGAACCGACCGGAAGCGGCCCACCGGCCTGATGCCCCTCCTCCCCCCCTGCCCCGGCTCCGTTGGCCTGGTTGCCCGCCCAGGCGGCCATCGAACCGACGCCCGCCACGAGCGACTGCAGCGACAGGTTCGCGGGCGCCTGTCCGGCGCCGGCCCCGCCGGGAAGGGTGAAGGGGGAGGGTGCGGCCCCGGGGAGCGCGGCCCGTCCCCCTCCGGGCAGCGCGAACTGCCGCTCGAACTCGTCGACGAACGGCTCCACCGTGTCGTGGAGCTCCTTGGGGAGATAGGCGTCGGCGCGGACGATCAGATCGGCGACGAAGCGGCCGCTCCGGCTGGCCACGATCTGATGGCGGTAGGAGGGGGCGAGCGTCACCGCGAAGAAGGTGATCACCACGCACAAAAGCGCACCCTTCGCGGCCCCGAAAAGGAGCCCGAGTTGGTGGTCGAAGGCGGAGAGGTGGATGGCGTTGATGAAGCCCGACACGAGCCGGAAGAGGATCCAGACCGTGAGCGAGGTTCCGGCGTACAGGGCCAGCATCGCCAGGTAGCGGTTCCAGGGGGCCTGCTGGCCGCACCAGGGGGCGACCTCCGCCGAGAAGCGCAGGGCGACGAACGAACTGGCGACGATCCCGGCGATCCACGCGATCTGCCAGACGATCCCCTTGAAGTAGCCGAGCAGGGCGGCCACGGCGAGGATGCCGATCATCACCAGGTCGTACCCCTCGACGGCCACGGCAGTTCTCCCGAGCGGTGGTGGTTGCCCGGCGTCAGCGACGACGCGTCCGCGCCTCACCGGGGGGCGGGAGTGTAGGGGGGGGGCCGCCGCCGCCGAAGGGCAATCGGGCCGCTGCGGGCGAGGGCAGGGCGGTTCCGCAGCGCCGCACCACCGGCGGCGACACTCGGGATCGCGCGATCTGCGCAAAGAGGGCGATCTGGCGAAAGCCTGCCGGTCGTCCGCGGCGGATCGGCGTCGTGTCGATCGTTGACCACCGATGCCCACGACGCAGACGTCCCGGCTGACGCATCCCTCGCAGAGCCAGCATCCTGCGGCACTCCCGCGAACCTCCGACTTTTCCGGAAATGCCACCCGTGCCGGGAGAGCCTGCTGCGGGGACCTTGCCGCTCCCGCAGCACTTCCGAGCGCGAAACCGGCCGATGGTGGCGGGCCGACCGGGCTGCCGAATACGGACGAGGGTGTGCGCCGCCGGAGCCAGGAAGGCCGAGGGGACGCCGCTGCCGCTGCGCCCCGGCTCCGGGACGCGGCGACGTGCGCTCGTGAGTCGCCAGGGAGGGATGCGGTGCCGGGTTCCCGCATGCACATCGTCGGATCGACCGTGGTCGGGGCGGCGTACGCCACCGCGGCCTGGTACGTCGGTGGCCTGCCAGCCCTGACCTGCGCCCTCGCCGCCGGCCTCTGCGCCGTCTCCGGCATCCTCCCCGATCTGGACGACGGCGAGGGGGAGTCGCTCGGCGGGACGGTGGGGTTCGCCGCGGTGCTCATCCCGCTGCTCCTCATCCATCGCTTCGAACAGGCCGGCATGCCGCTCGAGGGGATCGTCCTCGCCGGGGCTGGCATCTACCTGGGGGTGCGCTACGGCCTGACCTGGCTGCTCGAGAACCACTCCGTCCACCGCGGCATGCTCCACAGCCTTCCCGCGGCGGTGGTGGCCGGCCAGGTGGCGTTCCTCGCCTTCGGAGCCGAGGATCCCGTCCACCGCTACTTCATCGCCAGCGCCGTCATCATCGGCTTCCTCACCCACCTCGTCCTCGACGAGATCTGGAGCGTCACCCAGGGACACTTCGGGCCGAAGCACAAGACGGGCTTCGGTACCGCGCTCAAGTGCTGGGGGAAGGAGGCGTGGTCGAACCTGCTGGCCTACGTGCTCGTGGTGGCGCTCGGCGTGCTCGCCGCCGTCGATGCCCACTGGAGCGAACGCACGCTGCCGCAGCGTCGCTTCGCGCGGCAGCAGATGGAGCAGGCGGCCCGGTCGATGCAGACGCCCGCCCCCTGGGACTACCGCCGCTGACCGCCCCCGGGGCGGCTTGCCGGGAGCCTCGCGCCGGGACGATCATGGGGACGTCCGCCCACCCCCACGAAAGCCGCCGATGGATTCACCGACTTGCCCGATCCCGCTCGGGATGGCGTTCCCTCCGGTGCTCCTCCTCGCGGGACTGGTGCTGACCACGGCCGCCGCCTGGTGCGGCGGCGCCACGGTGGCCCTGCTCCGGCTCGGACACCGGCGGATGCAGGTGCTCCTCTCCTTCACCGGAGGCATCCTCCTCGGCGTGGCCTTCCTCCACCTCCTGCCCCACGCCACCGCCGCCTTCGACGGACGGATCGACGCCGCCGCCCCCTGGGCGCTCGGCGGTTTCTTCCTCATGTTCCTCCTCGAGAGGGCGTTTCACGGCCACGCCCATCACGCCGCCGACCCGGATCACGGTCCGGCGGGGGGCTGTGACCACCATGGCGGCCCGCACGCGCATGACGCCGATCCGGCCGCGTCTCCCGTCGCGGGGGATCACCCGCGGCCGCCGGCCGCCGGACGCTACGCGTGGTGCGGCGCTTTCGCCGGCCTCGCCGTCCACAGCCTGGCCGACGGCGCGGCGCTCGCCGCTGCGACCGACCCGGCGGCGGGCGGAGGTGGCGCGCTCGGCGGCCTGGCGACCCTGGTGGCGATCCTCCTCCACAAGCCGATCGACGCCGGGCTGATCGCCGCCCTGCTCGTCCAGTCGGGAGCCGGGCCGTCGATGCGGAGGCGCATCAACCTGCTCCACGCGCTGCTCGTGCCGATCGGCGCCGCGCTCTTCGTCGCCTGCCTGCCCCAGGGGGGAACGCTTCGTGGCGAGTTGCTGGGAGGAGCGCTCGGGCTCGCCGCGGGGGCGTTCGTATGCATCGCCGCGGCCGACCTCCTCCCGGAGGTCGAGTTCCACAGCCACGACCGCCTCCTCCTCTCGGCTTCCCTGGCACTCGGGATCGCCCTGGCGACGGGGATCACGGGCCTGGAACGGGCCATCGCGGCACAGTCCCGGGCCACGCGGGCCGCGGCGCCGCTCGACGCCGCGGCGCCGGGCCTGTGAGGCCCGGGCGACGATCGTTCATGTCTCCACGTCGAGCCCGCGCTGCCTGCGGATCTCCCGCACCTCGTCCAGCACCTCCTCGATGATCCGCTGCTGCCTGCGGATGCGGGGGAGTTGCGACTGGAAACACCAGGCGATGAGCGCGGCCAGCGCCATCGCCCCGACCAGATGCGGCGTCACCCAGTTCTCGGTGCCCGGTCTCCCGGTGGACGGATCCGCGGCACCGCCGAGCGCCACGATCCCCACCACCGCGAGCATGCCGATGACCGACCGGGGAAAGGCAGCCCGCTTGATCCCCTTGGCGCGGTGGACGAAATCGGGCGACAGTCCGTAGGTCTCCACGACTTCCTTGCACCAGCGACCGGTCCCGATGAAGTACGTCACGGCGAGGCTGTTGACGAGGACCACCATGAGCGCGGCGAGAATCCCCGAGAGCCGGTGCACCGTGCCGAGGCGGAGGATCGCACGGTCGGTCTGGCCATGGAGGTCGCCGATCCAGAGGCCGAGGCCGGCGGTCGCCACCATGAGCGCGACGGCGAAGATCGCCGCCCGCGAATAGACTCTTTCCATCGACGGCAGGGCTCCCGTGGAGACGTCGCGTCACGTGCCGGACGCGTCCCGACTATAGGCGCCCGCCCCGGTCGCAAGCAGCCCCACCCGCGGAGACGCCGCGAGGATCCCCCCTTCCCCATGAATCCCCCCGCCGCTCCCCCGGGCCGACCGCTCGACGCCCGGCCCCTCCTTTTCCTCACTCCGGGCGATCCCGCCGGCGTCGGCCCGGAGATCCTCCTCGCCGCCTGGCACCGGGCCGAAGCCCACGCCGGGGCCCGCCTGCGGGTCTGCGCGTCCCCCGCGCTCCTCGACGCCGTCCTCGCGGCGGTGCCGAGCCTGCCCCGCCTCCGGATCGAGACGATCGGCGAGGGGGACGGCCGGCCCTCGACCGCCGACACGGTGCTCGTCGTCCCGGTGCCGCACGTCGGTCCGGTGCCGCGGCGAGGGACGGTCTCCGCCGCGGGGGGCCGGATGGCGGTGGCGGCGCTCGAGCGCGCCTTCGCGTCGATGCGGGACGCCGAGGCGGCGGGCGGGCCGGCGGCGATCGTCACCGGTCCGCTCCACAAGGAAGCGCTCCACGCCGCCGGGTACGACGTGCCTGGCCACACCGAATGGCTGGCGCGTGCCTGCGGGCTCGACGACGGGGCCGCGTCGATGATGCTCTGGCTTCCTCCCGGGCGTGCGGGAGGGGGCTCCGGTCTGGGGGTGGTCCACGTCACGCTCCACGAACCGCTCGCCGCGGCCGTCGCCCGTCTCTCCACGCGGGCGATCGTCGCCGCCGGGGAGCGGCTCGACGCCCTGCTCGGGGCGCTCCTCGCGCGCCGGCCCCGGATCGCCGTGGCCGCCCTCAACCCGCACGGCGGCGAGGGGGGACTGTTCGGCGACGAGGAAGCGCGTCTCATCGCGCCGGCCGTGGAGCGGATGCGCGACGAAGGGATCGACGCCGTCGGCCCCCTCCCCGCCGACACGCTCTTCCTCCGCGCCGCCGGGGGCGCGTTCGACGGCGTGGTGGCCCAGTACCACGATCAGGGCCACATCCCGGTGAAGCTCCTGGGGATGCACCGGGCGGTGAACGTGACGCTGGGCCTGCCGCTGGTGCGCACGAGCGTGGCCCACGGCACCGCGTTCGACATCGTCGGGACCGGCCGCGCCGATCCCTCGAGCCTGGGGTCGGCGATCGACGCCGCGGCCCGCCTCGCGGCCCACGGCTGGCGCGGCGGCGTCAGGGGCGCAGGGGGTGCACCTGGGGAATGTAGGTCTCGGTGATGTCGGTCAGCCCCTCGGTGGCCGGCTTGTAGACGAAGGCCGAGACGTCGACCGGCTCGCCGATGCGGATGTCGTAAAACTCGAGCATCGCCACCACCTGCGGCGCCGCGGCCGGCACCGGACGCTTGCCCGGCACCGCCAGCCATTCCACGCGGCAGGGAAAGAGTTCCCGTTTGCTGATCGACAGGCGCACCGAGTAAGGCATGCCGTCGGGCAACTCGTGGGGGGGGATCCCCTCCGGGCTCTTGATCACGTCGGCCTTGTCCTTGACGATCCAGGCGAGCGTGTCGAGATCCCACCCCCCCTCGACCGTCCAAACCGGGACGTCGTCGATCGTCCCCGACTCGATCGACCGGAATCGGAAGAACTGCCGCAGCAGCGACAGATGCCGCTGCACGCCGCCGAGATAAGCCGATTGGTCCTTGCGGTGGGTGACGCCGAGGGACTCCAGACGCTCCCGCACGCGGCGCACGTCGATGCGTTCGACCGAGGGGGGAAAGGGGCCGATGCGGCGGAAGTTCCAGGCGAAGAGTCCGTCGCAGACGTCGAGCACCTCGCACTCCTCCTCGCCGGTGGTGAGCCGGTACTCGTAGCGGTAGCGCTGCTCCTCCCCCACGCCGGACTGGACGTATCGTCCGCCCCCCTTGGCGACGACGTCGTCGAACCGCACGAGGTGGCGGACGCGCGCCGAGAGGGTGGACGCCCGGGCCATCCCCGCCAGCGACGCCGCCACGACCCGTTCCGCCCGCGCGGCCCGGTCGGCGGCCGACTCGTCGGGCGGGGATCCGGCCGCCCCCTCGGCCCCCCCCGGCGGAACCACCGACGCCGGGGCGGGTGCGGCGGGGCGCTGATAGACGCTCCCCGAAGGTCCTGCCGCGGGGCCGTCCGCCCGAAGTCCCCCATTCCCCCCGATCCATGCGGTGGACGTCGGCGCCAGGGCCGCGACCACGGCAACCAGGGCCGACGGCAGGGTGTGGGAAAAACCGCGGCGTGTGAGGGTCGGTCCGGTCGTCACGAGTTTGCGGGTTTTGCCAAAGAAACCGCCCGGGATTGACGAATCTGTTGGGGCAGGCGGTGGCTTCCGAGCGCGGCGTGCGGCGACCCCGGGTCGCGGGGCACGAGTGTACGGAAGCCTCCCCGGCGTGCCCAAGGCGGATTCCGCCGGTGGCGTGCCAGCCGAAACGACTCACGACGAGCGTGCGCACGAGGAATCCCGGGCTCGAGGGACACGCGGTCTCGAACGGTCCGCAGGCTTTGGAGGTGATCCGATGGTGAAGAGACATCTGCAGGGCGTCGTCGGGCTGTCGCTGGCAGCGTCGCTGACCGGCTGCCACATTCCGGCGAACTCGCCCTTCACCGGTCTGGCGCAGATCCGCCCGGTCGCCACTCCGCACACGAACGTGCTCCCGCCGGCGGCGATGCTGCAGCATCCCGGCCCGGGGGTCGAGGGTCCCGGCCCCGGCGTGATCTCGCCGGTCGGCTACGAGGAGATGCTCGCCGCCAACGGCATCGGCGGCCCCGGCGCGGGAGGCCCGGGGGGCGGTCCCGGATACGGCGCGAGCGGCCCGGCCTCGCAGATCGGCTTCATCGGGCCGGAGGGGATGCAGGTCCACTGGGACGTCACCGAGTTCGGCGGATTCGACTCCGAACCGCTCGTCACCCCCGGTCGCTACGACTTTTCGCAGGGGGCGATCTACCGCATCAAGCTCACCGACATCCCGGGCCAGGAGGGACTCGAACTCTACCCGACCCTCGAGGTCGCCCCGGTGACACCGCGGACCGACGCCTTCCTCGCCCACAACACGATCCCCTTCCAGCTCACGGAGGAGGATCTCGACCAGGTGACGAGCGGCAACTTCGTCACCAAGGTCGTCTACCTGCCCGATCCGGAGTACCAGGAGCTCGCCACCGCGGGCGTGGAGACGCTCGTCAGCACCCGCCTCGATCCGGGGTGCGACCCGGTGGTCGAGGCCGATCGGCGGGGTGCCATCCTGGCGATCATCCGCATCGGCAACAAGGATCTCGAATCGCCGGGCCGCGGCGGGGCGGGAGCCATCGGCGGTGACGCCGCCGGAGGGGTCGGCCCCGGGTCGTCCGCGGCGAACCCCATGCCGCTGGGCATGCCCTGCGGCGGCGATCCGTCGCAGATGCCCCCCGCGTTCCTCGCCGGGGCGACCATGCCGACGTACGGATATCCGTACACCGGTACGCCCATCGGACTGCCCGGTCCCGCGCACATCCCGCTGGGCATCCCCGCCGGTCTGCAGAAGCACACGATCACGAACCACACGAAGATGCACATCCCGCCCCCGACGCGCGAGCTCAAGCTCCACGTCCAGCAGTACCCCGGCTTGAGCTATCCCAAGCCGGCCCACCGGGCCTACATCTCCGAGCGGTCCGACGTGCCGAACATCCGCCTGCGGCAACCCGACGAGGATCGCCTCCGCTTCGTCGGCAACGGCGGGCCCGATCCCGACACCGCCGCCGGCGAGTGCCCGCCCGCCCCGGAGGACTTCGTCCCCTGACCGCACGCGGTCCGACACGGTCGCCCCCGGGGAGGAGAACGACGCTTCCCCGGGGGCCCCTCCCCTCCCCTTCCCCAGAACCATCCTCTCTCTCCTCTCGATCACCATGAACCTCCACCGCACCACCGGACGCACGGCCGGCACGACGACGCGGTGGGAACTCGCCGGGGTGTCGCCCCGGGAGGCCGTCCGGTCCGGGACCGTGCTGCGGGTTGTCCGAGGGCTACTGGCGACCGCCTGCTCGATCGTGCTCGCCTCGACGCTCCAGGGTGTCGAGACGGGTGCGGGCGAGTCGGCGGACAGACTCGTCGGAAACACCTTGCCGGGAGCGATTGGCGCCCGACGACACCCGCAGGCCGGTCCCGGGCCGGAGTCCTTCCCCGAGGCGGCCCTCCAGCCGGTCTCGATCCAGGGGCCGAAGGGGATGACCGTCTCGGTCGAGACGTTCGCCGGGTGGTCGCCGCCGGCAGCGGCGCCGTTCCGCACCGCGATGCTCGTGGGGCGCACCTACCGGCTGCGTGTCGCGGGCATCCGCGACCGGGAGGGTCTCGAGGTCTACCCCACGGTCCGGATCCTCGCCCGGCTCGCCACGCCGCCGGGCCTCGATCGGCGTTTCCCCGTCGAGGTCGTCCTCGACGAGGACGACCTGCTCGAGGCGCTCGACGGGGCCCATGTCCGCCGCGTCGTCTACATGGAGTGCGCTCCTGACACCGCCGACGTGTCGGCCGCGGACTGGTTCGACGTGCGGACGTGCGACGATCCGCTCGACGTCGCGGCCACGCTCGGCAGCCCGGTCGCCGAGATCGTCGTCGGCAATCGACTTCCATCCCCCGGAGTGGTGCCATGAGGCCGCATCGTGAGGGCGGGTTCGCGCGCTGGCTGGCGATCGCCGCCGGCGCCGTGCTCCTCGCCTCCTGCCGATCGGTCACCGCGCCGGTGGCGATCCTCGCCCCCGCGGGCCTGGCCGTGTCGGTCGACGCGGAGACGGCGGCGCTCCCGGAAGGTGCGCCCCGAGACGCTGCCGAATCCCCGAGCGACGCAAGCCGCCGCGACGCCGCCGCGGCCCCGACGGACGGCGGCGTCCGCCGCACCGGCCTCGAGGCCCCGGTCTCCCCCCTGCCCCGCGTGGCGCTCGTCGGCCACGCCGCCGCGGTGCCGGTGCACCCGACTGCCGCCCCCTGCCCCGACGGCCGCTGCGGAGCCGGGGCGGGCCCCGGCATGGCGGAGTGTTCCGGGCGGGGCTGCCGGGCGGGGGGCTGCGGTTCCCCCCGATGCCGGCTCCACCGCCACCGCCCCGTCGGTGCGTGCCCGGACGGGCAGTGCGGGAGCGACACGTGCGGACCGGTCGTCCCCGTCGTCGCCGTCCCGGTGATCGGCCCCTGCCTGGTGTGCGACGGTGGCGACCGTGGCAAGCCGGCCCTGGCCAAGGGACGAGCCGAACTGAAGAACGTCACCTCCGGCGACACGGTGGCCCGGTACCGCGCCGCCGGCCCCGGCCCCGCCCCCACCGACGACGCCTGCCTCGAGTCGGACGCCTGCGTCGTGGCGTCCAATTGCACCTGCGTCTACGCGCCCCGTTTCTCGTCGGTGCGCCATGTCACCCGCCCCTTCGAGGACTCGGCCCTGACCGGGCCGCGCGGCGTGGCTCTCGACACCGTGCTCGTGGCCCGCACGGCCGGCCAGGCTGTCCGCGACAAGACCCAGCAGCTCCAGCCCGTGGGTGCCCGAAGGGCGCAGTCCGGGATCGCGGTCGAGGATCGGATTCCCGTCCTGGCGGTCGACAAGGTCCAGCCGCCGCGTCTCGAGGAGGCCTTCGACGGCCCGGTGGCCCACTCCCTCGACCAACCGCCCGAGGGGCTGCGCAACGTCGAGGCGCCGAGGCTCGCCCGCAAGGTCGACGTGCCCCTGGCGTGGACCTGCGTGTCGGGTGCCCAGGTGACCGTCAACGGCGAGGCCGCCGACGTCCTCGCGGTCGATCACGGCGTCGCGACGCTGCGGCTGGAGTCGCCGGGGCGCTGCGAGCTGACGCTCTGCCAACGGGCCGGGACCGATGCGGTGCGGCCGGGCGACGAGCTCGACTTCACGATCTACCTCCTCAACTCCGGCGATCGCCCCCTCACCGACATCACGCTCGCCGACGCCGTGCCGGGCCGTCTCGAGGTGATCGATGCGAGTCCCTCCGCGAGCCTCCCGGCGGATGTCTCCACGGCGAAGGCGGAAGACGGCTCGACCGTGATCACGTGGGTTTTCCGGGGGACGCTCCGCCCTGGCGAGGGTGGCTTCGTCCGCTTCCGCACGATCGTGCACTGAGCCATGCAGGCGGCTCCGGCACCCGTCGGGAAGGGCAGCGATTGCCCCTCCCGGGTTCCCGCCTGTACGATCTGACCACCATTTCGCGGCCATCGCCGCAGCGCTTTCGCGCGCCCAACCGAGAGGATTCCATGTCGTCACTCTGCCCGCGCTTCCGTCATGCCCAAGGCGCGCTCGTCCGCGCCGCGGTCGCCCTGCTCCTCGTCGGGAGCGCGTCGCCGGCCCAGGTGGCCGTGGACGACATCGCCGATCCGAAGGCCGCCAAGGCCGTCGACGGCATCCCCGAGATCGGCGAGATCCCGGACGGCACCCCGGAGGAGCTGATGGCCTTCATCGACGAGGTGCGGACGCGGAACTTCCGCCCCGCGTCCCGGCAGCAGGCGATGGAGTTCTTCAAGCAGGTCGCCGGCACCTCCGTGAAGGTCGCCGACAAGATCCTCGACCAGGTCGAGGTGGACGACGATTTCCACGGCAAGGCGGCGAAGCTCAAGCTGGAGAGCCTGACGATGCTCGGACAGCTCGGCGACCAGGAGGCGGCCGGCGCCGCGGCCGAGTACGCCGAGACGCTCGTCGACTCGGCCGACAAGGACCTCGCCGCGGAGGCCAACCAGATCGTGATCGTGGGTCAGGCGCGCAAGATCTTCTCCGCCGGGGACGTCCCTGGAGCCGCCAAGCTGGTGGAGAAGGTGGCCGGCATGCTGGCCGCGAGCCCCGACGACGGCCGCGTGGCGATGCTGGCGATGCAGCTCTCGGGCGCACTCGAGCACATGCCCGGTGCGGAGCAGGTGGCGCTCGCGTCGTACGAGACGTTCGGCAAGGCGTTCGCCTCGAGCGGTGACCCGCAGATCAAGGCGATGGGGGAGAGCTTCGCCGGCAAGCTGCGTCGGCTGTCGCTGCCGGGCAACGAGATGGAGATCTCGGGCACGAACCTCGACGGCTCCGCCTTCGACCAGAAGACGCTCGCCGGCAAGGTGGTGCTCGTCGACTTCTGGGCCACCTGGTGCGGTCCCTGTGTCGCCGAGCTCCCCAACGTCCTGGCGGCGTGGGACAAGTACCACGACCGCGGCTTCGAGGTGGTGGGAATCAGCCTCGATCAGGACCGCGACGCGCTCGAGGGCTTCCTCAAGGAGAGGGAGATTCCCTGGACCATCCTCCACGAGGAGCCCAAGGGGGAGGGATGGCAGCACCCCCTGGCCACCTACTACGGCATCACCGGGATTCCCACCGTGATCCTCGTCGGCCGCGACGGGAAGGTGATCACGATGGACGTCCGTGGGGAGAAGCTCGAGGAGGAGCTCTCGAAGCTCTTCCAGTGACCCCCGGCGGTCCGCGGGGGACCGTTCCTCCACGCGACCCCTCGTTCCACGCGTGACACCCCCGGAGAGCGGACGCTGTCCGGGGGTGTCCGCCGTGACCCGGGACGGCGCCGCCCGGCAGCCACGACCATCCAGACAGGGCCTGCCGGAGGCGACCGTCCCGCCGCCCGGCCGGCCAGCAGCGGAGTCCCCCGCCGTGACCGATCTTCCCTCCCCCGGCGCCGGGCCCGCACGACGCACGAGGATCGCGACGCGCGCGAGCGCCTTCGATTCCTCCGGCATCCGCAAGGCCTTCGATCTGGCGGCCCGCCTCGACGACCCGATCAATCTCGCCATCGGCCAGCCCGACTTCGCGATGTCGGACCGGGCACGGGCCGCGGCGAAGGCGGCGATCGACGCCGGGAGGAACGGTTACACCCAGACGCAGGGGATCCCGCAACTACGCGAGCGTCTCGAGTCGGCCGCCCGTGCCGAACTGGGCCAGCCCGACCGGAAGCTCTGCATCACCAGCGGCTCGAGCGGGGCGCTGGTGCTCGTCCTCATGGCGCTCCTCGACCCCGGCGACGAGGTCATCGTCTTCGAGCCGGCGTTCGTGATGTACCGCCCCCTGGTCGAGTTCCTCGGCGCGTCGTGCGTCGCGGTCGACACCTCGCCGTCGTTCCGCATCGACGTCGACGCGGTGGCGGCGGCCATCGGGCCGCGCACCCGGGCCATCATCCTCAACACCCCGTCGAACCCGACCGGATTCGTGGCGCCCCTGGAGACGGTGCGCGACCTGGCCCGGCTCGCCGAGCGCGCCGGCGTGACGCTCGTCAGCGACGAGCTCTACCGCAGCTTCTGCTACGACGAGCCGTTCCACTCCCCCGCCGCGCACAGCGACCGGGTGGTGGTCATCGACGGGTTCTCCAAGTCCCACGCCATGACCGGCTGGAGGGTGGGGTGGGTGCACGGCCCCGCGGAGGTGATCGACACCTGCACGACGCTCCAGCAATACACCTTCGTCTGCGCTCCGCAGGTCGGGCAGTGGGCGGCGCTCGAGGCGCTCGACGCCCCGATGGACGCGCCGCTGGCCGAGTGCAAGCGGAAACGGGACCGGCTCATGGCCGGGCTCGCCGGCCATTACCGGTTCGTCCGTCCCGGCGGCGCCTTCTACCTCTATCCCGAGGCCCCCGGCGGGTCGGGGCGACGATTCGCGGAGATCGCCGCCGAGCGGGAGCGGCTCATCGTCGTCCCGGGGAGCGTGTTCGGCCGCGCCGACACCCATTTCCGCATCGCCTACACCGTCACCGATCCCACGCTCGAGCGCGGGATCGCGGCGCTGCGGCGTCTCGCCGCCGCGTGCGGCTGACGGCCGGGCACCGGTCCGCCGGGAGGGCCGGACCGGGCGGGCGGGGTCAGGCCGACTTGTGCCGCGCCTCGCGGATCGGGACGACCGGTTCCTTGTCGTCGACGTTGCGCTCGGTGATGACGTACGAGCTTCCCGAATGCTCGGGGAGGAGGAACATCGGGTCGAGCATCACCTCCTCGATGATCGACCGCAGCCCGCGGGCCCCGGTGTCCTTCCGCATCGCCTTCCGGGCGATGGCGGAGAGGGCCGCGTCGGTGAACTCGAGCTCGCAGCTCTCCATGCCGAACAGCTTCTGGTACTGCTTCACCAGTGCGTTCTTCGGCTCCTTGAGCACCTTGACGAGCGCCGACTCGTCGAGCGGCTTGAGCGAGGAGATCACCGGCAGACGTCCGACGAGTTCCGGGATCAGCCCGAACTCGAGGATGTCGTCGGAATCGACCTGCGGCAGGAGTTCCGCGAGGGTCGCCTCCCCCTTGTGCCCGGAGGGCTGGCCGAAGCCGATCGTGCGCTTGCCGAGCCGCTTGGCGATGATCTTGTCGATGCCCACGAACGTCCCGCCGCAGATGAAGAGGATGTTCGAGGTGTCGATCTGGATGTACTGCTGCTCGGGATGCTTGCGGCCGCCCTGCGGTGGGACGTTGGCCACGGTCCCCTCGAGCATCTTCAACAGCGCCTGCTGCACCCCCTCGCCGGAGACGTCGCGGGTGATGGAGACGTTCTGGCTCGTCTTGCCGATCTTGTCGATCTCGTCGATGTAGAGCACGCCCCGCTGGGCCGCCTCGATGTCGAAATCGGCGGCGTTGAGCAGCTTGAGCAGCAGGTTCTCGACGTCCTCGCCGACGTAGCCGGCCTCCGTGAGGGTGGTGGCGTCGCCGATGGCGAACGGCACGTCGAGGATGCGGGCGAGGGTCCGGGCCAGGAGCGTCTTGCCCGAGCCCGTGGGCCCGAGCAGGAGGATGTTCGACTTGTCGACCTCGACGTCGTTCGCCTCGGCACCGATGTTCAGCCGCTTGTAGTGGCTGTGCACCGCGACGGCGAGCACCCGCTTCGCGTGCTGCTGGCCGATGACGTACTGGTCGAGGTGGCCGACGATCTCCCGCGGCGACGGGATCGTCGTGAAGAGCTGCTTGCTGGTGCCACGGCGCCGCTTCTCCTGGTCGAGGATCGACTGGCACAGCTCGATGCACTCGCCGCAGATGTAGACGTCGCCCGGCCCCTCCACCAGCGGACCGACGTCGCGGTAGCTCTTGCGGCAGAAGGAGCAGAACGCGTTCTTCTTCGTCGTTCCACCCGCCCCGCGGCGACCGAGGTTGTTGACGTCCTTCCCTGATGGCATGTCGGTGATTCCCGTGCGGACGAGGTGGTCGAGGTGGCGAGTCGCGGGTCGGATCGGGATCAGCCGGCGGACGGAGCGTCGCCGCCGGTGGTTCCCCTGTCGCAATCCCCCGCCGAGCCCGACCGGCCGGGGGATGGCACGCGGGGCTTGGCACCCCGGGCGTCCGCCCCCTGCACGTGCGGTTCGACGAGCGTTCTTATCTTTCGGTATTCCTCATCGCTCAAAACACCCTGATCCCGCAGATTTTTGTAGTCGGCGAGCGCCTTTTCCCAATCGCCACGACCGGACTGCGGCTCGTCGACCTGGCTGCGCTTCACCCACGCCTGGAGGGCCTGCAACAGCACCAGGAACAGGGCGACGCCGGCGAGCAGGGCCCCGCCCCAGATGACGACGTCCCGGAGCGTCACGGGAGCGAGGGGACTCGGGGACATCGGTCTTCTCCGGGACACGCGCGGCGGATTATGGCCGCCGGCATCGGGTCGGGTCCAGCAGGAAATCCCTCCCCCCTTTCCCAGCCGCTGTCGCTTCACCCGCTTGGCGGCAGGGCCACCCCCGACGGCACTCTGGGAAGACTTTTCCCCGCGTTCCGGAAAGAAGGAACGGTCCTTCGGGGTGGTGACGATCACTCCGGCATGCGTCGCGCCACTGGACACTTTCGCGCCCCCGGACGACCGTCCCCTGCCCTCCGCCGGGGGATCGGGGTCGGGCTCGCCTGCCTGACGGCCTGGGGCATGATCGCCGCGGCCGACGACGCGGTCCCGCGGCTCCCCGATCCGGTCCGCACGTCGCACACGGTCTTCGCGATCCCCTTCAAGGTGGCCCCCTCCCCGCAGGAGGACCATGCTCCGACGCGGGTGCTGCTCCAGGCATCGACCGATCTGGGCGCTACCTGGGTGGCCGCCGGCGAGGCGTCCCCGACCGCCGGATCGATCGTCTACCGGGCCACGGCCGACGGTGAATACTGGTTCCGCATGCGGGCGATCGACGCCAAGGGACGGCAGCGCGGGGGGGAGGGTCCCGACATGCGCGTCGTCGTGGATGCCGCCGCACCGCGGGTCGCCGCGCGGGTGTGGCGCGGCGGCGACGGCGAGATCGTCTGCCGGTACGCCGCCGTCGACGACTCGCTCGATCCCGCGAAGCTCGTGCTGGAGTACCGCACCAAGGCGGAGCCGAACTGGAAGCGGCTGGCGAGCGAGGCGGTGCTCTCGCGCGAGGCGCCCGCCCACCTCATCGGCGAGGAGATCTGGTGGGCCGGCGAGAAGCCGGAAGGGCTCGCGGTGAGGCTCTCCGTGGCCGACGCCGCGGGGCACCGCACGGTGAAGCAGTTCGATCTGGAGCCCACCGATCCCGGCGTCGACCAGGGGATGCTCGCCGCCGAGATCGGCGCTCCCCCGCTCCCGGGCCAGGGACCCGCGTCCCAGGTCGCCGTAGCCCCCCCCCCCCCCCCCCCCCCCCCCTTCCCCGCCCCCCCCCCCCCCCCCGGCCCGCCCCCCCCCCCCCCCCCCCCCCGGCCCCGGCCCGCCCCCGCCGCCCGCGGGGCCTCC
>CAZMOU010000105.1:0-397 GCA_964567835.1 uncultured Chitinophaga sp. | reverse complement strand
CGACCGCTTTCCCGGCCCCGACCCCGCCGGAGGGCTGGCCCGCCGAGACCGACGCCCGGTGGGACGGGAACGCCTCGGCCGCCGAGGGGCCATCCGGGGCGACGAGCGTGCTCGCGCGTCCGGTGGGCACCGGCCCTCTCGATCGGGGGGACGCCGCCGCCCCGGCCCCCGCCCCCACGGCGACGTTCCCCGCGCCACCGCCCGCCATGCCCTCGCTCGAGGCGGCCGCTCCCGGACCTTCGTCGCCTGACGGCACCGTCCGCGTCCTCCCCACCGAGTACCGCGGACGCCCGCTCCACATCGTCCGCTCCCGGCATTTCTCCTGGGAGTACGAGATGCAGATCGACCGGCCCGACGCCGGGGCGGTCCGGGTGGAACTCTGGAGTACGACCGACGG
>CAZMOU010000104.1:0-16988 GCA_964567835.1 uncultured Chitinophaga sp. | reverse complement strand
GGGGCGGTAGCTCAACTGGGAGAGCGCGGCGTTCGCAATGCCGAGGTTGGGAGTTCGATCCTCCTCCGCTCCACTGGCCAGCCTTTCTGGCCCCCGTTTCGGCCTCCATCATCCTGTCGATCGCTCCTCCGCCCCCCGGTGGCGGAAGGCGGTCGGCCGCCCCGCGGCCCCGGCCGCGGGCATCGCCCGATCCCCGTCCCCGTGGTCGGGAGCCGTCGCATGGCAATCTCGGCCGATCCGTCCGCCGATCTCATGGTCCGCGTGCAGCAGGGGGACGCGGGCGCCTTCGAGCAGCTCGTCACGCTCTGGCAGGACCGCCTCGTGACGCTGTTCCTCCACCACACCGGCGACCATGCGACCGCCGAGGATCTCGCGCAGGAGGTGTTCCTGCGCGTCTATCGGGCCCGCGAGGGCTACCGTCCCACCGCCAAGTTCTCCACCTGGGTCCACACCATCCCCAACAACGTCGCCAGCGACCTCCGCCAGCGTGCCTACCGGCGCATGGAACGCGGCGTGCCGCCGGCGAGCGGATCGTCGAGCGCCATCGGCCTCGAGCAGATCGCCGTGGCGGCCAGCGGGCAGCGTCCGGCCCGCCAGGCGGACCGCTCCGAACTGCAGGCGGTGGTCCGCGACGCGATCGCGTCCCTCAACGAGAACCAACGGATGGCGGTGCTGCTGGCGAAGTTCGAGCACTGTTCCTACGAGGAGATCGCCGAGTCGATGCACCTTTCGGTGCCGGCGGTGAAGTCGCTCCTCTTCCGGGCCCGCGACCAGCTCCGTCAGGCGCTCGAGTCGTACGATCGCGACGGCGCGCGCCCATCCCCGGCCGACCGGTCCGCGGCGGGGGGCGAGCCATGAGCGCGGGCGAGGAAGGGGTCGACATCCTCGGCGACGTCCGCGACCTGCTCGCTCCGCTCGAGCGCTCGGCCGCCGCGCCGGGGCTCGCCTCGACCACCATCGGGATGGCGGCCGTGGCGGCGGGGGAGGCGGAGGCGAGACCGCAACCGGGCGCGGGACGCCGCGGCTGGGTCCCCGCCACGGCGCTCGTCGGTGCCGCGCTCCTGGCCGGATTCGCGGCGGGCCGCGGCTCGGCGCCGGACCCGGACGAATCGACCCTCCGCTACCTGCCGGTGGTGGAGCACGTCGACGTGCTCCACGAGGCCGGCAGCGTGGCCTTCCTCGACGCGATCTCGGTGCGCCAGTATCCCGCGCCGCGCCCCTTCCCCTTCGCGCGGCAGCCGGAAAGTCGTGGCGAGGAGGCCGCCGATCCCGACGTCTGGCCGCAACTCGACGAGACGGTGGAGGCGCTCCGCGCCGGCCCCTTCGGACCGGAGACACCGGCCGCGGAGATGGTCGGCCGGAGGGAACGGATCGAGGACATGGACGACGAGGAACTGCGACTGGTCGCCGACCGGGCCACGGTGTTCCACGCCCTTCCGCGCGCCACCTCCCACGAGATCATCGAACTGGCGCGGGAGTTGGCGGAGTCGGACGACGCCCGGCGCGACACGCTCCTGGCCGCGGCCCGCACCTGGCACCGCTGGGTCGCATGGAGCGATCCGGCCGACCGGCAGTCGGTGGTGGCCCTCGGGCTCGACGACCGGCTCGAGTGGCTCGATCGCCGCGCCCGCATGGCCTTCCGCGGCCAGTGGTCCCCGGGCCGGCCGTTCACGGGCGGCCGCGGCGGAGACCCCTTCGGTCAGGGGCGCCGGGGACGCGACGAGCGCCGCGATGCGGGGGACACCCCGGCGGGGAGCGCGCCGGCCGACGAGCCGGGGGGTGGTGCGGATGCGGGACCGGTCAGGGAATCGGCGGACGACCGGGCCGGGGGGAGCTGAACAGGGACTCCACGAACGACGCCAACTCCGCGTTGAAGGCGGGCGGATCCTCGAGAGGGGTCATGTGACCGCAGCGCGGCACGATCCGCAGCACCGCGCCGGGGATCGTATCCCGCGCTCGCTCCAGGCATTCCGGCGGCGTGATCGTGTCCTCGGCGCCGACGACGAGCAGCGCCGGCAGGTCGAACGCGGCCGCCGCGGCGGTCATGTCGGGACGCTCGGCGAGGGCGTGGAGCGCCGTGCGGATGGTGTCGGTCCCGGTCGCCTCGATCGTGGCGCGGAGCAGATCCTCGACGTCCGCCCGGCCCCGTGCGGCGCCGTCGAGCGCCGCGTCGGGCCCGCGGGCGACCAGTCGCGGCACCATCGCCTCGGCGGCGATCCTGGATCCGACCCGGGAGACGCGGTCGGCGAGGTCGTAGCGGGCCCGCCGCGCCTCGTCGCCGTCCGCCTCGAGTTTCGTGTCGACGAGCACCAGCCCGGCGAGCCGGCGACGGTGCCGGGCGGCGAGGTGCTGCGTCACGTAGCCCCCCATCGAGAGGCCGCAGACCACCGCGGGCGCGCCGATGCCGAGCCCGTCCAAGAGCGCGGCGACGTCGTCGGCCATGGCGGCGATCGTCGGCCGCGCCGGCCCGGGACTGCCGCCGAATCCCGCCAGGTCGGGCACGACGAGGCGGGCCCGGCCCTCGAGCGGACCCCCCGGCGCCACGAGCCCCCACTGGCCCCGCCACATCGAATGGTCGAGGGGGAAGCCGTGGAGCAGGACCACCGGCAACCCCGCCCCGGCCTCGCGCACCGCGAGCGTGCGCCCCGCCCCGACCGGCACCTGCCGCGGGGCCGGGATCATCGGGCCGGCTCCGCGGCTCCCCCGGCGAGGGCCTCGAAGCGGGACAGGTTCTTCCGGATCATGACGTTGTGCGGCTCCTGCCGCACCGCGAGCGTCTGCCAGCGCAGCGCGCCGGCGACGTCGCCGGCGGCGGCGCGGCAGTGGGCCAGCGTGTCGAGGTAGCTGGAACTGTCGAAGGATTTCACGAGCGACTGCTTCGAGTAGCGGGTCGCCTTCTCCGCGTCGCCGCCGGTGTTGGCCGCGAGCCAGGCCCATTCGTTGAGCGGATTGGGCTCCTCGGGCAGGGAGTGGATCTCGTTCTCGATCTGCCGCAGCGCCTCGTTGACCCGGCGCCGGGCGTCGGCCTGCTGGTCGGGCGTGTTGTCGGCGAGGCCGTGGAGGGCGATGAGCGAATCGATCTCCTTGCCCTGCTCCCGCAGTGCGTTCTCGAGGAGCCGGCGCTGTTCGACGCGGTCCCCCCTCGTCGCGGCCGCGCACGACGCGAAATACTGCATGCGGGCGAGCACGGCGCGATGGTCGCGGTCGATCTCGCCCAGCACCTGCTCGGCGTTCACGTCGCGTTGCCCGGGGCCGGGAGCGAAGAGCCGGCCCAGGAACGCCGCCGCCTCCTCGTCGCGGCCCAGTTCGTGGAGGTACTCCGCCCCCATCACCGCCGTGTAGGCGTATTCCCGCATGCTCGACCGCGGGTCGGCGAGGACGGCCTGGTAGCAGCGCACCGCCCATTCCTCGCAACCCTGCCGCGCGAGGAAGATCGCCGCCTGGATCAGCTGGAGGATGTCGCGGCCCGGTGCCGGCCGCCGATGCGCGGCGAAGCTCGCGTCGGCGAGGGCCGCGGCCCGGTCGGCGTTCCCGCGCGCCCGCCACGCCGCGGCGGCGGCCCATCCGACGAGCGGCTCCGCGGCGGGCAGGCCCGGTTCCGCGGCCTCGATGCGATCGACGATCTCCGGGATCCCGGCTTCGGTGGCCCAGGCCAGCCAGTCGACGGTGCGGCTCGCCGCCTGCTTCGTGTTCGTCGCCTGCCGGGCCCCGTCGAGGTGCCGCCCCACGAGCGCGAGCGCCTCGTCGCGGCGGCCTTCGGCGAGCAGCATGCGTGCCAGGCAGCGCACGAGGGTCTGCCGCGCGTTCCCCGCTTCGTTCCGGGCAGGAACGAGGTCGTCCACTTCGGCATCGGCCTCGGCATCCCCCTCCGCCCCCGCGCTGCCGGGAGGCCGCTCGAGTGCATCGAGGGCCTCGGCCGCGGCGGCGAGCGCCGCCCCGCGGGACTCGGCCGAATCGGCCACCGAGAACTCGACGAGCGCCCTGACGAACCCGGCGGCCGGACGGCGGCTCCGTCCGAGCCCGACGAGCGCATGGCGGCCGATCGCCGGCCACCAGCGATCCCCGGGGCGCCACTCCCTGGCGAGGAGGGCGGCGGCGAGCTGCGCTCCTTCCGGGGAACGCTCCAAGCGGACGATGCGGGCGAGCGCCTCGATGCCGGCGTCATCGTCGAGTCGCAGGAGCCGGTGCATCACGCGGACGCGCCGGTCGAGGTCGCGGCCGTTGTACGACTCGAGCAACCTGCCAACCTCGGGCGAGTCGTGCGGCATCTCCAGCGGGATCGCCTCCACGATCCAGCGCGCACGCAGCGCGATCTCCAGATCGGTGGCCGTCTCGGCCGCGGCGAGGAGCGCGTCCACCGCGGCGGGCCCGATCGCCTGGAGTTCGGCGGCGGCGGTCTCGCGGGTCTGGAAATCGGCCGAACCGAGCCGATCGATGAGCACGCCGACCGTCTCGCCGCCGGGGTCGGGGGGATCGTTCCCGGTGCCCGCCCCGGCGAGCGCCGCCGCGGACGTGGCCAGCGCCACGGCGCCCGCGATGGTGATCACGCGTCGTGCCCGACGCGATCCGCCCCGTCCACGTGGCATGGCTCGCTCCTCCTCCGTCCGCCCCGTCCGGGCGGACCGACTCCGCGCGTCAGGCCGGATCGGGCTCGATTCCCAGATCCCGGATCGTCACCAGGGCGTCGAGGGGAATGCCCCGTTCGGCCAGCGTCGCGGAGGCACCGGCGAGCCGGTCGATGACCGTGACCACCCGCTCGACCACCAGGCCGAACTCGATCGCCCGGTCGATCGCCACGAGCGAGGAACCGCCCGTGGTGGTGACGTCCTCGACGATGACGACGCGGTCGCCGGGCGCGACGGGGCCCTCGATGAAGCGCTTCGTCCCGTGGTCCTTCGGTTCCTTGCGCACCATGAATCCCTTGAGGGGCGTCCCCTCGACGCCCGCCATCGTCACCACCGCCCCGGTGACCGGATCGGCACCGATCGACATGCCGCCGACCGCCGCCGGGAGCGGGCCGCGGGCCCGGAGGAGGTCGAGGATCCCGCGCCCGACGAGCATCGCCCCGCGGGCGTCGAGCACCACCTGTTTGGCGTCGAGGTAGAAGCTCGCCTCGCGTCCGGAGGCGAGGCGGAACGTGCCCCGGCGGAGGGCTTTCTCGGTGATCAGCGGGACCAGATCGCGGCGGATGGATTCGGTGCTCATGCCTGGAGTATAGGCGGCGACCCCGGCTCCCCGGGCGCCGTTTTTTGACTCACTTGCCCAGGGTCATAGAATTCGCCCGTCGTCGATCCCGGGCGCCGAGGACGGTCATGGCACACTTCCCCACCGATCCGCGGGTTCCGCCGCGGGCGGGTCGCTCGTGGATGCTGGCGGTCGTCACGGCCCTGGTGGCGATCGGGACGTGGGTTCCGCCGCGGTGCCCGGTCGCGGCCCAGGAGGTGGCGGAGCGGCAGGAGGGCGGAGCCCGGGACGTCCCCACGGTGCTCGTGCCGCTGCGGCTGCCGATCACCGGCACGCGGGACACGCAGGTCGAGGCGACCATCCTCCGCGTGCTCGACAGGCTGCGGTCGCGGCCGGGGGAACGCGGCGTGCTCGTCCTCCGCTTCGACGGCGCCGAGGAGGCCGGTGGGAACGCCAGTGAGTTCAGCCGGGCCCTGGCCCTGGCACGGTTCCTCGGGGAGCCGCGCCTGGCCGGGGTGAAGACGGTGGCGTGGCTCCCGGGTGGGGCCCGCGGCCATGCGGTGCTCGTGGCGCTGGCCTGCGAGGAGATCGTGCTCGCGCCCGACGCGGTCTTCGGCGCGGCGAACGTCGTCGAACCGGTGGTCGACGACGTGACGCGGGCCGCCTACGCCGAGATGGCGGGCCGGCGCAAGACCGCGCCGCCGGCGCTCGCGGTGGCGCTCGTCGACCCTGCCGCGCGCGTGGTGCGCGTCGCGACGGACGACGGCGAACAGATCGTGAACGCCGCCGAGTTGCCGGCGCTGCGCGAGCGGGCCGCGGTGCTCGACGAGGAACCGCTCGGACCGGTGCCGCTCGAGCTCACCGGGAGGAGGGCACGCGAACTGGGGCTCGCGAGGCTGTCGGCGCGGACGGCGGGAGAGGTGGCCCGCGGCCTCGGTCTGGCGGAGTCCGCGCTCGTCGCCGACCCCGCGCTCGAGGGCGGTTGGCGGGGCGTGCTCGTGACGCTCTCCGGCGCGCTGTCGGCCGACTCGGTGGCGCGGACGAGGAAGCGGATCGACGACGCCGTCGCCGAGGGGCGCAACTTCGTCTGCCTGCGCATCGAGGGCGGAGGGGGCGATCCCACCCAGGCGATGGTCCTCGCCGGCCACCTCGCCGGTCTCGACCCGACGCGTGTCCGCACCGTCGCCTGGGTGCCGCGCGAGGCGCGCGGCGACGCGGCGCTCGTGGCGACCGCGTGCGACGAACTGGTGATGGCCCCCGGGGCCGTCCTCGGGGGGGAGGGTTCGGCCACGATCCAGGCGCGACAGGGGGAGGCGATCACGGCGGCCTGGCGCGAGGTGGTGGCCCGGAAACGGGACCGCTCCTGGTCGCTCCCCGTGGCGCTCGCCGTGCCCGGGGTCGTCGTCCGGCAGATGACCCGCAACGCCACCGGGCAGGTGGCCTATTTCAGCGACGCCGAACTCGCCGCACGGGACGACCGCGACGCCTGGCAACGCGGTGCGGAGGTGGGGGTCGGCCCGATCACGCTGAACGGGCAGGCGGCGGAGTCGCTCGGCCTGGCGGCACACGTCGTCGAGGACTTCCCCGGCCTCGCCCGCGAGTACGGTCTGGGGAACGACGTCGCCGTCGCCGCCCCCGGGTGGGCCGACGAACTCCTCGACGCGTTGGCCAGTCCCGGGATCGCCTGGCTCCTGCTCCTCGTCGGCGGCGCGGGGTTGTACGTCGAACTCCACACGCCCGGCATCGGCCTGGGCGGCTTCGTCGCCATGGTGGCCTTCATCGTCTATTTCTGGAGCCAGTACCTCCACGGCACGAGCGGGTGGCTCGAGGTGCTGCTGTTCCTCGCCGGGATGTTCTGCGTGGCGGCGGAGATCTTCGTCCTGCCCGGTTTCGGCGTGCTCGGCCTCGGGGGCGGATTGCTCATGGTGGCGGCGCTCGTGCTCGCCAGCCAGTCGTTCGTCCTCCCCACCAACGCCTACCAGTTCCGCCAGTTGCAGTGGTCGCTCCTCGGGCTCCTCGGGGCGGCGGGCGGGATCGCCACGCTGGCGATCGTGGCGCGGCGCTGGTTGCCCGAGTCGCGTCTCTTCCGCCACGTCCTCCTCCAGCCGCCGGTCGCCGAGGCAGCGCCCGACGAGGAACCGCTCGAGGCCCTCGTCGGGAGCGCGGCGACGACCACCACGCGGCTGGCGCCGGCGGGCAAGGCGCGGGTGGAGGGTGTCCTCCACGACGTCATCAGCGAAGGCGCGCTCGTCGAACCGGGCACCGCGGTGCGCGTGGTCGCCGTGCGCGGCGGACGACTCGTGGTCCGCGCCGCGGGAGAGGGCGATCCGGGGGTGCGCGGATGACCGCGGAGGTGTGGGTCGGGGCGCTGTTCCTCCTCGGCCTGATCGTGCTCGTCGCGGAGGTGTTCGTGCCCTCCGGGGGCGTGCTGGGGTTCGTGAGCCTGGCCTCGTTCGTGGCCTCGATCGCCATGGCCTACCGCGAACTCGGCGTCGGCGCCGGGACCGGCATGCTCGGCTTGGCGGTGGCGGCGGTGCCGGTGGTCCTCGCCCTGGCCTTCCGCTGGTTCCCGGAGACGCCGCTGGGGAGACGCGTCCTGCCCCCGCCTCCCGAGGCCGCCGACGTGGTTCCGGACCGGGGACGCGGCCGGGCCCGCGAGTCGGTGGGGCGCACCGGGAGGACGGAGATCGACCTGCTGCCGTGGGGCAGGGTGTCGATCGGCGACGTGTCGTTCGAGGCGGTGAGCGAGACCGGGCCCATCGATGCCGGCCTTCCGGTCGTGGTGGTGGGGGTCCAGGGGGCGGCCCTCGTGGTGCGGCCGGAGACCCCCGCCCCCCCTCCCGGCGCACCCGGCCGCGGCGGAATGGTGGCGTCCGGCGGGGGCGAATCGCCCGCCGGGGAGCCGGAACGGGCCGCGGATGGCCAGCCCCACCGCCTCTCCCCGACCCTGGAAACCTTCACCTTCGAGTCGCTCGAACCCCCCGGCGCTTGACTGGCCGGGTGGGGCGAAACAGGCTGGCTCACGGGGCGATGGCCTTGCGTGCGCCGCCGTCCCTCCCCGACCCGCCCCCACGCGGCGGCGCCGCGAGCGCCGCCCGGAGAAGCCCATGCCCGACTTCGTGCTGCCGCTCGTGCTCCTCGTGGTCCTCTTCGCCATCCTCGTGGTGGTCGCGGTGCTCGCGCGGTATCTCCGCCTCTGGCTCCAGTCGTACGCGTCGAGCGCGGGGATCGGGCTCTTCGACCTGGTGGCGATGAGCTTCAAGAAGGTCAATCCCAACGTCATCGTGCGCAGCAAGATCATGGCGGTGCAGGCGGGACTGGGTGACTCCAGCGGGATCACCAGGCAGGCGCTCGAGGAGCACTCCATGGCCGGGGGACGCGTGCCGCTGGTGGTGCAGGCGCTCGTGGCGGCCAACAAGGCGAAGATCAAGGAGCTGGATTGGAAGCTGGCGACCGCGATCGACCTGGCGGGCCGTGACGTCCGCGAGGCGGTGCAGACGAGCGTCTACCCGAAGGTCATCGACTGCCCGGGGAAGAACAGCGGCCGCGAGTCGCTCGACGCCGTCGCCAAGGACGGCATCCAACTCAAGGTGCGGGCCCGCGTCACCGTGCGCACGAACCTCAACCAGCTCATCGGCGGTGCCACCGAGGAGACGATCGTGGCCCGTGTCGGCGAGGGGATCGTGTCGGCGATCGGCTCCGCGGAACGCTACACGAGCGTGCTCGAGAATCCCGACGTCATCTCCAAGACGGTGCTCGCCCGCCGTCTCGACGCCAACACGGCGTTCGAGATCGTGTCGATCGACATCGCCGACATCGACGTGGGGGCGAACATCGGCGCCCGTCTGCAGGCCGACCAGGCCGAGGCCGACACACGCGTCGCCCGTGCCAACGCCGAGGGGCGGAGGGCGATGGCCGTGGCCCGGGAGCAGGAGATGATCGCCGGCATCGAGGAGAGCCGGGCACGGCTGGTCGAGTCGGAGGCGGAGGTGCCCAAGGCGATCGCCGACGCGCTCGCCGCAGGCGGCCTGGGGATCGTCGACTACTACAAGATCCGCAACCTCCAGGCCGACACCGACATGCGCAAGACGATCGCCGGCGTCGGCACCGCGCCGTCCACGCCCCATCCCTCGAACGCGGGAGGCTGACGCGATGCCCTGCTGCGTGCTGGCCGTCCTCGTCCCGCCGCTGGCGGCGGCGGGGGACTGGCTCGAAGCCCTCCTGCCGATCCTGTTCGTGATCGTCTGGATCGTGTCGCAGGTGATGAACGTGGTGAAGAGCATGCGCGGGGAGAAGGGGGGGGCACCGGTCCCGCCGGCCCGTCCCGCGCCCGCCCGCCCGGCGCCGGGGCCTCCCGCCGCCGCCGGGCGTCCGCTGCCGGATGCCAGTCGTGCCGAACTCGACCGGCAGATCGAGGCCTTCCGCCGCGCCCAGGCCGAGGCGGCCGGACAGCGGGACCGCGCCGCGAACCGGCCGGCCGCGCCGCCGCGCCGCGACGAGCCCCGCCCGCAGCCGGCACCGCGGCCGCGCTCCGGCGCCTCAGGCACGCCCCCCGCGCGCCCCGCCACGCCGGCGCGGCCGCGTCCGCAGGCGGCGGAGCGTGCCGCTCCTCCGGCGGCGCCACCGCCCCTGGCCGGCCACGGCGGCGAGATCGCCCGCCATGTGGAGGGAGCCTTCGCCCACGACCTGGCCCATTCGGCACCGAACGTCCACCCCGATCTCGACGCCGGGCGGCCACGCCTGCCCGCGACGGCGTCTCAGGGCCCGCGCTCGACGGCCGAGGCCCTGATCGCGATGATGCGTGACCCCGACACCGTGCGTCAGGCGATCCTCCTCCGCGAGATCCTCGATCGGCCGGTCGAGCGCTGGTGATCGGCCACCCGAGGAGCCGTCCATGTCCGCGGTCGAACGCCGTCCCGATCCCGTGCCGGCGGTCCCCGGCGGCACGACCCTCGGCTGGATCGGCTGCGGCGTGATGGGGTCCTCGATGGCCGGCCGCCTCCGCGACGCCGGCTTCGATCTCGTCGTCACGACGCGCTCGCGTGCCAAGGCGGAGCCGCTGCTCGCACGCGGATGCCGCTGGGCCGACACGCCGGGCGCGGTGGCCGCCCTGGCCGACGTCGCCTTCGTCATGGTGGGGCATCCGTCCGACGTCCGCTCGGTGACGCTGGGACCGGACGGCGTCCTCGGAGCCCTGCGGCCCGGAGCGGTGCTCGTCGATCACACCACCAGTTCCCCGGCGCTGGCCGCCGAGATCGATGCCGTCGCCGCCTCCCGCCGGGTCTGGTCGCTCGACGCGCCGGTGTCGGGCGGGGACCGCGGGGCGCGCGAGGGGACGCTGACGGTGATGGTGGGCGGGCCCGACGAGCCGCGCGAGGCGCTCGCCGCCTGCTGGAAGGTGCTGGCCGGCAACGTCGTCGCCTGCGGCGGTCCCGGGGCGGGGCAGCGCACGAAACTGGTCAACCAGATCGCGATCGCCGGCGGCATGGTGGGGATGTGCGAGGCGCTTCTCTTCGCCCACCGGGCCGGACTCGATCCGGAGACCACGCTGCGCGCCATCTCCGGGGGGGCGGCGGGCTCGTGGTCGCTCACGAACCTGGCGCCGCGGATGCTGCGCGGCGACTTCGCACCCGGCTTCATGGTGGAGCACTTCGTCAAGGACATGCGACTGGCCCTCGACGAGTGCCGTCGACTCGATCTGCCCCTCCCGGGGCTCGCGCTGGTGGAGTCGCTCTACACCGCGCTCGTCGCCCAGGGACGGGGACGATCGGGAACGCAGGCCCTGGTGCTGGCGCTAGCGCAGCTTGCGCACCACCCCTGGGCGCCGGCGCCGACCGCGCAGGCTTCCTGACCCTCCGGGGCGCGTGCCGGAATCCCCTCTTTCGAGGGGTCAACGGCGGGGTCGAAGGCCTTCCGCGGAGGCTTTTTCCCCGCCCTCCTGGAAATCGCGAATCGCGGCTTGAGCGGCGTCGGCGGGTGGACTACAAGACCCTTGGCCGGACCGCCCGGTCGGTCTGCCCACAGCGCGTAGACGAGGTCGCCCAAGCCTCGTCTACGCGCTTGCGTTTCGGGACGGAGGCGTCCCGGGAACGCCGTCGGCGCGGAGATGGGCGGGCGACGGATCGCCCGCCGGAACGGAGGCGGCCGAAGTCGGTGGGGATCCAGGGATGGACGCTCGCGTCCCGATTCGACCGCCAGTGGTGACCGGCCGCTCGTCCGGTCGTTCCTCCACGGTGCGGACCGGGTGGTTCGCCGTCGTGCTGTCGGCGGTGTTGCCCTGCGCCCTCCCGACGCTCCCCCGCGACATGCTGCGGGCGTCCGAGACCGAGCCGGGCCCCCTGCCGCTCGAGGCGGCCGTGACGGCGGAGCCGACCCACCTTCGCGCGGGTCCGGGGGATGACTTCTACCCCACCGAGCGGCTCGTCGCCGGCGCGAGGGTGGAGGTGTGGGCGGTCGATCCGGGCGGGTGGTGCGCCGTGCGTCCCGTGGAAGGGAGCTTCAGCTGGGTCCGTGCCGCCGACGTCGACGAGACGCTCGCCGCCGACGGCGTGGTGCGGCCGGGGAGCGGCCCGCCGCCGCGCGTGGGCGTCGTGGTCGCCGACGGCGCCGTCGCACGAGTCGGTTCGCAACTCAACGACCTGCGGCACGTCGCCCAGGTGCGACTCGAGGCGGGCGAACGGGTGGAGGTGCTCGGCGAGCAGCGCGTCCCGGAGGGGAGGCACGCCGGACTCTGGCTGCGGATCGCGCCGCCGGCGGGGGAGTTCCGCTGGGCGGACATGGGCGCGCTCGAGTCGTCGCCGCGGCTGCGCCTGGCGGCGCTCGCCGCGGGCGCCGGTCCGCGCGTCGAGCCGCCAGCCGAGGAGCGCCCCGACGCGGCCGCGGCGGTCGAGGCCTTCCGCTCGGCCGGCGAGGCGATCGCCCTGGCGGCGAACGCGGCCACCGCCCCGCCGCCGCCCCCACCCCCGCAGCCGCTCGGCGCCGTGCCGCAGGCCCGGCGCATCCTCGCCGGCTGGTTGCCGCTGGGCACGGGCGTGTTCGAGACGGCGCCGCCGGTGGCCGTGGCCGCCCCCCCCGCCTCGATGGCCGACGAACTCGCCGACATCGATCTGGCCCTGTCGCTCGCCGTGGCCGGGCCGCCCGACGGATGGAATCTCCCGGCGCTGCGCGAGCGGCTCCGCCTCGCCGCCGCGCGGACGACGTCGAAACCCGACCGGCTCCGCGCCGACGCGATCGACGCACGGATCGCCCGTTTCGAGGCGATCCAGGCGAAGCAGCAGGCGCTCGCCGCCGGCCCTCCGCCGGAGCCGCCGCTGCGGCTGGGGGGCATGTGGTCGAGCCTCGGCGGCGTGGGGACACGTCCGATCCGTCCGGGGGTGCTCCCCGGCGGGGCGCCGGCCGACGGCAAGCCGACCTGGCCGCCGCCCGACGTCAGCGAGACGACCGGCCGCCTCGCGACCGTGGTGTCGCGCCGACCGGACGCCCCGCGTTGGGCGCTCGTCGACGGCAACAACAACGTCATCGTCTTCGTGAACCCGCAGCCCGGGGTGAACCTCGCGCCGATGGTGGGCCAGCAGGTCTCGGTGCGCGGTGCCAGGGGCTACATGCCGGAGTACAAACGCCCCTATCTCGTGGCGACGGAGGCCCGGCCACGCGTGGCGGCGGCACCGCCGCCACTCCAGGGCGACCTCACCCGCTGACCGACCCGTCGGCCACGACCGGATCCCCCCGGATTCCGGCCGTGGCCTCCGACGGGTGCGGTGGCGTCAGCGGATCTGCTCCGCCTCGAGTTGCCGCGCCGGCAGCCATCGCGCGGCGAGTTTGGAGGGGAGTTTCCGCTCGGCGATCGGATCGACGGCGCTGGCGTCATGGCCCACCCCGCGGGCGAGCGAGGCGAAGGTGCGGCCGTCACGCGGATCGACGTTGGTGAGCCTGCTCCCCAGGATCGCCACCCCTTCGGGATTCTCCCCGGCGGCGTCGGAAAGGGCCTGCATGAACTGGCAGATCTCGTGGAGGTTCGAGGCGCTGGAGCGACAGACGAGCGGTTGGAGCGTGCGGGTCACGATCTCGAGGCCGACGCCGTCGGCGTCGAGGTAGGCATCGACCTGCATCGCGTGCCGGTCGGAGCCTTCGGCGCCCTGCCCGGACGGTCCGTGGCGCACGAGCACGAGGCACGATCCGGTGAGGGGCTGCGGCGCCAGGGGGCCCTTGTAGCCCCCCTTGCCGTGGAGCAGCAACGTGCCGCCGAGGGCGGTCCGCTCGTGGTGGAGGACACGGAGCGTGCCCTCGGTTCCCCAGCCGTCGCTCATCCGCCACGCGCCCGGACCGGTGCGATCGAGTCGGAGGCGGCTGATCCCCAGGACACGCCACAGATCGACGATCACCTCGGGCTTCTCGAGCGAGAACTCGAGCAGTTCCCGGTCGCAGGTGAACGTCTCCCGGGGCAGGCGCCGGTAGAGGGTCGGATTCCGGAGGATCCGCTCCACGTCGCGGCGGTCGGACTCCGCCAGTCGCTCGAGCGGTACGGCCCGGCGGGCCGACTCCCGCGCTTCGCGGGAGGAGGTTCCGCCGTCGCCGAAGACGATGCCCGCGCGGTGCGGCGCACCGTCACGATCCTCCGCGCGGACGGCGCCGGCCGTCCCCGGGGCCGACAGCAGGCACACGGCCGCCGTCAGCCCCCAAGTGAGAACACGCATGAAACATTTCCCCCCGGAAACATCCGCCGGCGACCCGCCCCGGTCGCCCGGCAGAAGGAGTTTTCGGTCTGGGGTGACGGGCCGGCACAGTCATTTCCGCTTCGATCAGGAGAAGCCCCCCAGATTCCCCGTCTTGACGGACTCGGGGACGGAATCGGGTGTTGGCCGCGCGCCGCCGACTTTCTACGATCGCCGCCCCCCCGGGCAGTGCCGCGCCGGGATACCGGGATCCGTGCAGGCCGTGGACGCGAGGGATCGAGCGCAGCATGTCCCAGGACGATCCTGCCAGCCTTCCGCCGTCACCCCGGACCACCCGAGCGGCACCGTCGACCGCCGGGTGCCACCCGCCCCCCGGGGCGATCGCGCGGTTGCTGACGGCTTGGACGCGGGTCTGCCTGCGCTCCGGATTCACCGTGGTGGGAGTGGCGGTCGTCTCCGCGGTGCTGTGCGGGGTCTGGACGGTCCGCTCGCTCGGCTACAAGGTCAACCGCAACGATCTCGTCGATCCCCGCAGCGATTACAACAAGCTGTGGGGTGACTACGTCGCCGAGTTCGGCGAGGACGACGACGCCGTGATCGTGGTCGAGGGGCCGACGCGCGCGGAGACGATCCGCGTGCTCGAGGAGGTGTCGTCCGAGGTGGCCCGCGACCCCGCGCTGTTCCGTTCCGTGTTCCACGCGGTCGACCTCTCGCGCATCCGCGCCAAGGGGCTCCACTACCTCGCCCCGGCGGAACTGGGCGAGATCGACCGCTTCCTGGAGGAGTCGCAGCCGATCCTCGACGGGGGGTGGGCGCAACTCAAGGTGGGGACGATGGTCGGCGGCCTCGCCAGCCAGATGGTGATGGGCACGCCGCGGGCCGCGGAGGGGCCCCGCGAGGCGCCGTCGGCGTCGCTCGAGCGCTACGCCGAGAGCCTCGTGGCCGGTCTGGAACCGTCCGCCCGGCGGGGCGAGGGGGCGCCGGCCGACTTCGTCTCCCCGTGGCCCCCCATGCCGGCCTCGTTGGCGACGCTCCGCGACCTGTCGAGCGACCAGCTCCTCGCGAAGGAGGGGCGGATGGGGTTCGTGCTCCTGCGCCTGGTCAAATCCAACGCCGGTTTCGCCGGCGCTTCCGAGGCGACCGACGAACTGCGGCGTCTCATCCGTCTGGTCGCGTCCCGCCATCCCTCCGTGTCGATCGGGCTCACGGGCCTGCCGATCATGGAGGACGACGAGATGCGGGCCAGCCAGAGCTCCATGGTCTGGGCCAGCGGCATCTCCATGGCGGCGGTGATCGTGATCATCGTGGCCGGGTTCGGCGGCGTCCGTCACGCCCTCATGGCCAACGGCGTGCTGGTCATCGGGATGGCCTGGGCGTTCGCGTGGGCCACCGCCAGCGTCGGTCACCTCAACATCCTCAGCGTCACCTTCACGGTGACGATGATCGGCGTGGGGATCGACTACGGCACCTACTACGTCGGCCGTTACCTCGAGGCACGGCGCCGGGGGCTCGCCTGCGAGGAGGCCCTCCTCGAGACGAGCGCCTCGGTGGGGCCGGGGATCCTCACCGGCGCCGTCACGACGGCCGTGGCCTTCTTCTGTGCGGCCTTCACGAGCTTCGTCGGCGTGGCGGAACTGGGGCTGATCGCCGGCGGCGGCATCGTGCTCTGCTGCGCGGCCGAGCTCCTCGTCCTCCCGGCGGTCATCGCCATCGTCGATCGCGGCCCGTTGGGGGGCCGGATCCCGGAGCCGGTGCCGGTGCACACCTGGCTCGCGCCGGTGGTCCGCCATCCGCGCCTCGTCGTCCTGGCCTCGATGGCGGGGACGTTCGCCCTCGTCTCGGGCCTCCACGACCTGCGCTACGACCACAACCTCCTCAACATGCAGCCGGAGGGGCTCGAGAGCGTCGAGGTGGAGCGCAAGCTGCTCGCGGAGTGCGACCAGAGCGTGTGGTACGCGCTGTCGATGGCCGAGTCGCGCGAGGAGCTGCTCGAGCGGAAGCGGCGCCTCCTCCTCCTTCCCTCCGTGGAACGGGTCGACGAGATCGCCTCGCTCGTGCCGGGCGACGAGGCGGTCAAGCGTCCCGTCATCGAACGGATCCGCGGCCGGCTGGCGACGCTCCCGGAGCGTCCGCCCGAGATCCCCCTGGACCGCCTCGACGCCCTCGGCGAGACCCTCGCCTGGGCGCAGGCGGAGGCGGCGAAACGTCCCGGCGCGCTGCGGACCGCCTGGCACCTGGAGCGCGCCCGCGACAGCCTGCGGCAGATGGGGCCCGCCGACTGTTACCAGTCGCTCACCACCTTCCAGCAGCGTTCCGCGGGCGATCTGGTGAGCCGCCTCCACGCGCTCGCCGCGGTCTCCGATCCCGAACCACCCGGGCTCGACGATCTCCCCCCGAGCCTCGTCGAACGCTTCGTCGGGCAGAGCGGGAAGCACCTCCTCAAGATCTACGGACGGGGCGACATCTGGAATTTCCAGTCGCTCGAGCGGTTCGTGCACGACGTCCGATCGGTCGATCCGCGGGCCACCGGCAATCCGCTGCAGGCCTACGAGGCCTCGCTCGAGATGAAACGCAGCTACGAGCAGGCGGCCCTCTCGGCGCTCCTGGTGATCCTGGTCGTGCTGTGGTTCGACTTCCGCGACATCCGGCAGGCGCTCCTCGCCGTGCTGCCGCTGGCGATGGGCGTGGGGCAGACGTTCGGGCTCATGGGATTGCTCGGCATCGACCTCAACCCGGCGAACCTGATCGGTGTGCCGCTCGTGCTGGGCATCGCGGTGGACTACGGTGTGCACGTGGTCCACGACGCGCTCGAACGCCCGGGGCCGTACCGCATCAGCCCCTCGACGGCGAACTCCGTCCTCGTCGACGCCCTGACCACGATCCTCGGATTCGGGGCCCTCATGGTGGCCAGCCACCGCGGGCTCGAGAGTCTGGGGCGGCTCCTGACCCTCGGCGTCACGACGTGCACGCTGACGGCGCTCGTGTTCCTCCCGGCGCTGCTGCGGATCTTCCCCGCGCGGAAGTGCGCCCCGGCCGACGCGGACGACGGCGACTCCGAGTCGCTGCCGGACGGCGCGACGGTGCCCTTCGGGACGCCGGCGGCGGAGCCGGACCACGCGGTCCGCCGCGCGG
>CAZMOU010000103.1:0-17111 GCA_964567835.1 uncultured Chitinophaga sp. | reverse complement strand
CCACGACAACCGCATGGACAAGATCTGGTGGAACGAGCAGTGGATGGGCTGGCCGCTCGACGCCAGCTGGGACGAGGCCTCGAACGTCGTCCAGGCGCACAGGCTCCGGGGGAAGCTCATGCTCGTGGTGGGGGAGGTCGACCGCAACGTCGATCCGGCCTCGACGATGCAGGCCGCGGCGGCGCTCGTGAAGGCGGGGAAGGACTTCGATCTGCTCGTCATGCCGGGGGTCGGCCACGGCGCCTGCGAGACGCCGTACGCCTCCAGGCGCCGGGCGGAGTTCCTCCGGCGGCACCTGGGGGCGCCGAGGGGGCCGTGACGGGGCCGGCGCTCACGCTCCGGCGACCGCGCGCTTCCCCAGGATCGCCGCCAGCGCCGGCCCGGCGGCCATCGTCGTGAACACGCACATCAGCACGCAGGCCACGAAGAGCCGCAGGTCGATGAGTTCCGCGTCGTAGGCCGCGGCGGCCATCACGATCCCGAGGATCCCGCGGGCGTTGAGTCCGCAGCCGACGGCCAGCGCCTGCCGGTCGTCCATCCCGACGAGCTTCCCGCCGAGATAGACGCCGGAGATCTTCCCCAGGAAGGCGACGGCGGTGATGAGGAGGACGAGCCAGGGATCGAAGCCGGCGACGAAGTCGGCGGAGATCGCCATGGAGACGAAGAAGATCGGCGTGAAGACGGCGTAGGCGAAGTCGGCGATCGTGGCGAAGGGCTGCGGGTACTTCTCCGCCACGTCGGCCAGGGCGATGCCGACCAGGAAGGCCCCGAGGAAGGAATGGAGCCCGAGGTGCTCCGAGGCCGCCGCGCCGAGCAGTGCGAGGAGGATCACCGTGGAGATGAAGGCGCTCGGCCGCGGGAGCCGTTCCCAGACCCATGCCATGAGCCGGGGCAGGAGGAGCTTGCCGACGAGGATCGTGCCCCCGATGAAGAGACACACGACGCCGAAGATCGCGAGCCCCTGCCCCTTGCCGGTGGCGTGGGGGCCGAACTCGGCGAGGATCACGGCGAACAGCCCCCAGCCGACGAGATCGTCGACGAGCGTGGCCGACATGATCGTCCGGCCGATGTCGCTCTTGAAGAGCCCCATGTCGAGGAGGATCCGGGCGATCACCGGATTGGCCGAGAGGGAGAGGAGCGACCCCATGAAGAGCGCCGTCGAGAAGAGGTCCTTGGGGAGGACGCCGATCGTCGCCGGGAAGACGTAGCACATCACGAATCCGAGGAGGAGCGGCACGAACGTGCCCACGCTCCCCACGGCGAGCGCCTTCTTCCCCAGCCTGCGGAACTCGCCGACGGAGATGTCGAGGCCGATGGTGACGATGAAGAACAGCATCCCCACCCGCGCGATCGCCGCCCGGGCGCTCGTCACCGGGCCGCTCGGGGGGAAGAGCCAGGCGAAGGTCTCGGGGGAGAGCCGGCCGAGGACGGTGGGCCCCAAGAGCAGGCCACCGGCGATCTCGCCGACCACCGCCGGGATGCCGAGTCGCCGCGCGATCTGACCCAGGACGAGCGCCGTGACGAGCATCGCGGCGAGGTGGAGCGAGAGCGTCGTCCAGTCGGCGGGGGTCATGGGCACGGGGTTTCGAAAAAAAGGTCGGGAACGTCCGGAGTGACGACCCGCACGGGATGGACTGGCCCGGCGAGAATACGCGTCCAAACGACACTTGTCAAAACATCTATTCGTGCCCCGTGGCCCATCCTCGGCCGGTGCGGGACCTCGATCGATCGGCGGCCGCTTCCCTGCCTGCCTCGAATCTGCCATCGTTCCTACGCGCGGAAAAACCCCTGCCCCGGAGTCCGAGAGGCCCATGCGCTCACTTTCCCTCGTCGCGCCGCTGGCATCGGCCGTCACGATCCTCCTGGCCGCCGCCGGCGGCGTCGCGGCCGCCGAGCCGGCGGCGCCCACGCCCGGCGTCCTCCCCCCGCCGCCGCCCGCGTTCCGCGGCACCATCGATCTGCGTGCCGCCGACTCCACCCCCGATTTTCCTCAGCCCCGGACCGCCCCCCGCGGCGCCCCGAACGTCCTCCTCATCCTCCTGGACGACGTCGGCTTCGGCGCGTCGAGCGCGTTCGGCGGCCCCTGCCGGACGCCGGTGCTCGAGCGGCTCGCGGCGCGGGGGCTCCGCTACACGCAATTCCACACCACGGCGCTGTGCAGCCCGACGCGCGCGGCGCTGATCACGGGACGCAACCACCACGCCGTCCATTCCGGCGCGATCACCGAGGCGGCCACCGGGTATCCCGGCTACGACTCGGTGATGCGGAAGGACACCGCGACCGTGGCCGAGGTCCTCAAGCTCAACGCCTGGAACACCGCCTGGTTCGGGAAGAACCACAACGTCCCCGACTGGCAGACGAGCCTCGCCGGGCCGTTCGACCTGTGGCCGACGGGACTCGGCTTCGAGCACTTCTTCGGCTTCATCGGCGGCGACACCCACCAGTGGCGTCCGGCGGCCGTCGAGGGGACGAAGCCGGTCGAGCCCTACCTCGACGACCCCGACTACCACTTCGACGACGACCTCGCCGACCGGGCGGTGAAGTGGATCCGCACCCAGAAGGCGATCGCCCCGGAGAAGCCCTTCTTCCTCTACTACGCGCCCGGCGCCACCCACGCGCCGCACCATCCGCGCCGGGAGTGGGTGGAGAAGTACGCCGGCCGGTTCGACGCCGGCTGGGACGCGATCCGCGCCGAGACGCTCGCCCGCCAGAAAGCCCTCGGCATCGTCCCGGCGGACACGAAGCTCGTCCCCCTCGCCCCGGGCATCCCCGCCTGGAACACCCTCGACGACGCCCGGAAACGGGTCTACGCCCGGATGATGGAGGTGTACGCCGGGTTCCTCGAGCAGACCGACCACAACGCCGGCCGGGTGATCGAGGCCATCGAGGAGGCGGGGGAACTCGAGAACACGCTCGTGCTGTACGTCGTCGGCGACAACGGCGCGAGCGCCGAGGGGAGCCCCCAGGGCCTGCTCAACGAGATGACGTTCTTCAACGGCGTCAAGGAGGATCTCGCCACGGTCCTCGAGCGCGTCGACGAGATCGGCACCTGGACCACCTACAACCACTATCCCATCGGCTGGGCGCACGCGATGTGCACCCCGTTCCAGTGGACGAAGCAGATCGCCAGCCACTACGGCGGCACGCGCAACGGCCTGGTGATCTCCTGGCCGCGCGGCATCGCGGATCGGGGGGGCCTCCGCACGCAGTGGCACCACGTGATCGACGTCGTGCCGACGATCTACGAGGCCTGCGGCGTGACGCCCCCCGACGTCGTCCACGGCGTCGCGCAGAAACCCATCGACGGCGTGAGCATGGCCTATTCCTTCGCCGACGCCGCCGCCCCGAGCCGGCGCACGACGCAGTACTTCGAGATGATCGGCAACCGCGCGATCTACCACGATGGCTGGGTGGCCTGCACCACGCCCCCGGTGCCGCCGTGGGATCCGGGCGCCGCCGAGGTCGACGCGATCGACGGCTACCGCTGGGAGCTCTACCACACCGACGCCGACTTCTCGCAGTCGGAGGATCTCGCCGCGAGCCGGCCGGAAAAACTCCGCGAGCTGCAACTGCTCTTCTACACCGAGGCCGCGCGGCACCAGGTCCTGCCGATCGACAACAGCAAGACCGCGCGCCTCGATCCGGCCATCCGCCCCAGCCTCACCCGCGGCAGGAAGCGGTTCACCTACTCCGGCGGCATGACGCGGATCCCCGAGGGGGCGAGCCCCAACCTCAAGAACACGTCGTTCACGATCACCGCCGACGTCGAGGTGGGGCAGCGCGCCAGCGGCACGATCATCACGCAGGGGGGACTGTTCGGGGGGTTCGGACTGTTCCTCCGCGACGGCCGGCCGGTCTACCACGCGAACTTCGTCGACGTGGCGCACACCGAGATCGCGGGCGCGGATCCCCTCCCCCCCGGACGGCACGTGGTGCGGATGCGCTTCGCCTACGACGGCGGCGGGATCGGCCGCGGCGGCCAGGCGACGCTGCTCGTCGACGGCGAACCGGTCGCCGAGGGGCGGATCGAGCGGACCATTCCGATCCGGGTGACCCTCGACGAATCGCTCGACGTCGGCGAGGACACCGGCACCCCCGTGTCGAGGTCGTACGACGTGCCCTTCCGTTTCGAGGGCACGGTTCGGCGCGTCGACGTCGAACTCGACTGAAGAACCCCGCCCCGGCCCACCCCCGCGCGTTCCCGGAGGAATCCCCATGGCGATCGAGCAGCTCTCCCCCGAGCAGGTCCGCGACTGGACGGCCGCGCAGAAGGACCGCTGGTGGCTCGAGCAGGTCTACCGCGGCGACATGCCGCAGCTCACCCTCCGGGCCGCCGTCACCGGATTCCTCCTCGGCGGGATCCTCTCGGCGACGAACCTCTACGTCGGCGCGAAGACCGGCTGGACGCTCGGCGTGGGACTCACGAGCGTGATCCTCGCCTTCGCCGCCTTCCGCACGCTCGCCGGCCTCGGCTTCCGCGACCTGACGATCCTCGAGAACAACGCCGCCCAGAGCATCGCCACCTCGGCCGGCTACATGACCGGGCCGCTGATCTCCGGCATGGCGGCCTACATGTGGATCCAGAACACGATCATCCCCTGGTGGCAGATGGCGGCGTTCAACGTCGTCCTCTCGCTCCTCGGCGTCCTCGTCGCCTTCCCCATGAAGCGCCGCTTCATCAACGACGAGCAGCTCCCCTTCCCCGAGGGGCAGGCCTGCGGCGTCGTCCTCGACACCCTCTACAGCGGCAGCGGCGATTCCGGGATGGCTCAGGCCCGGGCCCTGGTCACCGCGGGCCTCGCCGCCGGGGCGATCGAGGCCCTCAAGGGGGAGACGCTCATGCGCCTCCTCTGGCAGGGCCTGTTCCGGCTGAAGACCGCCTTCCACCTCCCCCACGCCCTCGACGAGTGGTACTGGGAGGCGGCCAAGACCCGGGGCTGGAAGTGGCCCGCGCTCGCCGGCGTCCCGCTCAACCAGCTCGGCATCACCTTCCTCCCGCTCGACCTGGCGATGTTCGGCGCCGGGGGGCTGATGGGGATGCGCGTCGCGGCGAGCATGCTGCTGGGGATGCTCCTCAACTTCGCCGTCATCGTCCCGGCGATGATCGCGGCCGGCAATCTCGCCCCCCGCGCCGACGGCACCTACAGCCGCGTGCACGTCGTCAACAACTGGTCGCTGTGGTGGGGGATCACGCTGATGGTGACGGCGTCGCTCGTCGGACTCTTCGCCAAGCCGGAGATCTTCACCAAGGCCTTCGAGTCGTTGCGGAAGAAGGAGGGCACGGGTGACGACCCCCTCGCCGCCATCGAATTGCCCACCTGGCTCTCGCTCGTCGGCATCCCGGTGCTCGGCGTCGTCGGCGCCTGGATGGCGAACGCCTGGTTCGGGGTCCCCTTCCTCTACGGGCTCTCGGCGGTGCCGCTGGTCGCCATCCTCACCCTCATCGCCGCGTCGAGCACCGGCCTCACGAGCATCACCCCCACCGGCTCGCTCTCCAAGATCCCGCAGTTCCTCTACGGCGCCCTCCAGCCCAACCACGCCCCCACGAACCTCATGACCGGCGTGATGTGCGTCGAGGTGTCGAGCAACGCGAGCAACCTCCTCATGGACATCAAGCCGGGCTACATGCTCGGCGCGAAGCCCCGCCAGCAGGCGATCGGCCACTGCATCGGCATCCTCGCCGGGGCCCTGGCGAGCACCCCCCTCTTCATGCTCCTCTTCCTCTCCGACTGGGAGCCGGGAAAGAACGTCCAGGACCTGATGGCGCCGGAGGGGGGGGCGTTCGGGTTCCCCTCGGCGCTGCAGTGGAAGGGGGTGTCGGAACTCGTCTCGGCGGTCTTCGGCGGCGGTTCGGGCGAGTTGCTCACGCCGTCGATCAAGGTCTCGATCGCCCTCGCGGCCCTCGCGGGGCTCGTCCTCGAAGTGCTGCGGATCCGCTCCGGCGGGACGTTTCCCCTGAGCCCGCTCTCGATCGGCCTGGGGGTCATCCTCCCCCCCGATTCGACGATGGCGATGTTCCTGGGCGCCGCCTTCTTCTCCTGGCTGGGGGCACGCGGCAGGGGCGCCGCCTCCGCCGGGAGCCACGGCGAGGGCGGCGGCCTGCGCGAGCCGATCTGCGCCGGGCTCATCGCCGGCTCGGCCCTCGTGGGGATCACCGACATCCTCCTCAAGGTGTTCCTCAAGTGACGATTCCCCCCGACCTCCCCGATCCCGGCTGGCGCTTCGACAACTCCTACGCCCGGCTCCCGGGCGACCTCTTCACCCCCACCCGGCCGGTCGCGGTGCGCGCGCCGCGGCTCGTGTGGTTGAACCGCCCCCTCGCCGCCGATCTCGGCCTCGACCCCGACGCGCTCGCCGCCGGCGCGGCCGCGTGGCTCTCCGGCAACACCCCCCCGGCCGGCGCCGAGCCGATCGCCCAGGCCTACGCCGGCCACCAGTACGGCCACTTCACGAATCTCGGCGACGGCCGGGCGATCCTCCTCGGCGAGCAGATCTCCCCCTCGGGGACGCGCCGCGACATCCAGCTCAAGGGGGCGGGGCGCACGCCCTACTCGCGCTCCGGCGACGGCCGGGCGGCGCTCGGGCCGATGCTCCGCGAGGCGATCGTCGGCGAGGCGATGCACGCCCTCGGCATCCCCACGACGCGGGCGCTGGCCGTCGTCGCCACCGGCGAGGCGGTGTACCGGGAGCGGCCGCTGGCCGGCGCGATCCTCACGCGCGTGGCCGCGAGCCATCTCCGCGTCGGCACCTTCCAGTTCGCCGCCGCCCTCGGCCGCCGCGACCTCCTCGAGGCGCTCCTCTGCCACGCGATCGCCCGGCACGATCCCGACCTCGCCGGGACGGAGGACGCGGCGCTCCGCTTCCTCGAGCGCGTCCTCGCGCGGCAGGCCGCGCTCGTCGCCCGCTGGATGGCGGTGGGCTTCGTCCACGGCGTGATGAACACCGACAACATGGCCGTCTCCGGCGAGACGATCGACTACGGCCCCTGCGCCTTCGTCGACGCGTGGGATCCCGACGCCGTCTACAGCTCGATCGACGGGCAGGGCCGCTACCGGCTCTCCCGCCAGCCCTCGATCGCGCTGTGGAACCTCGCCCGTCTGGCGGAGGCGCTCCTGCCGCTGTTGTCCCCCGACGAGGCGACGGCGATCGAGAAGGCGAACGCGATCCTGACGACCTTCGACGGGCTGTACGAAGGCCATCGCCTCGCCCTCTTCCGCGCGAAGCTCGGCCTCGTCGACGCGGAGGAGGGGGACGGCTCGCTCGTGGCCCGGTGCCTCGGATCGCTCCACGCCGACGGAGCCGACTACACGGCGGCGCTGGCCCGCCTCGGCACCCTGGCGCTGCCCGGCGACACCCCCGCGCCGATCGCCTCCGGGGCGTTCGCCGGCTGGCTCGTCGAGTGGCGGGCGCGCCTCGCCCGGCAGCCCGGCGGGGCGGCGGCGGCGCTCCCGGTCCTGGCCCGCTCCAATCCGGCGATCATCCCGCGCAACCACCGTGTCGAGGAGGCCCTCGCCGCCGCGGCGATCGGCGACATGGAGCCCTGCGAACACCTCCTCGCCGCCGTCTCCCGCCCCTTCGCGCCACGCCCGGAGGACGAGCCCTTCCGGCACGGCCCGCCTCCCGGCTCCGGCTGCTACCGCACCTTCTGCGGCACCTGACGGCGGCCGTCAGGCAGGCGCCACGCGCACCACCGGATTGCCGAAGGTGCTCCCGGCGCCCAGGTCGGTGAGGCGCTCGCTCGTCAGGTCGTTGAGACTCTTCCCGTCGGGGGCGAGCTTCGGCCACCACTGCCCGACCGCCACGAGCACCCCCTCGCGCGCGTCGTCGCTGACGATCGCCTTCCGCACGATCGAGCCCTGCCGGCTCTCGATGCGGATCCGCGTGCCGTCGCCGACGCCGGCCCGCGCCGCGTCGGCCGGATGGAGGATGACGTGCGGCTCGCCGCCGGCCTGCCGGATGATGCTCGGCACGTTCCCCATCGTCGTGTTGACGACGACCGCGCCGGGAGGGGAGATGAGCCGCAGCGGGTATTCGGCCGTCGGCCGCTCCTCGAAGTCGAGCTGGCGCGGCGCCGGCCCGAAGCGCACCCGGCCGTCGGGGAAGTGGCTCCCCTCCGCGTACGGCAGGAAAGGCTCCGGCAGCGCGAGCTTCAGCGACTTCTCCCGCATCAAGCGCTCCGCCGTGATCCCCTCGAGCCACGGATGCCCCGTGGCGAGGAGCTGCTCCACCAGCCGCGGCGTCTCCTCGAACAGGCTCGGCTCGTCGATCCCGAGGCGCTCGGCCAGGCGGGCGAAGATCCAGCGGTTCGACCGGGCCTGGCCGCGCGGCGGCACGACCGGATCGGCGTACTGGAGGTGGTAATGGCCGTAGGAGGTGTAGACGTCGGCGTGCTCGAGGAACGTCGTGGCGGGAAGCACCCAGTCGGCCCAGTCGGCGGTGTCGGTCTGGAAGTGCTCGAGGACGACGGTGAACAGGTCCTCGCGCGCGAGCCCCGCCCGCACGCGCGCCGAGTCGGGGGCCACCGCCGCGGGATTGCTGTTGTAGACGACGAGCGCCCGGACGTCGGAGGATCCCGGCTCGAGGGCGCTCGCCAGCCGGACCATGTTCACGTGGCGCGTGCCGGGGCGGAGACGGTGCGCCGCGGTGACCCTCTCGCGGGCCAGCGGGAAGGCGCCGCTGGTCGACAGGCATCCACCGCCACCGCGCCTCGTCCACGCCCCCACGAGCGCCGGCAGGAGCGCCACGGCGTGCATGGCGTTGCCGCCCCCTTCGTTCCGCGTCATGCCGTAGCCGACCTGGACGAAGGGGGCCGGCGACGAGGCCCACCAGCGGGCCATCGCGGCGATCTTCCCGGCGTCGATCCCGCACAGCGCCGCCGCCCGCTCGAGCGGCCACTCCGCGCAGGCGGCGACGTAGTCCTCGAATCCGGCGGCGTGCCGGTCGAGCCAGTCGCGGTCGTGGAGACCCTGGCGCACGATCTCGCCGCCGATGGCCAGCGCCAGGGCGGCGTCGGTGCCGGGCCGGATCTGCCAGTGGTCGTCGGCGAAGCGCGACGTCTCGTTGCGGAAGGGATCGACGTGGAGGATCCGCGCCCCCCGCTTCCGCGCTTCCTTGAGGAAGGGGGCGAGGTGCGAATGGCTGCGCAGGACGTTGATCCCCCAGAGGACGACGGCCCGGGCGTGGATCACCTCCTCGGGATCGGTGCCGAGCTTGCGCGGCCCGTAGGCCGCCTCCCAGCCGGCGGAGCCGGTCGTGGCGCAGATCGTCTGGTCGAGCTCGATCGCCCCCAGGGCCCGGAAGAAGGCGCGCGGCGAATCCCCCTCGAGGATCCCCATCGTCCCGGCGTAGTGGTAGGGGAGGATGGTCTCGGGCCCGTGCTCGGCGACGATCCCGCGCAGCCGGTCGGCGATCGCGTCGAGCGCCGTGTCCCAGTCGGTCTCCTCGAACCTCCCCTCCCCCTTCCTCCCCGTGCGGCGCAGCGGCACGAGGAGCCGGTCGGCCTGCTCTTGGCGCTCCGGGTAGCGGGCGGTCTTCACGCAGGCGAAGCCGAGCGTCACCGGATGCCCCGGCGTGCCGGTCAGGTGCACGACCTTGCCATCCTCGACCGTGATCTCGAGGCTGCAGGCGTCGGGGCAGTCGAGCGCGCAGACGCTCCTGAGGATCTTGCGGTCGCGCACTGGCTCGGGCATCGGTGTCCCCCGGGCCCCTCCCGGGGAACCCCGGCTCCTCGGGGATGTCGGCGGCCGCCTCCGGCGGATCGATCCCGCCACGAGCCGTTACGATACCGCATCCCACCGCCGCCGCGGGACGGCTCCCGATGACGCTCCTCGCCCACCTCGCCGTCGTCGCCGCCGCCATCGCGCTCGGCGCCCGCACCGGCGGCGTCGGCATGGGGCTGTGGGGGGCGGCGGGGCTCGCGCTCCTGGCCGCCGCCGGCGTCGCGCCGACGGCGCCGCCGGTCGACGTCATGCTCGTCGTGCTCGCCGTGGTGACCGCCGCCTCGGCGCTCGATGCCGCCGGCGGCACCGATCTCCTCGTCCGTCTCGCCGAACGCCTCATCCGCGCCCGGCCGCGCGCCGTGACGTTCGTCGCGCCGCTGGTCACCTGGAGCTTCACCTTCGTGGCCGGCACCGGCCATGTCGTCTATCCGCTCCTCCCGGTGATCGCCGCCACGGCGCTCAAGGCCGGGATCCGCCCGGAGCGTCCGATGGCGGTGGCGGCGATCGCCTCGCAGCAAGCGATCACGGCGAGCCCCGTCTCCGCGGCGATGGCGGCCATGGTGGCGCTGCTCGCCGACGGCGACGCGCCGTGGGGTCTCGGCCGGATCCTCCTCGTCGCCGTCCCCTCGTCGCTCGCCGGCGTGCTCGCCGCGGCGGCGGTCTCCTCCCGCCTCGGCCGCGAACTCGCCGACGATCCGCTCTACCGGGAGCGCGTCGCCGCCGGGCTCGTCGATCCCCCCGACGCCGTGGCGCTGCCGACCCCCGCCCCGGGGGCGGGGCGTGCGGTGGCGATCTTCCTCGCAGCCGTGGCCGCCGTCGTCGCCTCCGGCGCCTTTCCCGCCCTGCGCACGCCCCCCGGATCGACGCCGGTGCCGATGCCGGTGGCGATCGAGATCGTGATGCTCGCCGCCGCGGCCCTCCTCCTCGCGGCCACCGGCACGCCGGCCGAAGCGGTGACGCGCACGCCGACGATGCGCGCCGGGCTCGTCGCCCTGGTCGCGATCTTCGGCCTCGCCTGGCTCGGCGACAGCGTCGTGCGCCACCACGAGGCGACGCTCGTGCCGGGGATCGCCGCCTGGACGGAGAAGGCCCCCTGGACCTTCGGCATCGGCCTGTTCCTCGCCTCGATCCTCCTCTACAGCCAGGCGGCCACCACGAAGGCCCTCGTGCCCCTGGGGCTGGCGCTGGGGATCACGCCGGCGACGCTCGTGGCCCTCTTCCCGGCCGTCAACGGCTACTTCTTCGTCCCGGTCTACGGGTCGCTCGTGGCGGCGGTCTCCTTCGACCGCTCCGGCACCACGCGCATCGGCCGCTTCGTCCTCGACCACTCCTTCATGATCCCGGGCCTCGTGGCGACGGCCACGGCGGTGGCCACGGGGCTCTGTCTCGTGCGGGCCATCGGCTGAACGGCCCCCCGCCCGCGCTGGATGCCGCCGGCACCGTCGTCGGGAGATCCTGGCGTGAGGGGAAGCCCCCTCACCGCCGCGGCGGCCCCGGGACGGCGACGGGGCGGGGGACGAAGCCCCGCTCGGTGCCGTCGAGCTGGGCCCGTACGCTCGTGATGCGCTTGGCGATGAAGTCGCGCGGGGGGAGCGAATCGCCGAAGCGACCATTGCCGAAGGGCCCCTGCCCGCGCCCCTCGCCGCGGTCGATCACGGCGAGACTCTCGAGCGCCAAGGGCTCCCGGAGCGCCGCCTCGATCCCGTCGAGCTCCCGGTCGAGCAGGCCGCTCTCGAAGAGCGTGGCGAAGAGCTCCTCGACGAGCTGCCGGTAGCGCGCCCGCCGCTCCGGGATGGCGAGGAGCCGGTCGAGGAGCCGGTCGTCGCCCGCGTGCGGATGATCGATCGAGAGGCGCACGAGCTGCTCCGGCGTCCCCGCCGCCGGCCAGGCGGCCAGCGACAGGTCGAGATCCCAGGGGATGAAGACGAAGCGGTCGGTCGCCGGGACGAGATAGAGGCAGTAGTTGTGGCCGTAGGCGAGGTAGCTGTCGAGGTTCGAGAGCAGCGCGCTTGCGGCGATGAAGCGCAGGAAGGCGTCGACGTCGAGATGGTCGCCGATCCGCTCCGCGAACGCGGCGTCGTCCCCCTCCGACACCAGCCGCGCGAACTCCACGAGCCTCCGCCGCTCCCGCTCCGGAGGCTCCTTCTCCGGCCGGTACCGCTCGGCGTAGGGGGCCCAGCGGTCGCCGAGGAAGGCCGGGCCGCCCCGCAGCCCCTCCGGCTTGAGGAGCATCCCGGAGCCCGAGCCGAAGGCCCGCGCCAGGAACCGCTTGTCGATCTGCTCGACGACCGTGCCGACGCCGACGAACTCCCCCTCGAACCGCCCCGGCACGGTGAACGACAGCTCGGCGAAGCAGGTGCGCGGCGCCGGCACGCCGGCGGCGCGGAAGGCGGCGTAGGAGAGCGCCTCGCGGGCCCCGGAGCGGTCGCTGACGCCGCAGTGGTAGTTGAGCATCGCGAGGCCGTCGAGCGCCTGCCGCTTCACGTGCCGGTCGAGATCGATCTTCAGCGACTTCTCGGGCGACCGCGCCGAGGCCATGAGGGTGTAGTTGCCCTTGGCACGGACGCCGACGTCGTCGAACGTCGTGTCGTCGACGACGAGCGTGCCGGTCGTCCAGGGGAGCTCGACGCCGAAGGTGTTGCGGTGGACGTCGCCGTCGGCCGCCGCCCGGGGCGCTCCCGGAAAGCCGGCGGGGGAGAGGAGCCCGAACGCCTCGGGGGCCATCGTGAGCCCGAGCCGCACGACGCGCGTCGTGCCGAAGAAGCGGTCCCCCGGCGCCGGCTCGGCGGCCGGCGCCGACATCGACGTGAGGACCACGAGCGCCGCCCCGAGGCATCGTGCCGACTTCCTGTGCCCGCCGAGCATGCCGCGCCTCCCCTTCCCGTGATCCGTCAGCCCCGATCCATCCCGATCACCGTCATCCCCCGATTCGGGAACGTGCCGAAGCGCTCGAGCACGGCCGCCCCCTCCGCGAGCCCCACCACGTCGCTCACCAGCCGCCCCGGGTCGAGCTTCCCGGCGGCCACCAGCGCGAGCAGGTCGGCACAGGTCGCGGGGGGCATGCCGTGGCTGCCGAGGATCTCGAGCTCCTTGGCGATCACCAGGTCCAGGGGCAGGGTCGCCCGTTCCTCGCCGGCGAGCAGCAGCCCCACCTGCACGTGCCGGCCCCGGTTGGCGAGCGACAGGATCGAATCGCGGCAGGTGGAGGCGCTCCCGAAGGCGTCGAGCGAGACGCGCGCCCCGCGCCCCGTCACCGCGCGGATCCGCGCCGGGACGTCGCCCGCGCCGGGATCGAGCGCCTCCACGGCACCGAGGTCGAGCGCCGTCGCGCGGCGCTCCGGCACCGGATCGACCGCCACGACGCGTGCCCCCACCGCCACCCCCACCATCACCGCCGACAGGCCGACCCCGCCGCAGCCGTGCACCGCCACCCAGTCCCCGGGGGCGACGCGCCCCTGTGCCACGAGCGCCCGGTGGGCCGTGGCGAACCGGCAGCCGAGGCTCGCCGCGGCGACGACGTCGACGCCGGGGGGGAGCGGCACGAGGTTGGTGTCGGCGTGGCGGATCTCGACGAGCTCGGCGAAGGCCCCCGGGTGGGTGAAGCCGGGCTGCGTCTGCCGGTCGCAGACCTGCGTGTCGCCGCGCAGGCAGTCGGGGCAGTCGCCGCAGCCGCAGCAGAAGGGGGCGGTGACGCGCTCGCCCCCCCGGAAGCGCCGCACCGCGGCACCGACCGCGGCGACGGTGCCGGCGAGTTCGTGACCGGGGACGTGCGGGACGCGGACGCCCGCGTCGTGCCCCATCCAGGCGTGCCAGTCGCTGCGACAGACGCCGCAGGCGCCCACGGCGACGAGCGCCGCGTCGTCGTGGGGCACCGGATCGGCCAAGGCGCGGACCCGGATCGGCCCGCGGAAAGTGTCGAAGACGGCGGCGCGCACTCGTGACACTCCCCGGGGAAGGCCCCGATCATACGCCCGGCCTGCTACGCTGGCGCGCCACCCCGGAGACCCGAGATGTTTTCCCCACCCGCGACCACCGGGCCCGGGCGCCGGGCGCGCCGGGCCTTCCTGGCCGACGGCACGCTCCTCCTCTCGGCGGGACTGGCCCGGGGGGCGGCCCTCACCCCCGCGGCGGGGCTCTCCTTCGGACTGGTCACCGACGTCCACTACGCCGACAAGGACCCCGCCGGCACGCGTCACTACCGCGAGTCGCTCCCCAAGCTCGAGGAGGCCGCGGAGCGAATCCGCGCGGCGGCACCTGCCTTCGTCGTCGAGCTCGGCGACATGGTCGACGCGGCCGACACGGTCGACACCGAGCTCGACTGGCTGCGGACGATCGACCGCGTCTTCGCCACGGCATGCCCCGACCGTCACTACGTGCTCGGCAACCACTGCGTCGACACGCTCACGAAGGCGGAGTTCCTCGGCGCCGTCGGCCAGGCGTCGTCGTCCTTCTCCTTCGACCGGGGCGGGATCCACTTCGTCGTCCTCGACGCCTGCTTCCGCGCCGACGGCATCCCCTACGGCCGTCGCAACTCGGTCTGGACCGACGCCAACGTCCCCCCGGAGCAGCTCGAGTGGCTCGCGGCCGACCTCGCCGCCGCCGACGGGCCGACGATCGTCTTCGCCCACCAGCGCCTCGACGTCGCCACCGACCACGGCGTGCGCGGCGCGCCGCGCGTGCGCCGTGTCCTCGAGGACTCGCGCCGCGTGCTCGCCGTCTTCCAGGGACACAGCCACGCGAACGACCTGACCACGATCGGCGACATCCACTACTGCACGCTCGTGGCGATGGTGGAGGGGAGCGGCGCGGCGTCGAGCGGGTGGACGCTCGCCCACGTGACGCCCGACGGCACGCTGCGCGTCGAGGGCTTCCGCCGCCAGGCCTCGCACGACTGGCCGGCGCCCGGGTCGCGGTGAACGGTGGTCAGCGGTTCCAGAGGGTGATCGCCACCTGGAGCACCGTGGCGATCGACACCCAGAGCAGGTAGGGCCCCTGCGCGAGCGCCACCCAGGGGGAGTGCCGCCACACCGCCGCCATCATCCAGGGGATGGTGACGAGGACGACGAGGATGTCGACGGTGGCCAGCGGCAGGTGGCGCAGGCGGAACTGGATCGGCGTGAAGGCGAGGTTCGCGGCCAGGTTGACCGCGAAGGGGAGGGCGACCGTCCAGGGGAGCCTGCCGCGCAGCACCTGCACGAAGACCCAGCCGAAGGTGACGAGGATGACGGGGTAGAGGATCGACCAGATCGTCCCGATCGTCGCCGGCTCCGGCGTCCAGGTGGGCTTCACGAGCCCGTCGTACCATTCGCGCCACGGCATGCGGAACCTCCCCGGGATCGACGGACGCTCACGACGGCGACCGGGCCGCTCCGGCCGGCGCCGGTTCGACGTGGATGAAGGCGTCGGCGATCTTGAGCGGACTCGCCCGCAGCGCCGCCCGCACCCGGCCGCCGATGGCGTGCCCCTCGCGGACGGGGGCGTCGCCGTCGACCTCGACGTGGAGCTCGACGAAGTAGCGCGTGCCGCTCTTGCGGATCCGGCACTTGTCGAGCGCCGCCACCCCCTCGACGCCGGCCGCGAGGGCCCGCACCCGCTCCTCCAACTCCTTGGCCGGGGCCGCGTCGAGCAGTTCGCGCACCGCCATCACGAGGAGATTCACGCCGGTCCAGGCGATCACGGTGCAGGCCAGGAGCGCCGCCCAGTCGTCGGCCGGCTCCCATCCGGGGCCGCCGAGGAGGCCGACGCCGATCCCCGCGAAGGCCGCCAGCGACGTGATCACGTCGGCCCAGTGGTGCCAGGCGTCGGCCTGCAGCGACGTGCTCTCCGCCTCCTGGCCGATCTCCCCCATCCAGCGCGCGAGGAGCGCCTTGGTGGCGACGACGACGACCAGGACGACGAGCGTCGACCAGTGGGGGAGATGGTGCGGCGTGCGGATCTCGCGGACGCTCTGCACGGCGATGGTGCCCGCCGCGGCGAGGAGCGCGAGCGACGCCACCACCCCGGCGAGCGCCTCGGCCTTCCCGTAGCCCCAGGGATGCCTCTCGTCGGCCGGCGCCCCGCTCACGCGCAGGCCCCCCCACACCACGAGCGACGTGACGATGTCGGCGGTCGACTCGATCCCGTCGGCGATGAGGGCGTAGGAGTTGCCGAAGAAGCCGGCGAGGATCTTGATGCTCGCGAGCGCCGCGTTGACCGCCACGCTCACCAGCGGCACGGCGTCGAGCGACGGCGGGGTGGTGTCGTCGGATGGCATGGATCGGGGCGGCGGGAGGGGCGGACGGATGACGTCCCGCAGGGATCGTCCCCCGCCCCGCCGCCGATCATAACGACGAATCCGCCCGCGGGGCACCGGACGCACACCCGGCTCCCCTCCCCGCCGCGGACCCGCGCGGCGACGTTCCGGCGATGCCGCCCGGGGCGGCCGGGCCGTCACGGTGGCCGGGCGGAGCGCGGCGTGCGTACGATGCACGCACAGGAGCGACCCATGAGCGAGCACACCTACAAGATGATCGAGCTGGTCGGCTCGTCCCACACGAGCATCGAGGGGGCGGTCGCCAACGCCATCGCGAAGGCGGACATCCACGAGAGCAAGCTGCGCTGGTTCGAGGTGGTCGAGACGCGGGGCCACATCGAGGAGGGGAAGATCGCCCACTGGCAGGTGCGCGTGAAGATCGGCGCCACGCTCGACGACTGAAGGCCCCGCGCGCTCCACGTCACCCCGCCGCCGCGGCGAGGAGCTTCGCGATCCACGGGCCGAGATACCGGCCGTTGTCCCGGTAGGTGCGGCCACTGACGAGGTTGCCGTCGACGACGCACGGGGCGTCGACGTAGATACCCCCGGCGCTCTCCACGTCGTGGCGGCACTTGGCGACCGTGGCGATCCGCCGCCCGGCGAGGCAGCCGGCGTAGGCGGGGATCTCGACGCCGTGGCAGACGCTCGCCACCGGCGCGTCGGCGGCGAAGAAGTGCCGCGTGATGCGCACGAGATCCTCGTCGTAGCGGATGTACTCCGGCGCCCGCCCTCCGCTGAAGAAGATCCCGAGGTACTCCGTCGGATCGACCTCCGCGAAGGCGACGTCGGCGTCGATCCTGTATCCCTCCCACTCCCTGGTGATCGTCCAGCCTGGCCGCACCTCGTGCATCACCATCTGGAAGGTGCGCCGTTCGGGGCCGGCGACCACCGGCTCGAGGCCCGCCTCCTGGAGGCGGTAGTAGGGATAGAGCGTGTCGAGCGTCTCGGAGGCGTCGCCGATTCCGGCCACCCGTCCCGAGTGATCCGCTCCCGGAGGTGCGGCGTCAGGCGGTACGTCCCGCTTTCCAGGTACCCGGCCCGGGTCAGCGCGTAGCACGCCGCGACCGTAGGGGGATATACGATAGTAATAGCCCACCAGG
>CAZMOU010000102.1:7897-17123 GCA_964567835.1 uncultured Chitinophaga sp. | reverse complement strand
CGACTACCGCATCGCGCTGTCGAAGAAGCGGCGGATGTCGGAGCGGCGCGAGGCGTGGGCCCGTCTCGGACGGCGGCGGAAGCGTTGCGTCCGGCTGGTCGAGGAACTGGGGCTCCGCACGCAGCGCATCGAGGCGATGATCCCCACGCTCGAGGATTTCGTGCGCCGGATCAAGGAACTCCGCCTCAAGATCGACGCCCACAAGAAGAGCAAGCAGCCGCCGGCGGGTCGCCAGAAGCTCGTCGAGGAATACCGCATGATCCTCAAGGCGTGCCAGGAGACCCCCAAGAGCCTCAAGCGGCGCGTCGCCGAGATCAAGCAGATCTACGCCCAGTACCAGAAGGCGAAGCGGGGTCTGTCGGAGGGCAATCTCCGCCTGGTCGTCTCGATCGCCAAGAAGTACCGCAACCGCGGCCTGTCGTTCCTCGACCTCATCCAGGAGGGGAACGCCGGACTGATGCGCGCGGTGGACAAGTTCGAATACCGGCGCGGATTCAAGTTCTGCACCTACGCCACCTGGTGGATCCGGCAGGCCATCACCCGTGCGGTGGCCGACCAGAGCCGCACGATCCGCATCCCGGTGCACATGGTGGAGACGATGTCTCGGGTGCGGAACGTGGCCCGCCAGCTCCTCCAGGAGTACGGCCGTGAGCCGACGATCGAGGAGATCGCCGCCAGGGCCGGCACGCCGGTGGACGAGACGCGGCGGGTGTCGGCGATGAGCCGTTATCCCATCAGCCTCGACCGCCCGGTGGGCAACAGCGAGGACAGCCACTTCGGAGACCTCCTCCCCGACACCGGAGCCGAGAATCCGGCCGTGGGGGCGGCGCAGGAGATGCTCCGCAACCGGATCGCGAAGGTGCTCAAGTCGCTCTCCTACCGCGAGCGGGAGATCATCAAGCTCCGCTACGGCCTCGGGGACGGCTACAGCTACACCCTCGAGGAGGTCGGTCACATCTTCAAGGTGACGCGTGAACGGATCCGGCAGATCGAGGCCAAGGCGGTGCGGAAGCTCCAGGCCCCGGCCCGCAGCGAGGAGCTCTCCGGGTTCCTCGACTGACCCCCGTCCCCCCCGACAGCGCGTGACGGGCCCCGGCGGATCGATCCGTCGGGGCCCGTGCGTTTTCCGCCTCACCCCGGCGGCAGGGCCGGGATCTTCCCCGCCCGCTCGAGCCAGGCGATGACGTCGTCGGCGAGCGCGTCGGGGGAGCGGGCCGCCGAATCGACGATCAGCTCCGGATGGAGCGGTTCCTCGTAGGGGTCGTCGATGCCGGTGAAGCCCTTGATCTCGCCCGCCCTGGCCTTGCGGTAGAGCCCCTTCGGATCGCGCCCCTCGCAGACCTCGAGCGGTGCCCGCACGTGGATCTCCACGAAGTCGCCCGGAGGGAGCATGGCCCGCACGGCGTCGCGATCGCGCCGATAGGGGCTGATGAAGGCGGTCAGGGCGACGATGCCGGCCTGGGCGAAGAGTTCCGCGACCGCCCCGATGCGCCGGATGTTCTCCTCGCGATCCTGGGGGCCGAAACCGAGCCCGAACCGTGTGGCGAAGGCCTCGTCGTGACGTTCCCGGAGCAGCGCGGGGGCGGCGTTGAGCCCGAGACGCACGTTGTCTCCGTCGAGGACGAAGCTTCGCAGGCCGCGCCCGTGGAGGCGGCGATCGACGGCGTTGGCGAGCGTGCTCTTGCCGCACCCCGACAGGCCGGTGAACCAGAGGACGCAACCCTTGTGGCCGGCCGCGCGTTCCCGGTCCGCGCGGCTCACGGCGTGGGCGTGCCAGCGGACGTCGACTCTCTCCTCGGTCATGCCCGCCCCCGATCGGCGTTCAATCCCAGCCGTCGAGCGTCACCGTCCGGGTGAGTCGCTGCGGCACCTGGCCCGCCACGGCCCTCTCGATCTCCACCTCGATGCGATCCCCCGGCCCGTGTCGGCCGACGAACTCGGTGAGGCCGTCGAAGTTCCGGATGGCGACCCCATCCATGGAGAGGACGACGTCGCCGATCTGGATCCCGGCACGATCCGCGGCCGACCCGGCGACGACCTGCGTGATCTGGCAGGGGCCGATGAGGCGCTGTCCGCCGACGCCGAGCTTGCCCCCCTTGCGGACGTCGATCTCCGCGTTGGGGAAGCGGGCGGCGAGGGCCGCGATCTCGTCGTCCGCCGCGCCGGTGCCGTAGAGCTGCAGTTGCTCGAGCCCGCGCAGCCGCCCGATCACCGCCAGCATCGCCGGATCGATCCGGACGCCGTGCAGATGGACGCGCCTGAGGTTCCGCAGGCGCGGAAGGAGGCGGAAATCCTCCGCCCCACCCTGCCAGTCCGATCCGATCACCACCACACCCCCGCGCGTGCCGCCGAAGGGGGATCCGTCGTTGAACTTCGCCCCCAGGGCCTCGAGTCGTTCCTGCGCCGCCTCGTGCATCCCCAACTGGTGGAACTCGAGGGCCGTGGTCGCCAGCTGCGCCACCGGCCCCTCCGGGCCCTCGGCGAGACCCTCGAGCACGCGTTCGGCATGGACGGCGGCGGCGGACCCGTCGACCCCTTCGCCGAACGACCGTTCCGGATCGAGGAAGCCTCCCAGGAGGGCGATCGCCCGGCTGGCGACCTCCAGATCGGCGTCGCGGGCAGCCTCGGCCAGCGCCCCCACCGCCGCGGGACCGGCGGCCGCCAGTTGCCTACTGGCGGATTCCCGCTGGGCGAACTGGTCGGCCCCCAACTGGGCGATCCACTCGCGGATGGTGTCCGGGGCGACGCCTTCGGCAGCCGGTTCCGCCCGGCAGGGGGCCGCCAAGAGCGCCAGCACGACCACCGCGGCACGACCGGAAGTTCGGGGTGATGTGCGGGTGGTCAGGGTGTGCACGGCAGATTCCTCGGCCTCCGGCCCGACAAGACTATAACGGATCGTCCCCCAGGCACCCCATGGCCCTTCCCCTCCCCCCCGCACCACCCCCCGGCACACCCCTGCCCCCTCTCCCCGCGTCGCGCGCGGAGATGGTGGCCAGGGGCTGGGATGGCATCGACGTCGTCCTCGTCACCGGGGACGCGTACGTCGATCATCCCAGCTTCGCCAACGGCCTGCTGGCCCGCCTTCTCGAGACGGCCGGATGGCGCGTGGCGGTGCTCGCCCAGCCCGATTGGCGGACGTGCGATCCGTGGCGCGAGTTCGGACGGCCCCGCCTCTTCTTCGGGATCTCGGCGGGGAACATGGACTCGATGATCAACCACTACACCGCCAACAGGAAGGTGCGGAACGACGACGCGTATTCCCCCGGCGGTGCCATCGGCCGCCGTCCGGACAGGGCCACGCTCGCCTACTGCCAGCGGGCGCGGCAGGCGTTCCCCGGGGTGCCCGTGGTGGCCGGGGGCGTCGAGGCCTCGCTCCGTCGCATCGCCCACTACGACTACTGGAGCGACACGGTGCGGCGCTCCATCCTCCTCGACGCGAAGGCCGACCTGCTCGTCTTCGGCATGGGGGAACGCACGATCCTCGAGATCGCGCGGCGACTGGCGGCGGGGGAATCGCCCCGTGACCTGCGCGACCTCCGCGGCGTGGCCTACCGGCTCGGCGCGAGCGAGGCACCACCCGTCGGCGAGGACACGATCGAACTGCCCACCGCCGAACGGGTGGCCGCCGATCCGATCGCGTTCTGCACGATGACGCGGATCTCCCATCAGGAGACCAATCCGCACAACGCGCGGCGTCTGGTGCAGCGGCACGGGCGCGAGGCCGTGGTGGTGAACCCGCCGGCACTGCCGCTCGACGAGGCGGAGATGGACCGCGTCTACGCCCTGCCCTTCACCCGGCGCCCGCACCCCTCCTACGGCGATGCCCGCATCCCGGCGTTCGAGGTGGTGGAACACAGCGTGCAGATCATGCGCGGCTGTTTCGGGGGCTGCACGTTCTGCTCGATCACCGCCCACGAGGGGCGCATCATCCAGAGCCGCTCCCCCGAGTCGGTCGTCTCGGAGATCCGCCTCCTCGCCTCCAGCCCCGGTTTCAAGGGGACCGTGTCGGACATCGGCGGCCCGACGGCCAACATGTACCGGATGCGCTGCACGCGGCCCGAGGTCGAGGCCCGCTGCCGGCGGCTGTCGTGCGTCCACCCGACGATCTGCAAGCTGCTCGGCACCGACCACGGTCCGCTCCGGCGCCTGATGCGCGAGGCGCGGGAGGTGCCAGGCGTCAAGCGGGTGCTCGTCGCCTCGGGCGTCCGGATGGACCTGGCCCGCCGTGACCCGGCGTACCTCGAGGAACTCGCGGCCCACCATGTCGGCGGACATCTCAAGGTCGCCCCCGAACACGTCGACGAGACCGTCCTCGACCTGATGAAGAAGCCCGGGGCGGAGGATTTCGTGAAGTTCGACGAGGCCTTCCGGGCGGCGAGCGCCCGCGTCGGCAAGCGGCAGTACACCGTCCCCTACTTCATCGCCAGCCACCCCGGCAGCGGCCTCGAGGAGATGATCGAACTGGCGGTGTTCCTCAAGCGGCAGGGCTACCGTCCCGACCAGGTCCAGGACTTCATCCCCAGCCCCTTCGACATCGCCGCGTGCATGTACCACACCGGCCTCGACCCCATGACCGGCAAACGGGTGAAGGTGGCCAAGGGGATGCGCGACCGACGTCTGCAGCGCGCCTTGCTGCAGTTCTTCAAGCCGGAGAACTGGTTCGAGGTGAAGCGGGCGCTCGAGGCGGCCGGCAGGAGGGATCTCATCGGGGGTGGGTGCGACTGCCTCATCCCCTCGGCGCCCCCCCCGGAGGCCCTCGAGCAGCGACGCCGCGAGGCGTCCCGGGCCTTCGACGAGCAGGCCTCCGGAGACCATCTGCGGGGCGGTCCGCAGGCGGGTCGGCAGGCGCGTCTCCGCGGCAGCGTCGGCTACCGACCGGGACGGACCGGCAACCCCGGCCGGAGCCGACCCCGGCGGCGGGGTCGGGACGGTCACGGTCCGCGGTCAGGGCCGGGCACCGGCGGCGGCGGCGTCTGAACGACGCCCCCGCCCTGGCTGAGCGTGGAAAAAGTCATCCGTGACCTTGTTTCCACTCGAGACACCCCCCGAAGAAGCCGAGGTTTTTCGGGGGTGTCAGCCGCAGCCAGCGGCGGGCACTGTGACCATGGTCTGCTCGTCCGTCGGCTCCGACGCCGGCCTGGCGGGCCCGTCGAGTGGTTCCGGGAGACCGCGGCGGAGCGGATTCCGCCGGCGGGCCAGGTCGAACCACTCCCCCGCGTCCTCCCCTTCGAGGCCTTCGCCCGCGGCGTCGAGGTGCAGGATCGCCTGGCCGGCGAGCAGCGCGATCTCGGAGTCGGTCGCATGGTGCCGGTTGACCGCGCGGGCCCGGGCCACGCCCCACTTGAGTCGACCGTAGGCCAGCGTGCGCTGGTCGTCGGTGGCGGCGGTGCGGAGGTTCGCGAGCCCCGTGCGGAGCCGCACCCGGGCGTATTCGGTGCGCGCGTCGCGCACCGAGAAGAAGGCGGTCGCGACGCAGGCGCCGGCGAGCACGACCGCGGCGATGCCGCGCCGCGGCGACCAGGGCACCACGGGATCGGCCGAGTCTCCCCCGGGGATCGGGACCAGCGGGGACGGGTCCCGGCGCGACGGCCGCAGGACCGGCACCACCGGGACGAGCGCCAGCGCCAACCCCGCCGCCAGACAGGCGAGGAGACGATTGGCGGGAAGGTGGAGATTCCAATCGTAGAACGAATGCAGCGCGATCCCGGCGAGGGCGGACCAGACGCCGGCGGCGAGCATCCGCTCGCGCGTCGGCAGGGCACGGACGCGGAACAGCGCAATTGCGAACACCGCCAGGATCGCCGCGAGGACCACCCCCCCGACCAGCCCGGTCTCGGCGAGGAACTGGGCGTAGTCGTTGTGGGCGAAGAAGGCCAGGCCGTGGCGGCCGGTCGCCACGGCATCGAAAAAGCCGAAGCACCCGAGCCCGACGCCGAAGAGGGGGGATGAGAAGAAGGTCTGCATCGCCACGTGGCTCAATTCCCGGCGGCCGTCGGAGGCCAGTGCGGCGAGGAGCCGGTCACGGATCTCGGCCGGCAGCAGTTCGGCGAGGGACGGGGCGACCTGGAAGAAGACCAGCGCGAACCCCACGAGCACGAGCGCCGCCAGCGCCAGCCCGCCGAGCCACAGCCGCCGCGCCCATCGCGTCTCGGAGGAGAGGAGCATGAACACGATCGCCGCCAGGAGCATCGAGCCGGTCCCGGCACGGGAGTGGGCCTGGGCCCCGGTGGTCCAGACCGCGGCCCCGAACACCAGGAGCGACAACGCCGCCCCGCCCCAACCCCACACCGGTCCCCGCCAGCGCCGCCGGCAGATGCCCAGCAGCAGCGGGATCGTCAGGTAGAGGCCGCCGGCGAAGTGGTTGCTCACCACGTAGGAACCGATCCCGTCCCCCACGCCCCATCGCGGCACGAGATACCGCACGGGGGGCACCGTCACGTACCCGGAGTCGGTGGAAAAGCCGGTGGTGCGCACCGGCGGCAGCACGGTTGTGGTCCACTTCGTCGACGGCTCCGGCCCGCGCAGCGAATACCCGCCGAACAGCACACGCTCGTCGTTCATGGGGAACGCCAGGGCCAGCGCCCAGATGACCGCACCGGACAAGGCGATGGCGCCGATCAACAGGTGCCGCCTCCACCGCTCCCGGCACAGGTCCGCGACGACCACGATCGTCGCCAGCCCCAGCAGGAGGTGGCGCATCCCCTCGGCCGTCGCCCCGGGATCGACGGAGATGGTGCCCCAGTCGAGCCAATTCCCCTCGCCGACGACACGCCAGGCGGCGGCCGACGCCGGCGCGAGCCAGGCGAGCAGGGAGATCGGCAGGGGCACGACCTGCAGGGCGACCGTCGCCGCCGCGGCGACGGGGATCCACGCGAGCCACCCCGACCGCGGCGCCGACACCACCCAGGCGATCGCGGCCAGGGCGACGAGGACGTCGAGGCCGTACCGGACCCTGGTGGGCGTGCCGCCGAGCGCCAGGGGGGCGCACACCGCGGCGAGCCCGAGCGCGGCGACGATCGCCGTCTCCAGCCACCAGCGCCACGTGGGCACTTCGTCCTCGGGAACGGGCGGCGGAGTGAGCCCGAGGACCATCAGCGAGGTTGGACCGGCGGCCATGGACGAACCGTCGCGGACGGAAGGAACGGACTGGACAGGAAAACGAAATCCCCCGGATTCGGCGAGTGTATCCGGACGAGCGGGACGTTGCATCGTCAGTCGATCGAAGGGGCCCCGCGGCTTCCCGGTATGATCGTCGCCGCCGCCTTTTCCACGACCGGAAAGAACCTCCCATGTCCGACCACGCTCTCCGCCGGCCGCTCGTCGTCGCCACCGTCCTCCTCGCCCTGGCACTCGCCTCCCCCGCGAACGGGGCGGATCGCCCCCCCAATCTCCTGTTCATCTTCGCCGACGACCTCACCTGCCAGGCGCTGTCCTGCTACGGGGAGTCGCGCCACCTGCTCGACACCCCCCACATCGACCGCCTGGCGCGCGAGGGGATGCGGTTCGACCGCTGCCTGGTGACCAACTCGATCTGCGGTCCGAGCCGGGCGACGATCCTGACGGGGAAGTACTCGCACAAGAACGGCTTCTACAACAACTCGAACTGCCGCTTCGACGGCTCCCAGCCGACGTTCCCCAAGATGCTGCAGGCCGCCGGCTGGCAGACGGCGATCGTGGGCAAGTGGCACCTGGGGAGCGACCCGACCGGATTCGACCACTGGCAGGTGCTGCCCGGCCAGGGGATCTACTACAACCCGCCGATGCTCACCGCCGCGGGGAAGGGGGTGGAGCGTGGCTACGTGACCGACATCGTCACCGACAAGTCGATCGAATGGCTCCGGGCCCGCGACCCGGAGCGGCCGTTCCTCCTCATGACCCAGCACAAGGCGCCGCACCGGGAATGGTCGCCGGCGATCCGCCATCTCGGCTGGGACGACGACCGCGTCCACCCCGAGCCCGAGACGCTCTTCGACGACTTCGCCGGCCGCAGCCGGGCCGTGTCGGACCACGACATGGGTCTCGACCGCACCTTCACCCCCCTGGACGCCAAATTGCGTCCCCCGCCGGGCATCGACGGCGACGACCTCGTCGCCTGGAACGCCCACTACGGTCCGCGCAACGCCGCGTTCGAGGCCGCGAGGTTGGAGGGACGCGATCTCGTCCGCTGGCGGTACCAGCGCTACATGCACGACTACCTGGGGTGCGTGAAGGCGATCGACGAGAGCGTCGGCCGGCTCCTCGACGAACTCGACCGCCAGGGCATCGCCGACGAGACGGTCGTGGTGCTCTCCTCCGACCAGGGCTTCTTCCTCGGCGAGCACGGGTGGTTCGACAAGCGGTGGATCTTCGAGGAATCGCTGCGCACGCCCCTCATCGTCCGCTGGCCGGGGCTCACCGAGCCGGGGAGCGTGTGCGGGAAGATCGTGTCGCTCGTCGACTTCGCCCCCACGTTTCTCACGCTGGCCGGCCTGCAAGTGCCGGACGACGTCCAGGGCCGCGCCCTCCAGCCGCTGCTCGCCGGGCATGCCGGCTCCCCGTGGCGCACGAGCCTCTACTACCACTACTACGAGTTCCCGGAGCCGCACCGCGTCCGGCCCCACCGGGGCGTCGTCACCGACCGCTACAAGCTCGTCCATTACGAGGGGGACCTCGACGAGTGGGAGTTGCTCGACCGGGAGGCCGACCCGGCCGAACTGCGGAGCTTCCACGCCGATCCGGCCTACGCCGACATCCTCCGTGGGCTCCACGAGGAACTCGACAGGCTGATGCACGAGGTGGACGACCTCGATCCGGTGCCGCGCGAGGCCTACGGCAAGGCCCCTTTCCCGGGAGAGAAACCCGGCGCGGACGGGGACTCGCCGGGCGGCTGAGGCGGCGGCGCGAACGCCCGCCCGCCGGGCCGCGTACCGAACCGGTCGCCCGACCCCCGGAGCCCAACGCCCGATGCACCGCCTCCGCCCCCACTGCCTCGCCGCCGCCCTGCTCGTCGTCCTCGCCGCCACCCCCGCCATGGCGGGCAATCCCCGCAATCCCTACTCGGGCTTCAACCTCTCCGGCATCAACTACGGCGCGATGCAGTGGGAGCGGGACCAGCGTGCGGGAAAGCGCGTCTGGCCCTCCACCGACCAGCCGGTCGGCACCCGGCCACGGGCGACGGCGTCTGTGGGGGGCTGGAACGGCGGCACCGGCGGCGCGGTCGTCCGTCCGGGGGGCGTCCGGGGCTGGC
>CAZMOU010000102.1:0-7887 GCA_964567835.1 uncultured Chitinophaga sp. | reverse complement strand
GTCGCTGACGCCGTCAGGCGGTCTTGGACGGCGGGTCGTCCTGGTAGATCCGGTAGGTCTTCGTGACCTTCGCGCCGCCGCGCTCGAGCGTGCGCTTGGAGAGGTGGTTCGACTCCAGGACCCAGGAGAACTCCACCTCCTGCATCCCCCAGTCGAGCACCGGCTGGACGAGCGCCCCCATGAGCACCAGCCCCACGCCCCAGGCCTGGTACTCGGGGACGACGTTCGTGCTGATGGCCCGCATCCGTTTGATTCCCTTCTTGTTCCAGAGGAGGCGCAGGGCGCCGAAGGGAAAGAGCCGGCCGTTGATCGCCTTGATGCGCGGGTTGTAGTCGAGCAGGCAGAAGACCGTGCCGATCGGCTTGCCGCCCACCTCGGCGACCATCGCCAGTTCCGGGACGATGAGGTGCTTGAGGCTCGCCGCCATGTGCTTCACCTCGCCGTCCGACAACGGCACGAATCCCCAGGTGCCGCCGAGGCTCGAGTTGTAGATGTCGAGGAACATCCGCACCTCGTCGTCGAAGCGCCGGCGGTCGAGGGGGCGCACGGTCACGCCGAAGCGTTCCTTCACCCCCTGGATCATGACGCCGAGTTTCGAGTCGATCGTCTGGAGCATCCCCACCTCGCCCCAGAAGGCGTACATGTCCTCGATCTTCCCGAAGCCGTTCTCCTCGACGAGCCGGCCGTACCAGGGCCGGTTGTGGGTCATCATGAAGAACGGGGGGGTGTCGAAGCCGTCGACGAGCAGGCCGCACTCGTAGTTGAGCGAGGGATTCGTCGGACCGCGGACGGCGGTCATCCCCTGGGCGTGGAGCCAGTCGCGCGCCGCGCCGAAGAGGCCGCGGGCCGCGGCGGAGTCGTCGTCGCACTCGAAGAAGCCGAAGAAACCGCGGTTCTCGCCGTAACGCTCCACGTGGCCGGCATTGACGATCGCCGTGATCCGCCCCACGTCCCGCCCGCCGCGCGAGGCGATGAACGACCGCGCCCTGGACCGCTCGTAGAAGGGGTGGGGGCGGAAGCCGAGCAACTCCTCCTGCGACATCACCAGCGGCGGCATCCAGCAGGGGTCGTCGCGGTAGATGCGCCACGGGAGACGGACGAACCGCTTCTGCTCGGACCGTGTGTCCACCGGCCGGATCGATAGTTCCGCCACGGATTCCTCCCGCACGCTCCGGACGACACCCCGAGGGGGGGTCGGCCTCGAAAACACCCTCTGACCGCTCTCCGCCGGGGCCGGCGGGAGCGCGGCATCTTCGGCCGCGGCCCGCAGACCCGTCAACGTCGGCACCACCCCCCGGCGTGCAAGTCGCCCCGGGGTTTTCACCGAACTACCATGGTGGGCAGGTGCGGAGGAGGGATCGACCGCACCGGCCCGTGTTCCACAGGCTTTTGGCGGTGATCCTCCCATGGTGCACCTCGACCCCACCTCCGCGCTCGCCCCCTCCTCCCGGCCCGACCGGCGCGTCGATTACGTCGTCACCGGCGCGACGGGGCTCGTGGGCAACAACCTCGTCCGCATGCTCCTCTCCCGGGGCGAGTCGGTGCGGGCGTTCGTCCGCTCCCGGAGCGCCGCCGAACGCTGCCTCGCCGGGCTACCGGTGGAGACGGTCGTCGGCGACCTCGGCGACGCGACGGCCGTCGGACGCGCGGTCGACGGGGCCCGGGTCGTCGTCCACTCCGCGGCGATGGTCCACTGCGGCTGGCGGCACGGCGCGGAGATGGCCGAGGCCAACGTCGACGGGACGCGGGTCGTCGCCGTCGCGGCCCGGCGTGCCGGCGCCCGGTTCGTCCAGGTGTCGAGCGTCGACGCGATCGGCCTGCGGAGCGACGGTCTCCCGGCCGACGAGCAGACCCCGCCGGGGGGGATGCCGGAATGCCCCTACGTGGTCACCAAGCGTGACGCCGAACGCGTGGTCCAGGAGGAGATCGCCTCCGGCCTCGACGGGGTGATCGTGAATCCCGTCTACATGCTCGGTCCCTGGGACTGGAAGCCCTCGAGCGGACGCATGCTCCTCGAGGTCGGCTCCGGGAAGGGGCTCTTCGCCCCTCCGGGGGCCAACGACTTCGTCGACGTCCGTGACGTCGCCGGCGGGATCCTGGCCGCGGCCGAACGCGGTCAGCGCGGCCGGCGCTACATCCTCGGCGGCCATTCGATGAGCTACCTCGACGCCTGGCGGGTCTTCGCCCGCGTCGCGGGGCGGATGCAGCCGCTGGGGATCGCGCCGCGGCCGGTCGTGCGCATCGCCGGCTGGGCGGGGGATCTCGCCAGCCTCGCCCTGAAGCGCGAACTGCCGGTGAACTCCGCGGCCACGCTCATGTCGACGCTGCCGCACAACTTCTCCTCGAGGCGCGCCGAGGCCGAACTCGGCTACGCCTTCCGCCCGCTCGAGACCACCGTGGCCGACTCCTGGGAGTGGTTCATCGAGCACGGCTTCGTCCGCGCCCCCCGCGGCCGCACCGTGCTCGTGCGCTGAGCGGCGAACCGCGGGACGGCCCGTGGTAGGATGGGGACGGTCTTCCTCCCCCGTCGCGGCGCGCACCGATGTCCCGCATCCTCGTCGTCGAGGACGAGCACCACCTCGCCATCGGCATCAAGTTCAACCTCGAGGCCGAGGGTTTCGAGGCGGAGACCGTCGGCGACGGGCAGGCGGCGCTCGCGCGGCTCGGCGGCGACGGGCCACCGTGCGACCTCGTGATCCTCGACCTCATGCTTCCCGGCATGAGCGGCTACGCCGTCTGCGAGGCGATCCGCGCGAGCGGCTCCGATCTGCCGGTCGTCATGCTCACCGCCCGGACGCTGGTCGAGGATCGGATCCGCGGCTTCGACGCCGGCACCGACGTCTACCTGCAGAAGCCCTTCGACCTCGGCGAGCTGATCTCGATCGTGCGGAGCCTCGTCTCGCGCCGCGGCCCCGCCACCAGACCGGCGCTCGCCGCGGCGGACGAGGCAGCCTCCGCCGGCGTGGCGGCCGATCCGGCCGTCTACCGTTTCGGCTCGGCGGAGGTCAACTTCGACACCTGGGAGGCCCGCGCCCAGGGAAGCCCGGTCCGACTCACCAACCTGGAGATGAAGCTCCTCCGCTACCTCGTGGACCACGAAGGGAAGGTGGTGTCGCGGAGCGAACTGCTCCAGCGCGTGTGGGGCATGGCCCGGCCCCCGGCGACGCGCACGATCGACACCTTCATGCTCAACCTCCGCAAGTACTTCGAGGGGGATCCGTCGAGACCGGTGCACTTCCTCTCCGTCCGCGGCATGGGATACCGCTTCGTCCGCCGACAGAAGACCGGGAGCGGGCCCGACGCGACGCCGGAGCCGGGGACCGATCCGACCGTCGACGCCCCCGCGGGCCCGCCCACGGAGGGCGACGCGGCGGCCCCCTGACGCCGGGAGTCAGTCGTCGGAGAGCAGCGCCACGGCGGCGGCGCCCGGATCGGGGCTCTTGAGGAGCGACTCCCCCACGAGCATCGCCCCGATGCCGGCGGCTTCCAGGCGGCGCACGTCGTCCCGCGAGCGGATGCCGCTCTCGGCCACGAGCGTGCACTCCTCCGGCACCCGGTCGCGGAGGCGGAGGACGTGCCCCAGATCGGTGGTCATCGTCCTCAGGTCGCGGTTGTTGATCCCGACGAGCGTCGCCCCGAGATCGAGCACCCGGGGAAGGTGCGCCTCGTCGTGCAGTTCCACCAGCGGCGTCATGCCCAGGTCGAGGATCTCCGCGTAGAGGCTCCTCAGGAGGCAGTCGTCGAGGCACTCGGCGATGAGGAGGACGGCGTCGGCCCCCCAGACGCGAGCCTCCACCACCTGGCGCTTGTCGACGACGAACTCCTTCCGCAGGATCGGCAGCGGCACCGCCGCCCGTGCGGCCCGCAGATCCTCGAGCGTCCCGCCGAACCCCTCGCCGTCGGTGAGGACCGACAGCGCCGAGGCTCCGGCCCGGGCGTAGGCCCGCACCACCTCCGCGACGGTCGCGCCGGGGCGGATCTCGCCGGCCGAGGGGCTCTTCCGCTTGAACTCGGCGATGAGCCGGATCGCTCCCGGCCGCGACACCGCGGCGAAGAAGTCGCGCGGCGGCGGTGCGGAGGCGAGGCGTCGGCGGAGGTCGGCCGTCGATTCCCCCGCCTCGGCGGCCGCCACCTCGCGGCGCTTCCGCTCGACGATTCTCTCCAGGATCGAGCCCACGTCTCGCCGCCCGGGGGCGGTCTCCTCGCGTCGCGCCGGCCGGGGGCCGGCGGTGCCTCAGTGCCGGAAGTGACGCCGGGCGGTGAACACCATGGGGATTCCCGCCGCGTCGGCCGCGGCGATCACCTCGGCGTCGCGCTTCGATCCCCCCGGCTGGATGATCGCCGCGACGCCTGCCGCGGCGATGAGCGGGATCGAATCGGCGAAGGGGAAGAAGGCGTCGGAGGCGAGGACGGCGCCACGGGCGCGCTCTCCCGCCTTCTCGAGCGCGATCCTCGTGGCATCGACGCGGCTGGTCTGACCGATGCCGGCGCCGACGAGGCTCGGCCCCTGGCAGACCGCGATGGCGTTGCTCGTCAGGCGGCGGACCACCGTGAAGGCGAAGTCGAGCGCGGGAGTGAGGGACGCCAGAGGCGCCACCCGCGTGACCACCTTCCAGGCGGACGGATCGTCGCAGCAGACGTCGGGACGCTGGGCCAGCAGGGCTCCGGCGACGCTCCGCAACTCGAGGCCGTGGGTCGGCTCCCACGGATCGCCCGGCGGCACCTCCACCAATCGCACGCTCGCCTTCCAGGTCGGCTTCGTGGTGAGCAGCTCGACCGCGGCCGGCTCGAAGGACGGCGCCGCCACCACCTCGACGAACATCCCCGGCTGGCAGAGGACCTCGGCGCAGGCCCGGTCGAAGGGGCGGTTGACCGCCACGATCGAGCCGAAGGCGCTCGTCGGATCGGCCGCCATCGCGGTGCCGAGGGCCGCGGCGACGGTGTCGGCGCTCGCCGCGCCGCACGGATTGGTGTGCTTGACGACGATCGCCGCGGGGGACTCGACGAGCCCGGCCAGCCGCATGGCGCCGTCGAGATCGAGGAGGTTGTTGTAGGAGAGCTCCTTGCCGCAGAGCTGCCGCAGTCCGGCGAGCCCGACGCGCGATCCGACCGGCGCGTAGAGCGCCGCCGACTGGTGGGGATTCTCCCCGTAGCGGAGCGACTGCCGCTCCTCGAGCGAAAGCGAGAAGCGCGCCGGGAGCGGTGCGGCATCCTGGTCGTCGGCGGCGGCCGGCGGCGCCGCCGCGACCGGCGCCGCGAGCCCGGCGTGGCGGCCCATCCAGGCGGCGATCGCCGCGTCGTAGGCGGCCGTGCGCTCGAACGCCCGCGCGGCGAGGAGACGCCGCTCCCCGATCGTGGTCCCGCCGCGATCGATCATCGCCGCGAGATCGGCGTACTGGTCGGGAGAGGTGACGACGACGGTGAAGGCGTGGTTCTTCGCCGCCGCGCGGACGAGGCTCGGCCCCCCGATGTCGATCAGTTCGATCGCCTCGGCGGGGGTGGCGTCGGGACGGGCCACCACCGCCTCGAACGGGTAGAGGTTCACGATCACCGCGTCGATCGGGCCGATGCCATGGCCGGCGATCACGTCGATGTCGTCCTGCCGGTCGCGGCGGTGGAGGAGGCCGGCGAACACCGCCGGGTGGAGCGTCTTGACGCGGCCGTCGAGGATCTCGGGGAACCCGGTCACCGCGGCGACGTCGACGACGCGCAGGCCCCGGGCCTCGAGCGCCCGGGCGGTGCCCCCGGTGCTGACCACCTCGATCCCCCCGCGCGCGAGCGCGGCGGCGAGGAGGTCGAGGCCCGCCTTGTCGTAGACGCTGACGAGGACCCGCCGCAGCGGGATCGGATCGGGGACGGGACGGGTGGCGGCCGGCGCGGGAGCGTGGGAGTGTGTCGTCATGCGGGGATTAGACCGGTCGCCGCGGCGACGGGAAAGGGTCGCGTGCGATCGCCGGCCCGGGCACCGTCACGCCGCCGGCAGTCGCACCTCGAGCACCGTGCCCCGCTCGGCGCCGCGGCCGAGGACCGAGACCCGGCCACGCAGTTGGCGGACGATCGACCGGACGAGATGGAGGCCCAGCCCGGTGCCGGGGGTGGAACGCTCGAGCTCGCTCCCCAGGCGGACGAAACGTCCGAACACCGTCGACCGGTCGGCCGGCGCGATCCCGGGACCGTTGTCGGTGACCCGGACCGTCACCTCCCTGCCCCCCCGTCCCCCCGCCGCGATCGACACCTCCGGCTCCGGCATCGAGTACTTGACGGCGTTGTCGACGAGGTTGCGGAACACGATCTCGAGATCGGCCTGCCGGCCGCGGACCTTGAAGTCCGCGGCGTCGAACCCCTCGATGCGGATCCGCGCCGGGTCGATGCCGTAGCGCACCGCCACGCCGTCGCGTGCCGAGCGGACGATCGGCTCCAGTTCGGTCGCCTCCTCGGCGTCGGGGGGGCGGCGTTGGAGGGTCTTGGCGGCGTCGAGGAGATGGTCGATGAGACGGTCCAGCCGCTCCACGTCCTCGAGCATGAAGCGGTGGAAGTCGGCCTGCTGGTTCGGCGACACCGGCCGGGCCTGGAGCGTCTGGAGATAGAGCTTGAGGGACGCCAGCGGGCTCTTCAGCTCGTGCGTCACGCTGTCGATGAAGTTGCTCTGCCGCTGCGAGAGCGCGATGGCCTTCACGGTGAGGAACAGGTAGACGACCACCCCGACGAGGAGCAGCACCAGCAAGGCGATCCCCACGCCGAGGATCACCCAATAGAGGGCGGCGTTCTGCGAGCCGAAGGCGGCGGCGATGCCGACGAGCACCCAGCCGACACCCAGGGCCAGGATCGACCCGATGAGCACCACGCCGAGGAGGATCGGCCAGCCGGTCGAGCGTCGCGGTTCCATCGTTGAGCGCCGGCGGTGTCCGGGAGGGGTCGGGGGCCGAGGGGCGGCGGAACACCCCACCAGTGTGCCGCGGCGGCGGCACCGCACCAACCATCCCCCGGCGCGGTGGTTGCGGATAGGATCGGGGCGTCATTCCCCGTCCGGCCCCCCCGGGAACGGTTCCCGATGCCCGCGCCAGCACGACCACCCCAGGTCCTCGAGGTCGGGGAGGTGACGGTGCGCTTCGAGCGGGTCGGCGACCGCTGGCACCATTCGGTGACGGTCCGCGGTTCCCCTTCCGTGGTATGGCGGTCGGTGGAGGGACCGGCCGGCGACGACGCGCGGTGGCCGGCGTCGCCCGCGTTCGTCGAGGTGACGAGACTCGGTGCCACCCCCGACGCGCCACTGATGGCGGTGGGACAGGCCGGACGCACCCACTTCTCGGCGGTGGTCCTGGCCGACGCGGCCGCCCCGGGAACGATCCGCTTCGACGTCGCCGCCCGGATCCACGACACCCCGCTCGGTCTCGGCTCGACCTACGCCAGGATCCCCGGCGGCGGCCCCGATGATTCCGCCGGCCCGCCCCCGCTGCGCGTCGTGCCCGATCCCGACGGGGAGACGCTCCCCCGAACCTGCCGCTGGTCCTATCGTTTCGGACCCGAAGGGCTCGTGGCGTGCGGTGGAGCGAGCCTCGCGGCCGTCGCGGGGAGCGATCCCCGAGACCGCCCGATGCCGGCTTGAATCCGGGCGCGGGATCGGTCACATTCGTCGGGGAAAACCCCTTTTTTCCGCCGGGAAGCCGCCATGTTCGACGTCATCGAACGCCTCAAGTCCGAGTGGACCGACAAGTACGTCGTGGTGAAGTCTCCGGCCCCGGAGTTGGCCCGCTTCGGTCGGTCCACGGGGTTGGTGCGGACGGTGAACATGAACGGCCGCTGCCTGGTGGAGTTCGACCAGTTCAACAACGTCGGCTGGTACGACATCGACCCGTCGTGCCTGAAGGTGGTGCCCAAGCCGCTGCC